>JAPWUP010000148.1 GCA_028275505.1 Bryobacteraceae bacterium
AGAAGTAGCCTCGAAGGTTCTGATGGATGCGGAGGTGGCGGAACTGGCAGACGCACTAGCTTGAGGTGCTAGCGGGAGCAATCCCGTGGGGGTTCGAGTCCCCCTCTCCGCACCATCCCTCATGTGTTTCGCCCCCGCCCAACGGCGCACCACCGTGGTACATTCGTAAAGGTATCCTAGGGCGGTTAGCTCAGCTGGTCAGAGCGTCTGCCTTACAACTGGTGCCCGAATCCTTCCTGAAGCCATCCAACTGATAGTCTGCGGACCAGATCCCAAGAACAGGCTGCCTTCCGGAAAGGCGCCAGTCGTCCCGCAAGCCCCCTGGCGCCGCAATGTCCGGCCTCTTGCGGCCTCCGACGGTCGGACCACGGCTGCTGAAGATCGCGATTTCATCGTCGCTGCGGTCAATCGTGCCCTGCGTGTTCATGGCGGCGACGGTGATTACGTTATAGCCAATGCCCGGAGAACTCACCGGCCCGGGTTTCGTCCACAGGCCGAGGAAGCCGCTCTTGCTTTCATTCCCTGCCGAAACCGAGATGGTCAGGCCGTAAGTGTCAGCAAAGTAGTCAAAAAGCCTTGCCAAGACGTCGCCGTCCCCGCTGGCATCCCCACCGTAGCTGTAGTTGAAAACCTTGACCCAAGGAGCTTGTTGGATGGACCACTCCAAGGCATCTGCCGCACCAACTCCCCAGGCCCTGCCTGTGCATTTGTCCAAGTACGCTATCTTCAGGTTGTAGAGCGTTTCCAGCCCTCGGGCAACGCCCCAGTAGTTGGACCAGCCGGGAGCGCCCCGGCTGGCCACAATTCCCGCTATACGCGTGCCGTGCCCCTGCTTGTCCTCAGGGGAAGTCGCATCATCGCCAAAGCAGGGGTCTTGTTTAGCGTAGTCGAGGACCACCTTGCTGACGATGTTCAAACCCGAAAAGGCCGGGTGGCTGGTCCTGACACCGGTGTCCATGACGGCCACCGACTCACCCGCTCCGGTGTAGCCCGCAGCCCAGAACACAGGCGCCCCCAAACTGGGCACGCTCACGTCCAACTGGGCAGACTGCTTTTCGATCAGACGAATTTCGGCGACTGCGGGATGCGCAGCCAGGGTGTCAACCGCCGCCGGCACCTCTGCCGCCAGCATATTAATAGCGCTGTATCGGCGGATATTGCGCGCACCGAAGCTTGCCAGGAGAGCTTCCACCTGATCCTGCTCGGGCCGGATTCGCGCTTCGATTTCCCGAAAGGCAGCGCGACGAACATCGAGCATCTCCCGCTCGAGGTCGCTGCGGGCCAGCGACAATTGGGGCTCGGAAGGGATGATCTGCCGGGAGAGCTCGGCGTAGCGACCCTCCAGCATCTGCAACCTAAGGCGGGCAGGACTCTCGTAACGCTCCAGAACCTCGCGGTGCGGCTGGTCTCGCAACACTATGAACACCGGCAAGGTCTGGGCGCCGGAACGGATAAGCTCCCGGACCTTGCCGTCAACGATCCCGACGGCACCGCCAGCCAATAGGCGCCGCCGCCCGCCGTCGCCCGACGCTAAGCGTTCCAGATCGGGCTTCATCACGGGAGACGCACCGATGGGGATTTCGCCGGGGTCCTGACCGGCGGCCACTGCAACAAGCGCGACGCCTAAGAACCAGCTGCACATTTCCGCGCTGATTTCCAGCTGCTTTTGTTCGGAGACGCCACGATCCTTTTTCTCGGAGCCGGCGGCCAAGATAAACCGGTGCTCGCTGGGCCTGCTGGGCTTCCTTCCCGGCCTCCGGGGCGAGCTACCTGATGCCCACCTCCTCCCCCGAGCGGGCTGCCCCGAGCTATAGGACCGAGGCCTCGAGCCGCCCGTGAGTGGGTCGCGAGCTGGTCGGCCCGCTTCGAAGCACCAGTTCGCCGCTTCACCCGGCGCGGCAATGGCGATCGGCTCGGATACGCCCAACAGATCATGCATTGAAAACAAAAGTGAGAGCAAGTGGGTAGCAAGAGTGGGTGACGTCAAGCGGCTTGTGTAAAAACGCGGAGGGTGCGGTTGCGCCATTCCAAGTTAAACCTCTGTGAAAGATCGAGTAGATGATGCGGTCCACACGGGCCACGTTCACGAAGCACACCATGGGCCGGGTGCGCCGGCGCACCTCGACGAACACTCTTTCGATGGCATTCGTGGTCCGCAACGGCCGCCACAAGGGCTTGGGGAAACGGAAAAAGCTCAGCAACTCGGGCAGATCCCGCTCCCGTTGCCGGACCACGCGCGGCTAGGGCTGATGCCAGCGCTGCTGGAAGTGTTCAAAGGCTTGCCGGGCCGCCGCCAGGCTGGGCGCCAAGTAGATGGCGTGGGCGTCCTTCTTGACCGCCTCATAATCCCGCTGGCGCACCTTCTCCAGAATGTTGCGCATCGTGTGCACCCAGCAACGCTGGTGCAGCACGTGCGGGTAGACCACCTGGATGGCCGCAGCCAGACCCGGACAGCCATCGGTCACCATGAGCGCCAGGTTCTTGCCCTCCAGACCCCGTCGGTACAGGTTCTCCAGCGAGCCTTCCCACGTCACCTGGCTTTCTCCCGGACTGCGTCGGAAGGCCAGCAGCTCCCGGCTTCCGTCCTGGCGCACCCCGTAGGCCACCAGCATCTGCACCCGCTTGCGTCCCGCCGGGCGCCGCACGCGCAGACTCACTCCATCCAGGAACAGGTAAGCCCATTCGTCCTTCCGAGGCGCCCGGTGAAACTCCTGCACCGCCGCGTCCAAGTCCCGGGTCAGCTTCGACACCGTTTGCGCACTCACCGGCTCGCCGGTGAAGGTGGCCACCAGCCGCCCCACCTGGCGCGTGGACACACCCCGCAGGAACGCCTCCCGGATCAGCAGGGCCACGTCCTCAGCCCGACGCTGAAACTTCTCCAGCCCCCTGGGCGGGAAATTCTTGCCCCGCGTTCGCGCCATGCGCAGCCGGATGGCGCCCAACCGCGTCACAAAGTCCCGCTCGTAGTAGCCGTTGCGGTAGTCGCGGCGCTGGCCCGGCTCCACCCGATCGTACCAGCCTACCCCGACGTCCGCCCCGGCCGTCGGGAATTTCTCACGGGTCATCCGGGAGACGTAACGCCCAAGATGGTCCGAGGGCAACAGCGAGATCGCGCCTGCGGGTACCGACGCAGCGCACTCGATCAACCGGTTGACTTTCTCCACAATGACGGGAGTCTGGCGATCATAGAGCAGCACGAGCTGGCGGGGGCGGTGAGTCCAGATAGAATTGAGGGTCGCGGTCAGATCAGCGCCCATCCAGACCAGCAGCGGCTCACCATCACCACCGCCACCTTGAATGAGCGCTGCCGGCTCGGCTGGCGCGACGGTTTCGCATTCCACGGCGTGGCCGGGCGGTGGCGCCGTGCGCAGTTGCACCCACCCGCGCAATGTGCGGTCCGACAGCGCCTCCAGGCCCGCCCCTCGAAGGCGGCGACGTTGCAAGCTGCTGGGACAATAGACACTGATGCGCGGATTGAGGTTTTCGAGCGACAGCGCCAGCCGTTCGATTTCCCGAATCCGCTGAAGGATTTGCTCGCCGGCGGTCACGCACACTCCGTACAGGCGCCCGCGGGCTTCGAAGGCAAGTTCCAAAGGAGGGAGGCTGGCATGGTCAGGCAATTCCGGGAAGGCCACGGAGCGGCGGATGTCGTCCGGGACTCGGATTTTCAGCTTGTCGAGAGCCTGTTCAAGCAGGGGATGCGGGCCTGTCGGCGACTCAGCAGCTCTCAGACCGTAGAGGACCAGCAGTGTGTCGAAGCCCATGTCAACCGCCTTGAGCGGCCGGAACCCTCCCAACCGTCCCAGCGTTGGACAGCCCAGACGCAGTCGGAATCGGCGTGCAAGAGGGTCGCGTCGCGGGGAAGGAGCCGTGAAACCGCCGACACGAGGAACGATGGCCCGGGGTCTCCGGCAAAGATCACTTGCGCCCGCTGTTCGCGGGAAGCTAAAAAGTCCCGCACCCACGTCCTCGCGCTGGGGCGTCCGGCAGCGTCTTCCAGGCCGGACGCGATCGGCACGACCTCGCAGCGGGTCCCGGGCACCACACTGGCGCAGAAAGCGCGGAGCCGTGCAGCCACTCCGGTTCGCTCGACGTGCGAGGTGGCCAGCAACCAGATCTCATCGGGAGGACCGCTCTCACCGACCCAGCTCTTGAGCAGCACAGCCGTGGCCGCAGGCTGCTGGCCCACCAGCGCAAGGAAGACCGCCTCGCGCGACGGCTGCTCCACCGCCTCGGTGCCCCATCCCGAATCCCAAGCGCCCTCGCCAGCCACGTCGGACGCCCTCGCTTTTCAACAAGCCTAACCCGTCCAGGCACGGGAGGGGAACCCGTCTGCGCTCGGTGGGATGATTGCAGGAACGCGCCCTCAGCCGCGTTTATTTTCCTAATTCACCGAAGACCTCCGGGTAGGCGGCCACCTGCTGGCGCAGGTCGCGATCGTAGCGGATCACGATTACGCGGTAACCGCGCGCCCGCAGTTCCGTCCGCACCTCCTGATCGCGCTTGCGCTGCTCGGGCTGATCGTGCACCGAGCCGTCGCAGAAAACGCAGACGTTCGGTGCGTAGAAGAAGTCCGGCACACAGTAAGGATCGGAAATCAGCTTCTGCGCCTCGTCCGGCAGTCGCAGGCGCTCGCGCGCCAGCAGGTCGAGGAACTCCCGCTCCAGTTCCGAGCGCGTGTCGGTGAGCGCACGCAGCCGGGCCAGTTGCTCCTCCCAAGTGCGACCCTGATAGCGTGGCAAGACGCGGCTGTTCGCCAGCATCCTCAGGAGATCCCGTACGCCCCTGCGGTCCAGCAAATGAGCTACCGGTTGATTGGAGAAGCTCATCAGGCACTCGTAGCAGGCCGCCACGCATTCCGGCTTGAGATCGTTGCCGTCCCGATCAAAATGGCAACAGGCCAGCGCCTGCTCGGCGACTCTGGGTAGCGCGTCAGGCTCTTCGATCAAGCGCCGCAGTACGCCGCTGCCACCTTCCGTGGCCTCGTAAAGCAGGATAGCCTCGTGCGCGCCCAAACCGAGCTGTTCCGTGCCCAGCTCGTCCTCCTCCAGTTGGAAGGCCTCCTCCAGCCCGCGCTGCAACGCGAATCGGAACGTCGTTTTCACCTTAGGATGGGCCCGCACTGCGTCCCCGGCCCAGCGCGCCAGCAGAACGTTGTGGGTCGTGACAGTCGCTACACGCACAGTTTGATCGCGACGCGGGCCCGGCGTTGCGTTCCCCGACGGACTCTCTTCCTTGACCATCTCGCCCGTGTCGAAGTCCACTCTAAAGCCTGGGACGCGCTGGCTGAGCCACCCGTGATTCACGCGCATCAAAGTGGCCGCCGGCGCGTACACCAGCCGGAGCACCGGGCCGCTGTCGGCGACCACGTCCGCTTCCAGCAGGCGCGTCGCGGGCGTCTGCGGCGGATACTGGTAGTAAACCTCGATCTTGTAACCCCGGCGCAGCCGTTCTTCCTCCTCGGAGGTAATCCGCTCGCGACGGCGCGTGCGCACGTTGGGCATTTCCAGCACGGTGGCTATCAAGTTATTGGACCCATCGAAGCGGCTGTTACACACGGGGCACAGATCGTTCTCGGGCGTGGAAAAGGCGCCGCAACTGAAGCAGAATCGCTTCTGACTCTTGCGCTCGTCGAGGCCGCCGGGCGGCGACTGGAACGCATAAACCTCCCACTTCGCGCCTTCGTGATAGACGATGTTGCCCAGCGCAAACTCGCGCACCGCAAGCGCCCGAGGACGCGCGATGAACTCGCCCTCACCTCTCGGCACCCAGGCGCGCACGGGAAGTGCCGGGAAGTTATACCCCGGCAGAAATCCCTCGCTGGCGAGATAGCGGTAAGGATAAAAGTCACTCTCCTCCCGCGCCACCTCGATCTGGAGGAGCAGATTCAACTGACGGCGAGCCTCGTCTTGCCGCGCCCGGGCGCGGTTCTGTTCGTCGCGCGTCCTGGCCCGATCCTCTTCGGCCCGCGCGGCATCGCGCTGGCGGATGGCGGCCCGGTACAGCTCGCGCCACCGGTCGAAGGCCCGATCGAACTCCTCCGGCGCCCGCTCGACTACCTGCTCCAGCCAGCGCTCCTCCAGAAAGCCGCCTTCGCCCAGCAAGCCCACGTCGGCGCGCAAGGCACGCCGCACGCGTTCGAGCAGCTCGGCTCGCTTCGCAGGACTCGGGCGGATCTGCGCCGCCACGTTCTCGCGCAGGGGCAAATCCGGATGGATGGTGTCTATGATTTGATCCATCGAGTTCCCCAGGGGCAGCCGGATCTGCGCCAGCCACATGGCGTGAATGTGCGCTTTGAGCAAGGCTTCGTTAGAGATATCCAGCCGCGGCGCCCGCACGCTGCCCGCCACCATGTCCGTGCGCCGCCGGAAGAAATACTGGTCGTGATTGTTGAGAGCGCCGCAGTAAGTAATCACCAGACCGGGCTGACCCTGTCGCCCCGCCCGTCCGCTGCGCTGTGCATAATTGGCCGGGGTGGGCGGCACGTTGCGCAGGTGGACCAGCTCCAGATCCGCGATATCCACGCCCAGCTCGAGCGTAGGCGAGCAGATCAGATAAGGCAGCCGGCGCTCGAATCCTCCGCCGCCAGCCGTGTCCTGATCCCTCAAGCGGAAGCGCTGCTCCCGCCGCTCTCTCTCGCCCGGCTTGACCACCTGCGCCGTATGCTCACGCGCTTCCAACCCGGCCAGGTCGGCCGCGTCTTCCTTGTAGAAACGCTGGAAGAACCGGTTGATCCGTCGCTGCGCCTCCGCGTAGCCCTCGCCCATCGCACGGCGCGCATAGATGGGATCAGGTGCAGGCGTACCGTCCCCCTTGCGCCAGATCAGGCAGGCCGCGTCGAGCTGGAAGAACTGGTGATCGTCCTGCGATTCCAGACGAGCCAGTAGCCCGTGCCGCACGAGCAAGTCCAGCAGCTTCTCCAGAAAGCCCCGGTACTCGGATTGGCCCAGGCCGAGCTGGTTGCAAAGGAAGCGTCCCAGCGCGCTGTGTGTGCCCAGGCTGAGGCCCTCGGGCCGCCGCGGGGAATTTCCCCACAGCACGAACCGGTTCGCCTGGCGAAGCTCGTCGGCATCGGGATCGAGACCCCAGAACTCATTCAAGTGCTGTTCGGACCGGCGGCGCAGTTGCTGCTGGAATGTTTCTTCCAGAACCTTGGCGCGGATAGCCAGCTTGCGCCGGAAGTGATCCAGAAGGGCGCGCACGATCCTCTCGCGCTCTTCCGGGGCACGCCTGGCCAGCGCCGTCAGCTCCGACCAGACAGCCTCGTTCCGGCACAGCTCTTCCAAGCCGCGGTAGTCCACCTTGAGCAAGCCGGTCTGCTCCAGATTGGGTTGGAGCACGCGCCAGCCGCGTCGCAAATCTTCATAGAGCCGGTACTCGGTCAGATCCGTGAACACCGCCCACACGTCCCGCGCTGCGGCTGAGTCAGGCGCCAGATCGGGAGTGCGGGCGATATCGCGCAGCGTCAGGCCCGAGCATCGAACCACGGCGTCCGCCACCCGCTCCGGGCGCAGCTCCCCGTATTTGTCCAACGCTTTGTACAAGGCCGCCCGCAGCAATCCCACGTGCACGAAGTCGTTGAAGTGCCCGGCCTGAAGGGAGGCGTCCTGGCGGTTGTCGGTGAAGGTCAGCAGCTTGTCTTGCGCTGCTTGCGTGCGCGCCGCGTGGCGCAGCAAGGCAGTAGCCAGGACGGTGGTCGCGCTGGAGCGCGCTTCGCTCGATAGCGTGGCCAGCTTGGTGAACTCCGCTTCCCGCGCCGTGTAATATTCCCCGCACCTCAGGCAAAGATAGAAATGCTTGCCCTGCCACCACATTTTCTGCGCGCCGGCCTCCGGCGTCTCGTTCTCCACATACCGGCCATCGGGAAACACCCAGACCGGCCTCGGCACACGATCCTTCCAAGGCGTCTTCAGCCGCCCGTTGGCGTTGCGCCAGTCCTCGGGGATGAGATCCTCGCTCCAGTCGTTGTCGGGGGGCGCAAGCATCAGGTAGCCGGGTTCGCCTTCCAGGTCTTCGCTCGGCGTCCCCACCGGATGCGGCAGGAACCGGTCGTCGAAGCGCAACACGTGGTAATAGTCCTGGCCGCAAAGGCGGCAGAATTTGATCGGGGCGTAGAGCCGTTCGCCCGTCGCCTGGAGCTGACCTTCGATCGAGAACTCGCGGCGCTGCGCATCCTCCAGCGTGGCGTAAATCGCCCTTCCCTGGCTGATGAACTGGTGCAGCTTGAAAGCCAGCGCCCGCCCCCCGTCTTCGCGAACCAGCTCGCCGCCCAGAGCCAGCACCTCCCGCAAACGCGCCTCGCACATCTCGCGTGGCAAGCCGGTCGCAGCCGTGAGACGCTGGGCGACCTCCGCCAACGGGCACGGTACGCGCCGGCGCAGGCTCCCGTCCGGCTGCGGCTCGACCCCCAGTTCGTACTCCACCCATCGCACCAGCGGATGGCGCCGGAAAGTCTCCAGATCCCGCGGTAACGGCTCGGAAAAGCGCGCCTTCAATTCCTCCGGAGAAGGCGGGCCGCCCTCAGTGAAAAGCGCGAGCGTTTCCTCGATGACGTCCTCGGGGCCGAACGGATGCCCGAAAAAGCGCGAGGCAAAATCGGCCACCACTCGGCGGCGCTCCTCGGCGCTCGCTTGCGGATGGGCCACCATGGTCGCGCTGGTGCCGACGTGGACCAGTCCCGGCACCGCGCAGCGTTCCTTGAGCCGGCGCACGAGCATGGCCACGTCCGCGCCCTGCCGGCCGCGGTAGGTGTGCAGCTCGTCAAAGACCAGAAAACGCAGACCGCCGCCCGCCCGGTTCAAAATCCCGTCCAACACGATCTGATCCTCGGGCCGAACCAGCAACAGCTCCGCCATGACGTAGTTGGTGAGCAGGATCTGCGGCGGCTGCTGACGGATCTGGTTCCGCACTTCCTCGCGTGTTTCGCCCGTGTAGCGGGCGAAGGTGACAGGGAACGGGCGGCCGGTGCGCTCCTCGTAGTTCTTCTTCAGCTTGTTCAGAGCCTGCTCCTGCGAGTTCACCAGCGCGTTCATCGGATAAACCACCAGCGCGGCCACGCGCCCGCCCGTATCCGGCCGGCGAACCAGACTGTCCACGATCGGCAGGAAGTAGCAGAGGGTCTTGCCCGATCCCGTCCCGCTGGTCACCACGAAGCTCTCCCCCGCCAGCGCCTTGCGGATCGCCTCCTCCTGGTGCCGGTAAAGACGGTAGGACTTGCCCGTCTCCGTGCGGAAGATTTCCGCCGTCTCGGACGCCAGCAATCCCTCCCGGGCCAACTCCTCCACCGTGGCGCCCGTGGCGTAGGCAGGGCTCAGTTGCACCAATGGGTCGGGCCACAGGCTCGCCTCTTCCGACAGCACGGCTTCGACGAAAGCCCGCACCCGATCATCGGCCACCAGCAAGTACGAGTGGACGAAATCCCGGTAGTCCTCGAGAACCGCTTCATGGAGATCGAAGATCGTGCTCATGGTTGCTTGCGAGGAATCGTCTCCAGCCCGCTCTCACGGGCCGCCTTCCACAGTTGCCGATCCCAAGTGGCCAGCGCCACCGGCTCGCCCAGCATCTCGCTCCAGAACAGCGCCGCGGCCACTTCCACGAGCGTGATCACCGCGGTGCCGGCCAGCGCCGCCTGCTCGATCAGCCCGGCCACTTCGCGCGAGCCCGGCTCCTCCACGTACCGCTTGACCAGCGCGCTCGAATCCAGATAGGCGATCACTGTCGCTGCTCGACCAGAATTTGCGCTACCGTTTTACGCGTCTTCACCCTGGCCACCGGCGCGCGGGGCCGCAGCTTGCGCCCGTTCCACGCCACCAACCCGGAGCGGACCACCGCCTCGATGCGCCCGGCCACAGAGCCGCTCGCCGGGACGATCCGCCCGATGGGCGTGCCCCGCTCCGTGGTCTCGACCGTCTTACCCGCCTTGGTCAGCCGGAGGTAATGGCTCAAGCGAGCCTTGAGCTCGCCGACGCTGGCCCTGACCTCCCCCGGCGGCTCGCTGCTGGGTTTCGCTTTCATGGGACTACATTGTGAACTGTTGGAGCTACCATGTCAACCGCTCGCGGAAAGCTCCCCCGCCTGCCGGCCCGAGCGCATGGCTTCCAGCATCTGATCGTAAATTTCCAGGATCATGCGCTTCGTGCGGTACTCCCCGAAGCGCTCTTCATCACGTCGGCGGACGAT
>JAPWUP010000149.1 GCA_028275505.1 Bryobacteraceae bacterium
CGGACGCGGGTTGCGCAGCACGGCCGCCCTTGTGCTATCATTACGAGTGACGGCGCTATCGTCTAAGGGTTAGGACGGAGCCCTCTCAAGGCTCAAATACGGGTTCGAATCCCGTTAGCGCTACCACCGATCCTCGTTATTTCTCAGCAACTTGCGTGTTTCCAGCACGGTTGTGTGCAGCCAAATGCAGCCATACGCACTGCGTCACGAAAATTTCGCTGGCTGCACACTCGCGATCCTGGCCCCGAAGGCCGCATCCCACTTCTCGGCGGCTGCCAGTTCATCGGACGCAATCGCATGACTGTAGATGTTGGCCGTCACCCAGGTTGAAGCATGCCCAAGGCGCTTCGAGACGGTGGGTAAGGGAATACCTGCCGAAAGCAACTGGCTGCCGTGCGTGTGGCGGAGTGTGTGAAGTCCAACGCCCTTCAGGCCTGCCTCTCGCGCGATCAGGCACGCCTTGGCGGTGACCGAATCAGGCTTTAGGTAATCACCGTTTGGCGCGCAAAAGACTAGATCGAGATCGGAGCGATAATCCGGCCCGAAGAACTCGCGATTCCCGGCCTGCTCGGACCGCAACTGTTCCAATACGCTAACCACGGACCGAGGCAAGGGCACGATCCGGGACGATCCTGTCTTCGTGCCCTTCAACCGGACACCGGCCCGTGTCTGCTCCAACGACCTCTGGATGCGAGCGAACCCACGCGCTAGGTCAACATCGGACCATCGCAAGGCGAGGATTTCGCCACGCCTGGCACCGGTGGCTGCGGCGAAGAGAAGGATCGGATACAGCCACGGAGCACGCGCCTTCGCAGTTTCCAAATACCAAGCGAGCTGTTCGGCATCAAGCGCCATTTTTTCGCGACGCTCCAGGCGTGGCAGTTGTACGCCTTCCGTGGGTGATGAACGGACGAGCTTCCATCGGACTGCTGTACGGAAGGCGACCGAGAGTAGCCCGGCGACGTGGCGAACGCTCCTCGCCGAGAGGGGTCTTGGCTGGCCCGTTTTCCGATCGCGCCCGCCGGCGTCTTTCAGATGGTTCAGAAGACGCTCGATCTGAAGCGGCGTGATCTCCGCGAGCGGCAAATGTCCGAGGTGCGGAAGCACGTAGCCTGCGAGCTGGCGGTAACGTTCGACCGTTTTCGGGGCGCAATGCCTCGAAGCGTGGTTGGCGAACCACTCGTCCAGAAAAGCCGCGAAGGTTCGCGGATCGGGCTTGAGGAGCGATCCCGCGTCTTTCTCATCGAGCAGCCTCCGCAGTTCTCGCTCTGCATCGGCCTTGCGCTGGAACCCGCTACGAAAGATGCGAATACGCTTCCCGCCCGGCGAGGATCCGGCTTCGAGCTGTAAGCACCAAGAAACCTTTCCAGAGGGCAGCTTGCGTTTGAAAATGCTTCCCTTCACTTTTGCCTCCGTTGTGGGCGGGCTGCGCGCGCAAGGGTCTTGAGGGCTTCAAGCACGCGTGCGCGCGCTTGCTGATCCTGGCTGTAGAAGAGTACGGCCAGAGCGTCCGTAACCGCGGATACAAGGGTTGCATCATCGCCCTGCTTACTGACCAAGAGCATTGAGTAGAGCGAACCAACAGGCTGTTCATAAACGAGTCCATGCTTTTCATCAACGAACTCTCGGGTTGCGCGACCGGACCTGCCCACGAAGACGTCCAGCTTGTGTAGGCCGAGCTTGTCCACGAGTGCGTCGGCGAACAGGTTGGCCAGTTCGTGAAAGCCGGCTTCCGCAGCAAGAGAAGCAAATGCGGCGAGCGGGGCAGGATCTGGATCAGATCGTCCGGCTTCGTAGCGGCGAACCGAGCGTTCTTCGATTCCGGCCTTCGCGGCTAGTTCGCGCTGGGTCAAGCCCAGTTCCAACCGGAGTTTCACAATCGCATCGCGGAGGGTCATAAAGTTTCCCTTGACAGGACATCCTGTCCTGTGGCAAGATGTGCTACAGGACGGCCTGTCCGGAGAAAGGATAGCACGATGGCGAGACAAAAAGCAAGACAAAACAATACCACCGAGCCTGCCGTCTTTGACGTCAAGGGATTGCGGGACTTCCTAGGCGGGACTGTGGCTCTGTCCACGCTGTATAAAGCGCTGCGAGCGGGCCGGATACCGCACCGGCGGCTGGGCAACCGCATTCTGATCTCGCGCCGGCAGGTTGTCGAGTGGCTGGAGGGCCGGCAAGAGTGACGGCAAACAAAAAGCCCGCCGACTCGCCGGCCGCGCGGGCTGCTCTGGAGGAACTGCGATGCTACCCACAGCATACTCGATCCTGCAATCTGCCGCAATAGCGCGGGAGCTTGACCGACTGCTGGCTGCCGCCCGGCGGCGGCTGCAGCTTGCCGTAGAGTGCGACCCCGCCGAGGCTGCCCTGGCGCTGCTGGCGGCGGCGGCGATTCTGGCGGCGGAGGCGCGATCATGACCGCCGAGGCGATCGCGCAATCGCTACAAGCACGCCGAACCGGCCCAGGGCGCTGGATGGCACGCTGCCCCGCGCACCATGACCGTACGCCGAGTCTCAGCATCACTGATCGGAACGGTACCGTCTTGGTGCACTGCTTTGCCGGCTGCCGGCAAGCCGAGGTGATCGAGGCCCTGCGTGCGCGCGGTCTGTGGCCCGAGCGAAAGGCGGAGTGGCTGCCCCGCGAGCAGTACCGCGAGGAACGTAAGCGCCGTGATTCTTACCGCGAGGCCGAGCGCTGGAAAGAGGCATTGCTGCTTGCCCTGGAGCATGCGCGGCGCGACGCCTGGCATGAGTTTCTGGAGTGCGAAGCAGCCAGCGAGAAGGAAGAAAGAGCTGAGGCGCTGACTCGCCTGTTCGAGCTGGCGCGTGAGCACAGGCGCATCCGCAATCTGAATGGCACGGAGTTAGTCATGGCGCACGCCAAGGCTTTGCAGAGTGATGCAAAAGGCGTGGCCGAGCTGCTCAATTACGCCGCTGACGATGACCGAAACGCGCGAGAAATAACCGCAGCAATCGTGGCCATGCTGGCAATGGCGCAGCAAGCAGAAATGGCACGGAGGGCTTCATGACGGGGGCGGCGGCAACACCGATGGATGCATCACGCATCGAGCACTTCATGGACGAGCTGCGCTGGGCGCACGGCTTTGTCGAAGTCCCGCAGTGGCCTGACCCCATGGGCGAGGCCGCCTTTCACGGACTCGCGGGCGAATTCGTGCGCACGCTTGAACCGCACACCGAAGCTGACCCAGTGGCGCTGCTGGTTCAATTCCTGGCCGAGTACGGGAACGTCATCGGCAGGAAATGCTACGTGCGGGTGGAGTCCGACCATCACTACCCAAATCTGTTCGTGGTTCTCGTGGGGCAGACTGCAAAGGCCCGCAAGGGCACGTCAGAGCGGAACGTGCGAACCGTCATCAAGTCTGTGAGCGAGAGCTGGGCATCCCGCGTGATGTCTGGCCTGGCAAGCGGCGAGGGTTTGATCTGGCAAGTGCGCGATCCTATCGAGCGCACGGAACCGGTCAAGGAGAAGGGCCGCGTCACAGGCTACCAGAACGTCATCGTGGACGAGGGCGTGAGCGACAAGCGGCTCATGATCGTGGAGCCAGAGCTGGCGCGACTGTTCCGCGTCCTAGAACGCGAGGGTTCGACCCTGAGCGCCCTAATCCGCGAGGCGTGGGACTCCGGCGATCTGCGATCACTCACCAAAAACTCGCCCGCGCGAGCCACGAACGCGCACGTATCCATCATCGGGCACATCACGCGCGAGGAGCTGTTGCGGGCGATGACCGAAGTTGAGGCCGCAAACGGCTTCGGCAATCGCTTTCTGTGGTTCGCGGTAAGACGCAGCAAGCTGCTACCGCGCGGCGGGAAATGGGACTCGATCAATTGGGCACCATTCTTGCGAAAGCTGACGCTGGCTGTGGACTTCGGCGCGAGGCCACGAAAGATGGACTTGGATGCCGAAGCCTGGGAGTACTGGGATGCGGTCTACCTGGACCTGGCCGACGGAAAGCCCGGCATGTTGGGAGCGATGACCGCGCGGGCAGAAGCGCAAACGCTGCGCCTGGCCATGCTTTATGCGCTGCTCGACCTGGATGAACTGATCCGCGTTCCGCACTTAGAGGCGGCGCTGGCAGTGTGGAAATACTCGTACCAAACCTGCCAATGGCTGTGGGGCCAGAGACTGGGCGATCCGGTGGCGGACGCCATCATGGCCGCACTCAGGCGCGCTGGCGACAAGGGGCTGACGCGGACACAAATTTACAGCGACGTTTTCCAGAGGCACGTTCCGCGAGAGCGGATCGAAGCGGCTTTAATCGCGCTGGCCGGCGCAGGCCTGGCGCGAGCAGAGAAACGTTCCGGGGGCGGAAGACCGTTCGAAGTCTGGGTCCCCGTTTCAGGCGACTATGCGCAAAAAGCGCAAAAAGCGCATTAAGTTGATTCTAAAGGAGTTACCGTGCGCATTATCTGCGCATTAATGCGCAAAAAGGGTCAGGCCGGGGGGACTTATTGCGCATTAATGCGCAGTTATTGCGCAAAAGAAGTCCTTTGTTTTCAATTTAATGCGCTTATTGCGCATAATGCGCACGCCGGGCGTGAGGAGTTATGCGGGTGAGCGACTGCGGAACACCGAAGCCGACCGGCCCCAAGGTAGCCGGCGCGAATCGCCGGTACCTGTCACCGTTCGAGCGGCAGCAAATCCACGAAGCCTGCTTCG
This sequence comes from Bryobacteraceae bacterium, assembly GCA_028275505.1. Taxonomy (GTDB): domain Bacteria; phylum Acidobacteriota; class Terriglobia; order Bryobacterales; family Bryobacteraceae; genus DTHT01. The sequence continues at coordinate 4,679 of JAPWUP010000149.1, forward strand.
AGGCCGCCGAGCGCGGGCTGGACAAGTGCCTGCGCGAAGTCCGCGCACGCATCCTTCGCGGTTTGCACGTGCGCGAGCAGGGGGGCTGGGCTGTGATTGAGGCCCTGGTGGCTGACCCTGACGCGGTGGCGGCGGCGCTGGAAGACGCCGGCTTCCAAGTTGAGACGCACGGCCTGCTGGTGCGCGCGCGGCGCATGCTCAGGCGCAACGGAGGAAACCATGCGGCGTGAGCGATGCACCATCACGGCCCGCCTGGCCGGCCCTTGCGCCCGCTGCCGGCAGGCGGCGTGGCCCGCGCACGTCTGGCCCGATGGCCGCATCCTGTGTGGCCATTGCTGCCCCTGCGCCCGGCGCAATGCCGCCCCTGGCCGCGACGCGGCAGGCCCCGACAACGATGCCGGCCCCGTCATGCCGCACGAAGCCGGCCCCGGCCACGATGCCCTGGCGGCGGATCGCGCATCCGCCGAAAACAGGCCCGGAATCCGCCCTCTGGCGGGCGCTGTTGCATCGGCGCGGGGCGGGAAAGGGCGAGGTACCACGCCGCGCGAAACGGGGCCTTTCTGCGCCGCTACTGCCCCCGCCCGCGCTGCCGCCCGCAGCATGCCGCCCGAGCAATCCGGCCCGGCCCGAGGAATGCCCCGGAAACGCGCTACAGGCGCTTGTATTGCGCCGGCGGGGCCCGGGAAGGCCCCAGATACCGCCCCGCCCGTTCCGCGCGTTTCTGGGGCCGTTTCTGCCTCTACGCGGGCCATCGTACGGGCCGACCTGCTCGGCGATGCCGCCCGCTTCAGGCTACCGCCCGCTGGCCGCCCGCGGGGGCACACGCAAGGCAGGCGTGGCCACGATGCCGCCCCGCACTCGCTGCCATGCCGCCCGCCCCGATGCCGCCCGCCCTGGCCGGCCCCGCGGGGCAACACCGAACACCCAAGTTTGCGCCGCACTTCGCGGCAAAACAATTTCTTTGCCGGAATGTTCCGGCTACAATGTCACAAAGAACTCGAGGGTTACATGAACCAAGCCGACTTCGAACTGGAACTTCAGCGAATCGCCGAGGCCGAGTACCAGGCCTGGCGCGACTACCAATTCCGCCGCTCCGAGCTTGAGGCCGCCAAGGCCGAGGCCGCCGAGGCGCTGCTTGACGCCGACACTGCCGCCGCGCGGCGGAAGTTCAGCGAGGCGACACAGGCGCTGGCGCTGCTGGAGGCTTCCGTGGACGCCGCGCGTTACAGGCGCGAGAAGTTACTCGCTACTTACTGCGAAGCCCGCATCACCGAGCTTCGCACTCGCGCGCGCGAACTACAGCAACAGGCAAAATTCATTGACACTGAGCGACGAAAATTTCTCGCCGAACTTGAAAAACTCGAAGGCGTGAAAATTTTCGACCCGCCCCTCGCAGAATATGATGCGCCAAGAAAAAGCGACCTACTCCGCAACGAAGCGGAAGACTTACTCGCCGCGGCGGCTCGCCTTGAGCGGGCCGGCATCCCGCGCGCAGGCGTGGCGCGCGGAAGTAACTTGGATGAGCTGCTCATGGAAATGCTGCGCAGCCATTCCATACCGCCGACATGCGAGGCAGTAGCCCAGTGGTACCACGCGCTGGCCGCTGCGGTACCGCGGGGGCAAACAGCCAAGTTCGCGCGCATCGCCTGGCATCACTCGCGCCTGGTGCGCGAGGCAAGTTTCTTGGAGACTGACCGTAGGTACTGGCTCTATCTGCGGGAAGATGGAACTATAGGCGAACAACAAGCTACACGCCCGCTGGCCGAGCTGCCTGCCCCGGGCTGGTTACTCAATCACGCGTGGTACTTTGCGGCATTCAGTAAGTAGGGGGTAGGGGGTGCGCAAAATTTTTGAAGAGGCCCCGGAACCCGCGGCGCGGGCCGCGCGCGAAAAAAGGGCGTCTCCGCATAATGCCGGCCCCGCCGATGCCGCCCGTGACGCGCTTGCAGTGACTGCCGACGCGCGCAAAAAGCCTGCCGCGAAGCGTCCGCGCGGGCTTGAGGCGCAGAGGCCGCCCGTTCAAGCGCAGGCCCCCGCCCTGAGCGGCGGCTTCAGGCCTGATGGGGCGCTGCCGCCCATTGAGACTGCCGCTTCTGCGCAGGAAAACGCGCCCCCGCGGGCGAAAAGCGGCGCGAAACGCGCCCCCGCAAACGCGAGCGTGGCCAGGCCGCGGCTCGGGCCGGCGGCGCGGAAACTACTGCGCTGGTTGAAGCGACACTACGGCGCGGACGCGATCGAAAGCGTCTCGCCACTGGTGGATGAGCTGCTGGCAGTGGGTGACCGGCTGGCTGACGTCCGGCGCATGTTGGCCGCCGAAGGCCTGAGCGTGAGCGAGAGGCTGAAGCTGATGCGCACTGAAGTTCAACTGAACGCGAGTTTCGGGCGCTGCTGGCGGCTTCTTGGCCTCGCTGAGGATACGCCGGTCACAATGCCGCCTGGCCGCCCGCCGAGGCTGGAGTAAGCCAGTAAGTGCGGAGTAAGTCACGATGCCGAGACTGAAGGCAACATCAAGTGAGGCCCCCGGCGCACTTACTGAGCGTGAGGCGGAGGCGCTGCTTTGGGGTTACCCTTTGCTCGATGGCTGGCAGGCAATTCCGGAATGGCAGGCGTGGTTGCGCACGCCTGAGGCGCGTGCGCTGTGGCGGCGCTTTCGTCCCAGGTTAGTTGCGGAGTGGCTGAATAGCCTTCCGCGCGAGCTGCCTGTCGCGTCCAAACTCTACGACACACGAAAGCAGCAGGCCGAGCTGGAGGCCTTGATGGCGAGTAAGTGGGCCAAGTATGACCGGCGCAAGCCCGCCCCGCCGAAGCCGGCGGACGCGCAGTAATTGACGCCGCGCACTTGGAGGGCATATGTGGCGCTATGCTGTCGGGCGTGGTGATGAGGACCCCGCGCGGGCGGAGTTTGTCGAGCAAGTGGAAGCCCGACTCCGGACAGAGTCATCGCAGGAGCGCCGGCGGCAGGCGGCGAGAAAAGCGACCGAGGCACTGCGCGCGAAGCTAAGGGCCGCCGGCATTGACCCACACACTTACTACTCGATGCTGGCGCAACGAGGCAATGCCGCCCGCTGGCACAAACAAGATGCCGCCCCGCCGCAGGCCAGTCAGGCCGGCGCATGCGTGACGGAGTGCGCCCCCGCCCCGCAGGCCAGCGAGGCCGCCCCGCAAGCCAGCCAGGCCCCCGCACGCGTCAAGCAGGCCGAGGCCGCCCCGGCGGAAGTGGGGGCGGAGGCTGGCCAGGCGCGCAGGCTACCGAGGCCGCCGAGGCGGCAGAAAGCACGCTGCGGCGGACTGGGACGCTGCCGGTCTACCTGCTCTGAGGCGAAGGCCCGATCCGCTGGCGCACGGAAGGGGGCTTGACACGCCGGCCCCGGTTGCCGTATTCTGCTGGGCGTGGCCGCAGGATGGGCAATCATCCCGCGGCCACTAACCCGCACCGTGGGTAGGCACGATGCAGGCTGAGATCATTTTACCCCGCCCTGTACGTCCCGCCCGCGGCGCGCAAACCGAAAAGCGGAGGCGAACAATGAAGCGAACCGCATTCGACATCATGCGCGAATGGGACGCCGAGGCCGGCATCCCGCCGCGCAGTGACGAAGACCTGATGGCTGACGTTCCCGGCTCCCTCACGAACCGAGCTTTCTCAGGGGACTGGGATGAGTGGCTGGAGGCCTTGGAGCGCGGCGATGTCGCAGCCATCATCGAGGGCCGGGTCATGTGGGGCCTGCGCCCGCTTGTGTAGCCTGAGGGCCGCTTGAGGGCAGACGGGCCAGTAACCGCCGCGGAAGTGGCGCACGTGCTGCGCCTTCGGCTCGGGCGGGCTGAGTAGCCATCCTGCCCTGGCATCGCAGCGAGCTGCGAAGGAGGTTGAGCCATGGAAGTTGACCAGGACGAAGCTATGTTGCATGTGCAGCAGCTGATGACCGCGGTATCCCAGATCAACGAGCTGTTGCCCGAACACACTGAGGCGATCGCCGGGGTGATGGCAACCGCGCCCTTGCGCACCATCTGGATCGAGGGGCTGCAGCGTGCCCAGCGTGCCATAGAGGCATGCATTCAGCGCAGCAAGGACATCCTGCTCCAGAGACTCGAGGCAGGGGATCCGGCGGCCCTTGCGACCGTGCGCAAGGACACAACGGCCTACAACCGCCGGACAAGAGAGATTGCGGCGAAGGTCAAGCGTGGCCAGATGACGCGCGACGAAGCCCGCAAGTTGTGGGAGGAGATCCGTGGTACTTGATCTGCGTGGTGTCTACTTGCGCGAGAAGAGGGAGCGGCTGTCAGGGCCGGCTTGCGCGAGAAAGGGGGGCGGCAGTCATAGCCGCCCCAAAGGCGCTCGAGATATCTCGCACTCCACGACACCCCTATTGTAAGGCATCTCCCTGCCGCGTGGAGCATGCCGCCTGAGGGCTGGCGGGCCGCGAGTGCAGCAAGCCATGGCCGCCGTGGCGGCGCAGTTTGCCCCGCCCGGCGCACTTGCTGCGCCTGGCGATCGAGCGTGAGCTGTGGCCCGCTTCAAGTGCTGCCGCCTGGCGTGGCCGGGGCCGCCCTGGCAGGCCCCGCCGGGGGCCGGGGGCCGCATGTGGCCGGCCTGCTTCAAGCGCTGCCCCGGCCCGGGCGTGCGGATACGGCTTGACTCGCCGCATCGCAAGACTTGCGCTGCCGCGGAGAGACTGCCAGGCCATGGGCAGAGACGCCCGCGCGGCGTGGAGGGGGCGGCTCGAAGCCTTGCTGTTGCCTGACTGGCCCGCGCTTCGGATGCCGCCGGGGGCGCGTGCAGCCATGGTGCAGCCACGGCAGAGAGAAAGAGTAACAACCGGCGCACTACCGATTACGGGCGGTGTAATGGAACCAATAACTTGCGACCTGTTGCAACAAGGTGAAAAGCGACCTGTCGGGTTCGAATCCCGTTAGCGCTACCATGAGTTGTCCGCTCTCTTACTTCACAAGCTGGCGGAGCTGGAGGAAGGTGACTTTTTGCTGGCGCTCGTCCCGGGCCATCGGCGAGTAGTAGTACGTAAGGGAGGCCTTCAGCGTCGCTTGCAAACCCGGAGGTACGGCAAAGCTGAACTGTTCCTGGCGCTTTTCGCCGGCCAACAACCGCGTGTCGGAAACGTCGCGAACGCCTCTGAGAAACACCTCATGCTCGAGACCGAGGGTTTTTCCTCGGGCGTCCACCGTCACGCGACCGTAAGTACGCTGCTCCGTGTAGCGCCTCCCATCGTAACCTTCGACCTCTACCTGCAGCCGGAGTTGTCTGAGCGGGGATCCCGTCGGCACTTTGTGGCCTGCCGCACGGTTCGTCAATTCCACGATCACCTTCAATTGCCCTCCGTCCCGTGACGTCAGCAACCGTGCGCCGATCGCCCCATGCGTCGCCGGTCTCTCTCGCGCAGTGCTTCCTGGCCCGCCCGCCAGGTAGTCTGCGCCACCGCCATACCCTGGTTTGTCCACGCCAGCACCTCTTCCAGGTTCGCCGTGTGCACCGCAAC
>JAPWUP010000150.1 GCA_028275505.1 Bryobacteraceae bacterium
CAGTTCCGCTGTCTCATGGGCGTGGAGGACAGCGTGAAGAGGCTGCTGCAATTCCTGGAAGAGCAGAAACGGCTGGACGACACGCTGATCGTATACACCAGCGACAACGGCTTTTTCCATGGCGAACACGGGTTGCATGGAAAGCTGGAAGCCTACGAAGAGTCGCTGCGCGTGCCGTTGCTGGTCCGCTATCCGCGCGTCATCCCTGCCGGACAGCGGGTGGAGGCGTTCGTCTCTAACCTGGACCTGGCGCCTACGGTGCTGGACTTTTGCGGCGTCCGCCCGCACAAGCCGATGCAGGGCAAGTCCTGGCGGCCCCTGGTCACCGGGAAGGGGCAGAGCGCTCCATGGCGGCGGGCGTTTCTTTACGAAATGTTCGGAGGCGGAGCGGACCCCGCGCATCCCACGGTGAAAGCTCTTCGCACCGAGCGCTACAAGCTGATCCTGAATCTCAACCCGCGGGAGCTGGACGAACTTTACGACCTTCAGAACGATCCGCAAGAAATGCGCAACCTGGCGCGTGAAAAAGGTCACGAAGATTTGATCAAAGACCTGAAGCGCCAGATGCTGGAGCTTATGCGGGAGTTCGAGGATCCCGCTATCCCAGCGGTCCAGGCTACCCTGTGAGAGCTGACATCCCTGGCGGCTTGCGCGGAGGCGAGTTCGCCGCCGTGCGCACAGGAGGGGGGGTCAGTGGGTGGTTTGTTGCTTGACCCGGTGCGGGGCTGGAACCTCAGAACGAGTACTGGAAGCTAGCTTGAAAGACGCGGGGACCGCCGCGACCCGTGCCGGCCACCAGGCTGAGTAGCCCCGCGGTGTGCCGGTTGAACTGCTTGAAGGCGTCGCCTGGGACGCGGAAATTCGGGTGATTCAGGACGTTGAAAGAATCCAGGCGAAGACGCAGGTTCCTGCGCTCACGCAAGCGGAAGTTCTTCATCAGGGCCAGATTGAGATACGCCTGGCCGGGACCGTCGAGTATGTTACGACCCGAATTGCCCGGGACGAACGGCATGAAGCCATGCGGACTGGGTTCGCAAGTCCGGGAGCCGCTATCGCAGCGCGGCACTTTCTCGAAGGCGTTGATGTCGAACCAGGGGTAATCCACGCCGCGCCGCTTTCCGGGTATGGGTTGCGGGACGCCGCGCGCCAGACGGTTGGGCCGATCGAACTCCCCCAGGTTGGCGTCAATATCCGCGGTGGTCACTGTGAACGGCTGGCCCGTTGCGAAACTGCCGACGCCCGCAAGCTGCCAGCCGCCGAGCAGCGCCTCGGCCCACGGAGGGAGACTGCGCAGCCACCGCCGGCCTCTACCCACGGGGAACTGCCAGGAGAACGCCAGGGTCACGATGTGGCGGATGTCGAAATCCGAGCGTCCGCGCTCCAGCTTTGGATTATCGGGGTCCTGGAAGCCGCCATAGCCGCCGTTGGAATTATCGGAAAGCTGGGAGGCGTAGTCCAAAGATTTGCTGAAAGCGTAGTTGAGCCGGTAGAAGGCTCCGGCGCGCCCGCGCCGACGCAAGGAGATCTGCCCGGCGTTGTAATTGGAATTGAAACCGAACAGGAAGAGGTTAATAGCGCCGTCAATAAAGCTATAGGGGCGCAATTCCCTGGTCGGAATGTTGGCCAGGAAAGCTTCGATCGAGCGTCGCGGCTTGTTGATATCCCCGCGCCGGCCGAGGTGGGTGCCCTTGGAGCCCACGTAGCCGATCTCCAGTACGTGACCGCCTCCCAGGTCGCGCTCGATCGTGAAGCTATAGGCCTGGAGATACCCCGTGGCGGCGTCCACCTGGTAGCCATTGGCGCTGGTCACGCCGGAAAGCCTGCGGATTTCGGGTGGGAAGGGATTGGAGAACGTCACCCGGTCCGGGTAACTCGAATTCCGCGAGTAAGTTTCGCTGAAAACGAACGGGAACTGATTCTGGAGGCTGTTGCGGACGGGATTCAAGAGGTGCCCTGTGTAAAAGATTCCGTAGCCGGTTCTGAACACGGTGCGCTGCGTACCGCGCGGCCGCCAGGCCAGTCCGAAACGAGGCGCCAGATTGTTGGAGTCGGTGAAGACGAGCGAGCGAGGATAACCGAGCTGTTTTGCGAAACCGATCCGGCCGGTCATGTTGGCCAGCGCGAGCAACTCGTCGAGGCCGGGCACCACGTCCGGGCGCGGAATTACGGTTTGCCCGTGCGCGGGCATGAAATTGGCGATCTTGTCGTAGCGGTCGACAGGCGGACGGTCCAGCTCGTAACGCAAGCCAAGGTTCAGCGTGAGGTTTGGCCTGACCCGGAAATCGTCGTTGAAGAAAGTGCCCAGGCTGGTGACGCGCATGTAATTGCGGTTCCAGCCCGTCTGACGCGAGGCCTGCTGCATCATTCCCAGCAGGAAATCGCCTATCGAGTGCCCGGTCCAGCGGTCCTGAAACGCGTAGGTTCCGCGGTTATTGTTGAAGTAGGGCTGGTTGAACCGGACCCGGGAGATGTCCGCGCCCCACTTCAGGCTGTGCCGCGACTTGACCCAACTGAATTTCAGGCGGGCCTGGAGGTCGGTGACATGATGCAAAACCGGCTGCGTCTCATTGCAACCCAGCGTCGCATAATCCAGCACGGTGACGCGCGGAAAGCCGAGAAGCTCGGGTTCCGTGGTGGAACCGACAAAGCCTAACTGGCGCGCCACATCGCGGCCCGCCCAGACACAGCTCTCGCGGTGGGCAGTGCGCGCGAAGCCGGCAGCAGTCTCGACCAGGAAGGCAGGACTGAACAAGTGCGTGTAGTCCAGCCCCATCAAGGACTGGTGTTCGTCGGTAGTGCTTCCGAAGGCTCCCAGATCGCTGCCGTTGAAGGGATTGGAATTGCGGTTGAACCGTATCTGGTAACGGAAGCCGAGCACGTTGTTCTGGTTGATATGGTGATCCAGCTTGACGATGGGGCTGTCCCAACTGTCCCTGTCGCTGGCAATAGCCAGAAAATTGTAGTTTTCGGCACGGTTGGGAAGGGGGTAGTAGTCGAGCAGCTTTACGGACAGGGGATGGAATCGGTCGGTGGGGATACGGTTGCCCGGGAACGGGGCGTTACGCGCGAGCGGGTCCTTGACTATGACTGGCTGCCCTTTCTGGTCGTAGGACTGGTTGAAGTCGCCCTGGCGCTCCAGCGGCGTGGGCACCCGGTTGAGACGCGTAACTCCCACGAGCTGGCGGTAGCTTTCCCAACTAAACATGAAGAGAGTTCTGCTGCGACCGTTATACAGTCGAGGCAAAATCACGGGGCCGTGCAAGGTACCGCCAAAGCTGTGCCGGTTGAGCTTCAATCGTTCGGGATCGAAGTAAGCGCGAGCATCAATAAGGTTGTTGCGCACGTACTCGAACAGGTCGCCGTGGAACTGGTTGGTTCCGGAGCGTAGCACCATGTTCATGATGCCGCCGGCCATGCGTCCGTACTCGGCGGAAAAGCCCGAAACCTCCATCTTGAACTCCTGGAGCGCGTTCAGGTTCGGACGCACTTGCGCCGCGGCGCCGCGGGCGTTTCGGTTGTTGAAGCCATCCACATAGAAGTTCGTGGAGTCTGCCCGCGCTCCATTGACCGTCAAGGCCGAACCCTGGCCGCCCTCTGCTTTGGGCACAACTCCCGGCACCAGCACCGCCAAGTCAATGAAGTCCCTTCCTTCCAAGGGCAACTCATCCAGCTCCTGACCGGTGATGACGTCACCCTTGATGGCGCCGCTCTCGGTGTTCAAGGGCGCTATCTCGGCGGTGACGCTGACCAGTTCGGTCACGTCGCCCACCTTGAGTTGAATATCCGTCCGGAAAGCCTGGCCGACTTCCAACCGGACGGCCTCCTGCACGTAGGTGCGGAATCCCGGCTTCTCAACGCGGATCTCATAGAGGCCCGGGGTCAAGTTCAGGATCGAATAACCTCCGGACTCGTCCGTGCTCATCGTCCGCACGACCCCGGTTTCCACGTTGCGGACGGTGATGAGGGCTCCCGGAACTGCGGCCCCGGTTGGATCGGTAACGAACCCGGAAATGCTGGCGTAATCGAACTGGGTCAAGGCGAGCGCAGGGGCGAGCAACGCTACCAGCCACGGAATCAGCCTGGGAAAGGCCGTGGCGAGCGGGATCCTGACCACCCTGCCCCCCTTGCGGGATGCCCCCTGAAGCGGGCGTGCCTCCCGCAGGCCCGTTTGATAACCCTCACGTTCCGCGCCGGCGGGCCGGCTGTGCCTGAGCCGTCAGCTAACCGGCGCGCACCCTTCACACCCGCACTCGTCGGCGAGTCCCCGTCGCGGGTGTCCGTTGGATATCCTACGTCGGGCGGCAGGCCCTGTCAACCTCCGGAAAAGCGTGGCAGCGGCTGCGAAGGTTTGTGGTGTGGACGGGCCTTGCGAAGGCGGAGCGTGTTGCCGATGGCGGGGCCGAGGTGGCCTTGACGAGGTCGTGAAATTTGCGTTAGCTTAGAATTGCGGGGTGGAGCAGCCAGGTAGCTCGCCGGGCTCATAACCCGGAGGTCGGTGGTTCAAATCCACCCCCCGCAACCAACCGCGCCGGCTATTCCCCGATCCTCAAGCGTAGCAACGGATTTCGAATACCCGCGCCAAGGGATCCCCGTTGGTAGCCTTGATGCGCAACCGAATGGCCTCGGTCTCTACGGGCGGGAACGAGTGTCGCCGGAGGCGATAGAAATTGCCCTGGACGGAAGCCAGCTCCTGCCAGCGTCCGCCCGGCAGACGCGCCTCGAGCACGTAATCGCGCACGGTTTCGGGCTGGGGGCCTCGAATCATGTTGCGGTTGACGCTGCTTTGAGCGGAGAGGGTCAGCATGCGCTGAAAGCCGGTGTCGAAGGTGATTTGCACCATGCTGATGCGCTGGGGACGGGGAAAGACCAACTCGATCCAGGGTTCGCCGCCTTCCATCGGAGCCGCCCAGTGATGGATTTCCTTGCTGCCATCGGGCAGAGGGTAATCGCGGGTATGGCCGTCAATCACGTTGGCCGCGCGGGCCGGCGGCTGTTCGGCGGAAGCGCGCACTTGCGCTTTGCGGGCCAGATCGTCCGGGTCCTCGTTGCAGAGTCCGCGGATGGTTTGATCGTCGCGCAGCAAGATTTGTTGGAAGCGGCGCAGGGCGGCCTTGTCCTGGTAGAGCTGGCGCGGGGTGATGCCGCGCTCGAGACAGAAAGCAGCTGCGGTCCCGGCGGCCTGCCCCACGGCGGCGCAGGTAGCCATGACGCGCGTTGAAGTGAAGGCGACGTGGGAGCAGCTTATGTTGCGCCCGGCCATGAGCAGGTTAGAGATGTTGCGGCTGTACAGGGCGCGCAGCGGAATGTTGTAGACGCCGTTGGTCGGTGTCTGGACAGTGGGTTTCAGTTCGGGGCAGTCGAAACCTGCGGGCGGGTGATCGTCCATGGGCCAGCCGCCGATCGCCACCGCATCATCGAACTGCCCGCCGTTCATCAGATCATGCTGAGTGAGGATGTAATCGCCCACCACGCGACGGCTGCCGCGCTTGCCGGGGATCATGCCGACCCACTCCAAAGCCCAAGCGGCGCTGGAAGGATGATCGCCCGAGTTTTTGATATAGTCCCAGACGCCCATGACAATGGAGAGCAGCTCGAAGCGGATGCGCTCGTGGTCGCGAATGATGTCGCGGTGGCCGCCCCATTCGATCCACCAATAGCCGTATTCCCAGGAAGTGATGGGGCGCATGCGCAGGTGTTCGCGGGTGACCTTGCGCGCCCATGACGGGGGCTTGAAAGGCATGGGGCGGTCGTAGTGACGGGCGGTGAAGAGCAGGCTGGATCCCAGGGTTTCCTGGTCCGGCTTCTCCATGGCCAGGGATTCGCCGAACTCGGAACGCGCCTCGCGTCCGGTGCGGATCTCGGCGCCGGCCTCGAGGGCCAGGCGGCTGTCGCCGGTGGCGTCGCAAAACATTTTGGCGCGGATCCGGTAGATCTGCTCGCTGCGATCGCAGCGGGCCATCACCTCGGTGATGCGATCGTTCTGCTTGCGGGCCGCGTAGACGGTGGTGTCCAGCAGGAGGACGATGTTCGGTTCGCTGACGACCTTGTCGTAAAGCAGAAGGTCCCAGAGTTCCCAGGACCGCTGGGGGTTGCCCACGGCGTCGGCGAGGCGGAGTTCTTCGAGAATGCCGCCTTCGCGCCAGCCTGGGTGTCGCGAGTTGGCGCCCATGACGTGCATGCGAACTTCCGAGGAGGAATTGCCGCCCAGGCGCGAGCGGTCCTGGATCAGAACGACGCGGGCGCCGTGGCGAGCCGCGGCGATGGCGGCGCAGACGCCCGAGAGGCCGCCGCCGGCGACGACGAAATCGGTCTCCAGTTCGACGAGGCGCATGTTGGGTTCCGCGGGCAGTTGGCCCGGGCGCAGTGAAGCGGGCGACACCGCGTCCATGCGACGGCGGATGTCCTCAACCGAGGCCGGCTGGTGCTCGGCAGGCGGGATTCGATCGGCCAGGACGATCAGGGAATAGCCGGTGAAGGGGAAAGCCTCGAAAAAGTCACGCCGCGTCATCCCGCTTATTATGCCGCTTTCGGCGGGGCGCGGGCGAACCGGTGAGCGACAATCGGCTATACTGGAAGCGGAGCCTGGTGGGGCCGGCGTCCTTATGAAGCGAAGCCGCTTTTACTGGTTGCTTGCGCCGCTGGTGGTGGCGCTTTCTTCCGCCTTGGGAGGCATGTTGACGCCTGTGGCCGGGGAGCCGGCGCAGGATGCGGGCCAAGACGACGTCAAGGCGGTGCTGCGTACGTTCACCTCGATTTACCGCGTGGTGGAGCTAAACTACGCGGCGCCGGTGGATCCGGATCGCGCCATTTACAAAGGCGCCATCCCCGGCATGCTCCGCGCTCTCGATCCCCACTCGAGCTTTCTGGATCCCCGCGACTTCCAGCTCATGAGAGAGGAGCAGCGGGGGCACTATTACGGGGTGGGGATGCAGATTGGCCCCGACCGCAACATGCGGAGCGGCAAGACGATCGTGATCGCGCCGTTCACCGGATCGCCTGCCTACAAAGCCGGGATCCGGCCCGGGGATGTCATTCTGGCTGTAGATGACAAGCCAGTGGAAGGTCTTTCCCTGTCGGAAATCGCCGACATGCTGAAAGGCCCGAAAGGCACGCGCGTGAAGGTGACCATCGGGCGGGAGGGGCACGAGCAGCCGCTGGTTTTCCACCTGGTGCGCGACGAGATTCCGCGCAAGAGCGTGGAGGACGCTTTCTGGCTCAAGCCGGGGATTGCCTATCTGGGTATTTCCCAGTTCAGCGAAACCACGAGCCGGGAAGTGGAAGAGAACATGAGGCGGCTGGGCGAGGCCAACATCAAGGGCCTGATCCTCGACCTGCGTTCCAATCCCGGTGGTCTGCTGAGCGAGGGCGTGGCGGTGGCGGACCGTTTCCTGCAAAAGGGCCAGCTCATCGTATCCCATCGCGGACGGGCTTCGGCCGAGAAGCCTTACATCGCGCGGCGGGGGAGCACTTATAACTACCCGATCGTCGTGCTGGTGGATCGCTATTCGGCTTCGGCTGCGGAAATCGTAGCCGGGGCGCTTCAGGATCACGACCGCGCCTATATTCTGGGCGATACGACGTTCGGCAAAGGTCTGGTGCAGACCGTGTATCCGCTCGCCGAGAACACTGGTCTGGCGCTCACCACGGCCAAATACTATACTCCGAGTAACCGGCTGATCCAGCGCGATTACACCGGTCTCTCGTTTTTCGATTATTATTTCCGCAAGAAAGAGGACGTCAAGAACCCGCAGGACGTGAAAATGACGGACAGCGGGCGCGTGGTGTACGGCGGCGGCGGCATCACACCGGATGAAAAGTTCGTTCCTCCCAAGCTGAATCGCTTCCAGTCCGAGCTTTCGCGGCGTTACGCCTTCTTCAATTTCACCGCACGTTATCTGGGCAAGCGCGAGTCCAAGTTACCCAAGAACTGGGAGCCGGACGAGGAAGTGCTCAACGAGTTCCACCGCTATCTTCTGGATGAAGGCTTCCGCTTTACGGAGGCGGAATTCGCCGAGGTACGCGACTGGATCAAGCTTCAGTTAAAACTGGCCATTTACTCGAGCGCGTTCAGCGTGGACGAGGCGCGGCGTCTGAGCATCGAGACGGATCCGGCGGTGGCGCGCGCCATCGAGTGTCTGCCCAAGGCGAAAGCACTGCTGGAAAACGCCCGTCGCGTGGTGGCGCAGCGCGCAGCGCGTCAGCGAGAAAATTGACCGGCGCTCCGGTTCAACCCCAGATCACGGTACTCGACGCAGGGGGGCAGTATTGCCATCTGATCGCGCGGAAAGTGCGCGAGAGCGGTGTGTACGCCGAAGTACGTCCGAGCAACACTGCGGCAGAGGAACTGAAAGGGCGGCGGGGCCTGATCATCTCCGGGGGGCCGAGCAGCGTGTACGAGCCGGGCAGCCCGTCCGTGGATCGTGGCATCTTCGATCTCGGCGTTCCGGTGCTGGGGATCTGCTACGGTCACCAGCTCATGGCGCACCTGCTGGGAGGCCTGGTCGAGCGCGGCGAGAAGGGCGAGTACGGGCTGGCAATTCTGGAACACCGCGGGCAGGATGCGCTGCTGGCCGGCCTGCCTGAGCGTCACCAGGTCTGGATGAGCCATCGTGACACGGTCGCCGTGATGCCGCCCGGCTTCCGCCTGCTGGCCAGTACGGCGACATGCCGCGTGGCGGCCATGGGCGATCCGGCGCGACGTTTTTACGGAGTGCAGTTCCATCCCGAGGTCGTCCACACGCTGTTTGGCCGGCAGATCCTGGAGAATTTCTTGTTCGCCATCTGCGGTTGCTGCAAGGACTGGAATCCGCGCGGGCGCGTGGCCGAGCTGGAAGCCGCGATCCGTCGGGCTGCGGGCCAGCGGAACGTCTTCTTTTTCGTCTCGGGCGGAGTGGACTCGGCGGTAGCCTTCACGCTTTGCCTGCGTGCGCTGGGACCGCGACGCGTCCGCGGTTTCTACGTGGACACGGGCCTGATGCGGGAGGGCGAAACGCAGTTCGTGCGGGAGCTGTTCGAACGCCTGGCGCCGGGCAGCGTCGAGATTGTCGAGGCGGCGCCTCGCTTTCTTGGCAGTCTGAACGGCGTCTGCGACCCGGAACGCAAGCGGCAGATCATCGGCGACGAGTTCGTGCGCATCCAGCAGGAAATCCTCGAGAGCGGTCATTTTCTGGAGGGTGACTGGATCCTCGGGCAGGGGACGATCTATCCCGACACGATCGAGTCCGGGGGCAGCGGGCAGGCCGCTGTCATCAAGACGCACCACAACCGGGCGCCGGGCGTGCAGCGGCTGTTGGAAGCGGGGAGCGTGATCGAGCCGCTGAGCTCGTTTTACAAGGACGAGGTGCGCGAGATCGGGCGCGAATTGGGCTTGCCCGAGGAGCTGCTCGAGCGGCATCCTTTCCCGGGGCCGGGACTGGCGATCCGTTGCCTGTGCGCGGAGACGGAGGGGATGTTGGAGCAGCATTCCGAGGGCTGGATCGCGCCGCTGCGGTCGGTGGGGGTGCAGGGGGACTCGCGGAGTTACCGCGCGGTGCTTATCCTGGATGAGCAGCCGGGGCCCGAGATCCAGGCCACGGCCGCTGAGCTGGTCAACCGGCTGGCGCGAATCAACCGCGTGGTGGCGCGAGTTGCCGGGCGGGCGCCGCTGGGCGAGCTTCGCGTAAGGCCCGCCGCGCTCAGTCCTGAGCGGCTGGGGCGGCTGCGGCGTGCAGACGCTGTGGTGCGCGAATTGTCGCGCCGCTCGGGTTTCGACCGGCAGGTCTGGCAATTTCCCGTGATCCTGATCCCGCTGGGCGAAGCGGAGCACCCGGACTCCGTCGTGCTGCGACCGGTGGACTCGGTGGACGGCATGACGGCGCGTGCCGTGCTCATGGATCGCGCGTTAATGGAGGAAATGGCGGCCGCGCTGCTCGAGATCGAGGGGATCAGCAGCGTCTTCTACGACCTCACTCACAAACCGCCCGGCACGATCGAGTGGGAGTAACTTTCAACGGGGCCGGGAAACCAGATCTCCGAAGGCGGCGAGCAGGTCGTACTTG
>JAPWUP010000151.1 GCA_028275505.1 Bryobacteraceae bacterium
GGCTCGAAACGCGGCGCCCTGGCCGCCGCCGGCATTATCAACGGCATGGGTTCCATCGGCCCGATCTTTCAGGAGGAGGTCGTGGGTTGGATGTACAAGGCCTGGGGCCAGCGCCTCGAGCCCATCCTCGCCATGCTGGTCGCAGTCGCCGGAGCGGGAGCCTTTCTGACCTTTTTGTTGTGGCGCCGTGCACGCGCCGGCAGGACGAACCTTTGACGAACCCACGGGCCCGCACGATATACTGGCCGGGTTGCCTCGATGTCTCGCATTCATACCGTTTCTTTCGATCTCTGGGATACCGTTTTCGTGGATGATTCCGACGAACCCAAACGACGCGCGCAGGGCTTGGCGCCCAAAGCCGCGGAGCGTCGCGAGCTGCTTTACCGGTTCCTTTCGCGCCACGCGCCCATCGAACGCGCCCTCGTGGATTGCGCCTACGACACGGCGGACGCGGCCTTCTGGCACGTGTGGCGAAACCAGCACGTCACCTGGACGGTCCGCGAGCGGCTGCGCATCATTCTGGCCGGCTTGAAACGCGAACTGCCGGACGATGAGCTGGCGGAGCTGGTGCGCCTGCATGAAGAAATGGAGTTGCGCGTGCGACCCGATCTGGCTCCCGGCGTCGCGGACGCCTTGCGTGCGCTTGCCGGCCGTTACAAGCTGGCCGTGGTCTCGGACGCCATCTTCACCCCGGGCTGGGCCTTGCGCGAGCTGCTGGCAGGATACGGATTGAAAGACCTGTTCGCAGCCTTTGCTTTCTCGGACGAGGTGGGTCGCTCCAAACCCGCCCGCGAGATGTTCGAGCATGCGGCCCGGGCCGCAGGCTGCCGCCTGGAAGAGATGGTCCATGTGGGCGATCGCGAGCACAATGACGTAATCGGGGCCAGGAATGCCGGGTGCCGCGCCGTGCTGGTCACGGTGGTGAAGGATCGCGGCAGCCAGGGGACACAGGCGGATGCGGTTTGTCGCGACTACCGTGACCTGCCGGCCATCATCGCTTCGCTCGACGGAGAGTGAAATCGGCCATGGAGACCGCTTTGCGCTTCCTGATCATTGATGGATACCCCAAGGCGAGCCGCGAGGAGTTCGATGCCGTCGGCATGAAGCACGCCTGGCGGCTGTACGCGGAAATGCTCCTCAAGCATCTGCCCGGCGCGCGCTACGAGGTCTGGTTCCCCAGCGACGACCCCGTTCCCCCGGCGGGCCCGGAGCACTATGACGGCGTGCTGTGGACCGGTTGCAACCTCACGATTTACCACACGCACGACGAGCGCGTGACGCGCCAGATCGAGTACGCACGGCGCTGCTACGAAGCCGGTACGCCTGCCTTCGGCACGTGCTGGGGCATTCAGATGGGCGCCGTGGCGGCGGGCGGACGCGTGGAGGCCAATCCGCGCGGGCGCGAGATGGGACTGGCGCGCAAGATCCGGCTCACGCCCGAGGGTCTGCGTCACCCGATGTACGAAGGCAAGCCTCCGGTCTTCAACGCCTTCATCAGTCACCTGGATCACGTGACCGCGCTGCCCGCAGGCGGAGTGCACTTAGCCACCAACGATTTCACCCCCGTGCAGGCCATCGAGGTCCGTCACGGCAAGGGCGTCTTCTGGGGCCTTCAGTATCATCCCGAGTACGATCTGCACGAAATGGCCCGGCTCATCGTGGCGCGGGCGAACAAGTTGATCCCCGAGGGTTTCTTCCGGAATTACGAGGAGCTGGAAGCCTACGTCGAGCGGCTGGAGACGCTGCACGCCGATCCCGGGCGCAAGGATCTGCGCTGGCAGCTCGACATAGACGATGACGTGCTCGACGAGCGCATCCGGCAGACGGAGTTTCGCAACTGGATTCACAAGATCGTATTGCCGCGGGCGGCGGAAAGGTGAATTGTCCATGTTCGAGGAACTGAGCGTCTTTTCTTTTCCCACCCGGATTCTGTTCGGCTGCGGCGCCGTGCGTCGCCTGCCTGAGTGCCTCCGGGAGACCGGCGTCCACAAGCCCTTGGTGGTGACGGATCCCGGCGTCAAAGCTGCGGCGCCCTTTGCCGCGGTAAGCGCCGTGCTGCGCGAAGCCGGCATCGAGCACGCGGTCTTCGCTGAGGTTCACGGCAATCCCACCGAAGACGATGTGCTGGCCGCCACCGAACTTTACCGCGCCTCCTCTTGCGACGGCGTGGTGGGCTTGGGCGGCGGGAGCGCGCTGGACGTGGCCAAGGCCGTCGTGGTCAAGGCGCGCCACAGCGAGCCGCTGACCGAGCTGGAGGCGCAGGCCGGCGGCTGGCAGCGCATGACAGGTCCGTACGACCCCGTGATCGCCATCCCCACTACGGCGGGCACCGGCAGCGAGGTCGGTCGCTCTTCCGTGATCACTTCACACCGGCTGGGCCGCAAGATCATCATCTTCAGCCCGCACCTGATGCCGAAGCGCGCTATCCTCGATCCGGAGCTTACCGTGGGGCTTCCTCCGGGACTCACCGCTGCTACCGGCATGGATGCCTTCACGCACTGCCTGGAATCGTGGACCTGCCCTGTCTTCCATCCCTTGTGCGACGCCATCGCGATTCATGGGCTGGAACTCATCGTGCGCTATTTGGAACGCGCCGTCCGCAACGGCGCCGATATCGAGGCGCGCGGCTACATGCAGATCGCGGCCACGATGGGGGCCATCGCTTTCCAGAAGGATCTGGGAGCTGCCCACTCACTGGCGCACCCGCTCTCTACCGAATTCGGACTCAATCACGGGCTGGCCAACGCGCTGTGCTTGCCGGCGGTGATGCGCTTCAACCGGGAAGCAGCCGTGCCGCATTACGCGCGTCTGGCGGCGATGTTCGGCGCGCCGGTTCATCAGATGACGCCGGCCGAGGCCGCGGAACGGGCCATCACCGAGGTGGAACGGTTCCTGGATCGGCTGGGCATCGTTCGCGGCCTGCGCAATCACGGCGTGCCGCGCGAGAGTTTGCCCGCGCTGGCGGCGAAAGCGTTCGAAGATCCCTGCCACCGGACCAACATCCGGCCCTGCACGCAGGAGGACTTGCTGAAACTTTACGAAGAAAGCTGGTAAGGAGGCCTCATGAGCTGGACCCTGATCAATCCCGCCAACGAAACCGTTTACCGCACGATCGAACCCACGCCGGAATCCGAGCTGGCTTCTATTCTGGAACGCATGCGCCGCGCCCAGCAGGCCTGGCGCGACGTGCCGGTCGAGCGCCGCGTCGAGATCTGTCGGCCCTTCCTGGACGCTTTCCGCTCCATGAAGGAAAAAGTGGCGCTGGAGATCACGCGGCAGATGGGCAAGCCCATCCAGCAGGCCCGTCGCGAGGTGGACACGATGCTCGACCGGGCGGAAACCATGATGCGTCTGGCGCCGGGCGCGCTGGCCGATGATGTGCTTCCGCCCAAGCCCGGTTTCCGCCGTTTCATTCGGCACGAACCGCTGGGCATCGTCCTGGACATTCCCGCTTGGAATTACCCGCTGCTCATTGCAGTCAACGTGGTGGTGCCCGCGCTGCTGGCCGGCAATGCGGTCCTGATCAAGCACGCGCGCCTGACGCCGCTGTGCGGCGATGCCTTCGTCGAGGCTTTCCGCAAGACCGATCTGCCGCCGGATCTGATCGCTTCCATTCACGTGACGCACGATACGGTGCGCAAGCTGATCGAGGCCCGCGCCGTGGACTTCATCTCCTTCACCGGCTCGGTCGAGGGAGGCCGGCAGGTCTACCAGGAGGCGTCCAAGCAATTGCTCGACATGGGCCTGGAGCTGGGCGGCAAGGATCCCGCCTTCGTGTGTGAGGACTGCGATTTCCAGTTCACGGTCGAGAACCTGGTGGATGGCGCCTTTTACAACTGCGGGCAGAGCTGCTGCGCGGTGGAGCGCATCTACGTGATGCGACCGCTGTTTCAGCGCTTCGTGGATGCCTACGTGGCGGAAGTCGAGAAGTACGTGATCGGGGATCCCGAAGACGAGCGCACCACGCTGGGGCCGCTGGCGCAGCGCAAGGCGGTCGAGTTCATGGAGTTCCAGGTGCAGGATGCGGTCGCCAAGGGCGCACGCGTGCTGACCGGCGGCAAGCGGCTGCCCGGCCCGGGTTACTACTTCCAGCCCACCGTTCTGGTCAATGTGGACCACAGCATGAGCGTGATGATGGAAGAGAGCTTCGGTCCCGTCATCGGCATTATGCCGGTGGACAGCGAGGAGGAAGCCATCCGGCTGATGAACGACAGCCCCTACGGGCTGACCGCTTCCATCTGGACGCAGGATCCTGAGCGCGGCGAACGGCTCGGTCATCAGGTGGCGACGGGCACGCTTTATGTGAATCGCTGCGATTACCTGGATCCCGAGCTGGCCTGGGTGGGGATCAAGGATAGCGGTCACGGCTGCACGCTCTCGCACCTCGGCTACCTCTACCTGACGCGGCCTAAGAGCTTCCACATCCGGACGCAGACGAGGTAGGGTTCCGCACCGTTCTCCGGTGGTACCAGGCTTGCGCCAAGGGCTTGGTTTGGCGTTCAGCCCGCCTTGGCCACGTCCCGGTGGGTGGTCTTGACCTTGTAGCCGGCTCGGGCCAGCCGCTTGCGGATCTCCTCGGCGATGGCCACGGAACGGTGCTGCCCGCCCGTGCAGCCGAAGGCGATGGTCAGGTAGCTCTTGCCCTCTTCGATGTAGTGCGGCAGCAGATAAATGAGCAGATCAGAAATCCGCTCGATGAATTCCATGGTCTGCGGGAAGGAGCGGATGTAGCGCGCTACCTGGGGATGGCGGCCACTGAGCTTGCGGTACTGCGGGACATAGTTGGGATTGGGCAGGAAGCGGACGTCGAACACGAGGTCGCTATCGGGCGGCACGCCATACCGGTAGCCGAAGCTGGTGATGTAGATCATGATGCGCGACTGATCGCGGCCTCCCCCGAAGGTCTCTTCGATGACCTCGCGCAGCTCGTGGACGTTGAACTTGGACGTGTTGATGACGTGGTCGGCCAGCTCGCGAATGGGCGCCAGGAGCTTGCGCTCCTCCTGGATATTGCGGGCCACCGAGCGGCTGGTGCCCAGCGGGTGCGGTCGCCGAGTCTCGCTGAACCGCCGGATCAGCGTAGCGTCGTCCGCTTCCAGGAACAGCAGCCGCGTAGGAATCTGCCGCTTGATCCGTTTGTAAATAGCGGGGAAGCGCTGCAAGCCTTCGCGCTCGCGGATGTCCACCACCAGGGCCGCGGCGCGGATGTTCGGCGAATCCCGGGTCAGTTCGGCGAACTTCGGGATCAACTCAATGGGCAGGTTGTCCACCGAGTAATAGCCCAGATCCTCCAGGCACTTGAGCACGGTGCCCTTGCCCGAGCCGCTGAGGCCGGTGATCACGATGAGCTCGGGTGGCCGGGCACGGCGCCCGCGACGGCTGGCTTTTTTCGTGGTCCCGGTGGTCTTCTTGCTCGCAGTTCGGCTCACGCCTGGATCAGATCGAAGCTGCCATCGCGGCGCCGGATGAGCACGGAGAGGCGGTCAGTTTCCGCATCGCGGTAGATCAGATACTCGCGGTCCTGATCCATTTCCAGCAGGGCCTCCTCCAGGCTCAGCGGCTTGCGACCGGAATGATTGTCTATGATGCGGACCACAGGCTTGCCGGCGGATTCGGCTTCCTCCAGCAGTTCCTCCGGCTCTTCTGCTTCCGCTTCGGTCACTGCCCACTCTTCCCTGGGCGCACGCTTGAGGTCCCGCCCCTTCTCGCGCAGCTTCAGAATTTGCTTTTCCAGCTTCTCCAACGCCTGGTGAATGGCCGTGAAATCGTCGGCCCCGGCGCCTGCGCCGACCAGATCGTGGTCGTGGAAGCGCACCGTGATTTCCGCGTTGTGCACGTGACGTTCGGTGCGCAGGATGACGTGCGCTTCCCGCTCGCCCCGCTTCATGTCGAGCATGCGGGCGAGCTTGGCGAACTTGGCCTCGAGCTTGCGCTGTTGATCCGGGTTCAGCTCCTGAACTTTGCCCGTGTAGTGAACCTTCATGCTTCCTCCCCAGCTAAACGTGCGGGACGCCGCGCGTGCGGCCTCAGACCCGCCGGCGCCTCTGATGCGTCGAAGGAATTTTCATGTCCTCGCGGTACTTGGCCACGGTCCGGCGCGTCACATGGATTCCCTTGGCCTTGAGCATGGCTGCGATCTGCTCGTCGGTGAGCGGGTGCGCGGGATCCTCTTCCTCGATCATTTTCTTGACCATCCGTTTCAAGGTCAACAACGGGATGGCCGCGCCCGAAGGTCCCTGCACCGGCTCGGAGAAAAAGTACCGCAGCTCGAAAACGCCTTGCGGCGTGTGAGCGTACTTGTTGGCTACGGCCCGGCTCACCGTCGAAGGATGCACGCCGATTTCTTCGGCCACGTCTTTGATCATCATCGGCCGCAAATGGTCCAGGCCGTAGTCCAGGAAATCCCGCTGCCGGCGCACGATCGCTTCACAGACCCGCAGAATGGTCTGCTTGCGCTGCTCGATGTTCTTCATCAATTGCAGGGCCGCGGTGAACCGTTCCTTGATGTAGTTGCGCACCTGGCGATCCGGTTCCTGGGTGCGATCCAGAAGCCGCCGGTACTGCGAGTTGAGGCGCAGCTGGGGCAAATCGTCGTCGTTGAGCTGGACGACGTACTGGTCGCCTTCCTTGAAGATGTAAACGTCGGGCTCGATCTGCCGGGCCCCAGGACCGGAATACCGCAGCCCTGGCCGCGGGTCCAGGCTTTGAATCACTTTGAGCGCGATCTCGATGTGTTCCAGCGGGCGGTGCAGGACTTTGGCCAGCTCGCGCAACTGCCGCTTTTCCAACAGCTTCAGGTGGTCGGCTACGATCTGCCAGGCCACGCCCCCTTCGCCGTTGCGGCTCTTGAGCTGGAGCAGCAGGCACTCGCGAAGATCCCGCGCTCCCACCCCCGCCGGATCCAAGGACTGCACCACGCGCAAGGCGGCTTCCACGTCCTCCAGCTTGTGCCCGCCGACGGATGCGACCTCCTCCAGCGTCGCCGTCAAATACCCGTTCTCATCCAAGTTGCCGATGATCGAATCCGCGGCGTCGTGGATCGCCTCATCCAGCGGCATCATGCTCAACTGCGCACGCAGGTGATCGGCGAGCGTGACGGGCTGAGAAAGGTAGCTCTCCAGGGAGGGACGCTCCACCGTTTCCCCGGCGGGCGCACGATAACCGGGATCCAAGTACTCTTCGAAAAATGAGCCGAAGTCAATCTCTTCGAAGGGGTCAGGTTGGGCGGGTTGGATGACGGGCTCCCCCTCGCCGCCCTCGGCCTCGCCTCCCGCCTGCGCGGCCTCCTCGGCATAGTCCTCGGCCACGGCGTGCTCGGTCGTCTCGGTAGCCTCGAGCACAGCCTGGTCGCTGGGAGGCGTCCTCTCGTCTTCGGCTTCCAGCAGCGCCTGGATCTCTTCCGGGCTGAGTTCTTCTGCGCCGTCCTCGGTGGCCTCCTCCAGCACCGGATTTTGCGCAATTTCCTGCTGGATCAAATCCTTCAGCTCCAGCCGGTTCAGTTGCAGAACCGTCACCATCTGCATGAGGCTGGGCGTCAGGATCTGTTTCTGCGCGACCTTGAGCTGCAACTTGGGGGACAGCAAGCTCATCTGGCTTCATGATAACAGAGGCTGTGCGGAAGGGAGCCCCGGTGAAATCCCCCAATGCGCCCTCAACGCCCGCCTTCAACGCCCGAAGCGGGCCAGCCTTCGTATACTAGGTAAGCCATGACGCGAAGATCCCTGCTCCGAACCGTAATCGGCTCTTCCCTGGCTTGCCTGCCTGCCTCAGCCCAGACTCGGACCCTGAAGGGCCGCATCAAACAGGCGGCAACCCGGGGCTGCTTCGGGAAGGGAATGAGCCTCGAAGATATCTGCCGCGAGGCGGCGCGCCTCGGCTTGAAAGGCCTCGATCTGATTCCGCCGGATCAATGGCCGGTTCTCAAAAAGTACGGCCTCATCCCCACCATGGCGCCTGCCGCCGGGCACTCGCTAACCGACGGCATTAACCGACGCGAGGCCCACGACAAAATCGAACCCGCTTTCCGGGAGATGATTGACAAGGCCGCGGCCTTCGGGGCCCCCAACGTCATCGTCTTGTCCGGGAACCGGCGGGGGATGTCCGATGAGGAGGGCATTGATAATTGCGTGGCCTTCCTGAACCGCGTGAAGGCCCAGGCTGAGGACAAGGGCGTTACGATCTGCTTGGAATTGCTGAACAGTAAGGTGAACCACCCCGACTACCAGTGCGATCGCACCTGGTGGGGTGTGGAGGTCGTCAAGCGAGTCAACTCGCCCCGGGTCAAACTGCTCTACGACATTTACCACATGCAAATCATGGAGGGCGATATCATTCGCACCATCCGCAACAACATCCAGTGGATCGGGCACTTCCACACCGCGGGCAACCCTGGGCGCCATGAGCCGGACGAAACCCAGGAGCTGAACTACCGCGCTATCGCCCAGGCGATTGCCGATTTGAATTTCCAAGGCTACGTGGGACACGAGTACAGCCCGGTCAGGGATCCGATCAAGTCCTTGGAGCACGTGATCGAGATTTTTGACGTTTGACGAGTCTGCGACTTATATGGTAATCTCGATCTGGATACCCCAGTAGTTCGCGCTGGCGTCTATGCACATTTCGCAGAAAGGGATTTACGCCGTCGAGGCAGTCTTCGACCTCGCCGAGCGCAACAGCCCGGAGCCGGTGCGCATCGCCGACATCGCCCGCCGGCGCAACATCCCCCAGAAATTTCTCGAGCTCATCCTGGCCAGCCTCAAGCAGGCCGGCTTGGTGGAGTCGCGCCGCGGGGCGGAGGGAGGTTATTTGCTTGCGCGCCCTCCTGAAAGCATCACGGTGGGCGATGTGTTGCGCGTCATCGAGGGCGCGAGCGGTCTGAGGATGGAGGGACGGCAGCAGGAAGAGAACCCGCTCAGCGACCTGTGGCGGCAGGTGGACGAAGCGGTCACATCCGTTCTGGATCGCACGACCTTTGCCGACTTGGTTCGCGCGTGGCGCGACAAGCAGGCGCAAGCGGTGCCTTACTGGGAGATTTGAGAATCTTGCTACGGAGGGGCTACACGATAAATGATTTTCGACGATAACTCGTTGAGCATCGGGCGTACGCCGTTGGTGCGATTGAATCGGATCCCGGCCGGGCTTCCCGTGACCATCCTGGCCAAGATCGAGGGCCGCAATCCCGGCTACTCGGTCAAGTGCCGCATCGGCGCCGCGATGATCTGGGATTTGGAACGACGCGGCCTGCTGGGGCCGGGCAAGGAGATCATCGAGCCCACCAGCGGCAACACGGGGATTGCGCTGGCTTTCGTGGCGGCGGCGCGCGGCTATCCCATCACGCTGACCATGCCCGAGTCCATGTCGGTGGAGCGCCGGAAAGTTCTCAAGGCTTTTGGCGCCAAACTGGTTTTGACCGACGCGTCTCTGGGCATGCGCGGCGCCGTCCAGAAGGCGGAAGAAATAGTCGCCTCGGATCCGGACCGCTACGTGATGCCGCAGCAGTTCAAGAATCCTGCCAATCCCGAGATCCACTTCCGCACCACGGGACCGGAAATCTGGGACGACACCGAAGGGCGCGTAGATGTTTTGGTTGCCGGCATTGGCACCGGCGGCACCATCACGGGGGTCTCGCGCTACATCAAGCAGGTCAAGGGCAAGAAGATCATCTCCGTGGGTGTGGAGCCCGCCGCCAGCCCGGTGATTACGCAGACCTTGAGGGGCGAACCGATCCGTCCGGGACCGCACAAGATCCAAGGCATCGGCGCGGGCTTCATTCCCGAGGTCCTCGATCTTTCCCTTGTGGACCGCGTCGAAACGGTGACCAACGAGGAGGCCATGGAGATGGCCCGGCGGCTGGCCCGCGAGGAAGGCATTCTGTCAGGTATTTCCAGCGGAGCTGCGGTGGCGGTTGCGGTACGCCTGGCGCGCGAGCCCGAGTTCCGCGGCAAGATGATGGTCGTGGTCCTTCCCGATTCCGGCGAGCGCTACCTCAGCACGCCCCTGTTCGACGGCCTGGGGGTGTGAGCGCCTTCAAC
>JAPWUP010000023.1 GCA_028275505.1 Bryobacteraceae bacterium
ACAACCTCAGCCGGGGTGGGTCACCATGTGCCTGGGCAGGAAAGATGAGCCAATTCGGGGGTTGACAGGGCGCGCTGGATGTGTAATCATTTCCATATCGCTGTGGTGACGATCCGGGACGTGGCGCGAGAAGCCGGGGTCAGCACCGCGACGGTGTCGCGGGTGCTCAACGGCTCGGGCTATGTAGACAGGGCGACCGCCGAGCGTGTGCGCAGCGCGGTCGCCAGACTGGGCTATCGGCCCAACGTTCACTGGAAGCGGCTGGCCAGCAACTCCTCGGAGACGGTCTGCTTTCTGCTCGGGAACCGGACGGTCATGAACTCCATGCAAATGAGGATGCTCATGGCCTGCGAACGCGCCTTGGCGGAGGCCGGCTACGACCTGGCGTTTCTGTGTTTCCGTTACAGCCCGGATACGCCGCCCGGCTTGCTGGAGTTGCCCAGGCTCCTGCGGCACCAGGGCGCCGTGGACGGGGTGATCCTGGCCGGCGTGCACCACCGGAATCTGCGCGAGGCTTTGAAGAGCCTGAACCTGCCGCACGTTGTGCTCGGCAACACCTTTCTGGGCGATGAGCGCGACTTGGAAACGGATGCGGTCATTTACGACGACGTCGCCGGCGCTTACGAGGCCACGCAGTACTTGTTGAGGCTGGGGCACCGACGCATCGCCTTCGTGGGCAACACGGCGTTGCCGTGGCTGAACCGGAGATATCGCGGTTACTGCGAGGCTCTGGGCCGGGCAGGGTTACAACCCTGGGGAGTGACCGCGGCGTGGGATGTGAGCAATATCGAGTTCGGTCAGCTGGCTGCCTGCGAGCTGCTCCGGGAGGCGGAGTGGCCGACTGCGATCTTCGGCGGCAACGATGAAATCGCCGCTGGAGTCTGGAAGGAGCTGGTCAAACGCCGCGTCAGGATTCCGGAGCAGATCAGCTTGATGGGCTTCGGAGACCGGGAGGAGTTTTCGATTCTGGAACCGCCGCTGGCCAGCGTGTCGGTGTTCCAGGACAGGCTGGGCGCCGAGCTGGCGCGGATGTTGTTGGAAAAACTGAGGAAGCCGGGTTTGCAGTTGCCGTCGCTCAAGCTGCCTTGCAAGGTGCTGGAGCGGGGATCCTGCGGCCCGGTGAGCTTCGACGCAAAGGAGGAAGGATCGTGAAGGAACGGTGCGCAAAAATTTTGGCCGTTTGTGTAACCGTTTACATAACCCTGGGAACAACGGGCGCTGCTCCTGCCCGCGCCCAAGAATTCCGAGCGACCATTGTGGGCCGGGTCACCGACGCCAGTGGCGCCGTGGTCCCCGGCGCCCGGGTCAGCGCCACCAATACCCAGACCGGCATCGTCACCCGAACGGTAACCACCGATACGGGGGACTACGTCCTGCCCAATCTGCCGCCAGGGCCATACCGCCTCGAAGTCGAGCACACCGGATTCAAAAAGTACGTACGCGAGGGGATCGTGCTCCAAATCCTGGATCGCCCCTCCATTGACGTGGTGCTGGAACCCGGAGAGATCACCACTGCCATTACGGTTTCCGCGGAAGCGTCCCGTCTGGAAACCGCGACCGCCTCGCGCGGAACGGTGATCCTGGGCCGAACCCTGGAGGATATGCCGCTGAACGCACGGAATGCATTTGAGCTGGCGGGGCTGGCGCCGGGGGTGCAGTTTACCGCGCGGGGTAAAGCGTCCACACTGTTGCGCGTAACCGCCAACGCTGGCACCTCCAGCATGGCCATGGCGGGCGGCCAGCCACGATACAACGAGGCCCTGCTCGACGGCGTTCCGATTACCGGCAGCGATGGCTTGATCCAGTATGTCCCGTCCCTGGATGCCACGCAGGAGTTCAAGGTGCAGACCAACGTCTTTGACGCCGAGTTCGGGCGCTTCACGGGCGGGGTAATCAATGCCGTCGCCAAATCCGGAAGCAATGAAGTGCACGGCACCTTGTGGGAATTCTTGAGAAACTCCGCCCTAAATGCCCGGGATCCCTTCGCGACGACCCAGCCCCAGTTCGGCTACAACCAGTTCGGAGGGACCATCGGCGGGCCGGTGTGGTTGCCGGGCTTGTACCGCGGTAAAGATCGGACATTCTTTTTCTTCAACTACGAAGGCTCGCGCGAAGGTGTGCCGCGCGCTTTCGTCAGCACCGTTCCGGTGGAAGCGCAACGGCGCGGGGATTTCTCCGAAACCTACGTGGTCGCGGCCGGTCAATTGCGCCCGGTGATTATTTATGATCCTGCCACCACGCGTCAACTAGGCGCCAGCTTTGTGCGCGATCCTTTCCCCGGCAACCGGATCCCGGCAGACAGGATCCACCCCGTGGGACAGAATCTGGTTGGCCTCTACCCCCTACCTAACGCTCCGGGCGTGCCCGGCACCCAAGCGAATAACTACCTGCGATCCTTCAAAGATCCGGTGTTCGACAACGGTTACCTCATCCGCATGGATCATCGGCTTAGTGACCGGCACCAGATCTATTGGCGATATTCCTGGCGGCACTTTCGCGTGACTCGCCAGGGAGCTTTCAAAAACGAGGTCACGGGCGATGCCGAAGACCGCTGGTCCCCTGGCTTCGCCTTCGACGATACTTACACGATCAGTCCGACCCTGGTTTACAACTTGCGGCTCGGAGTGGCCCGATACGTCAGTCGCTCGGCTTCCTTCAACCTGGGATTCGATCCTGCGAAGCTGGGGTTTCCGGCTTCGTTCGGCGCGGGGCTGCCGGTTCGCGCCATACCGCAAATCAGTGTTTCGGGCTTCACGACGCTGAGCGGCATGAACAAGTTGCAGCGTAACGTGGAGGATTCCTACTATCTGCGCAGCGCCCTCACCAAGGTCTTCGGCCGGCACTCATTCCGTGCGGGCGGTGAGGTCCGTGTGTTGCGTTCCTACCCCGGATCGGCCGGCGCCGCGGCCGCTGGGGCTTTCTCTTTCGACAATCTGTTCACACGCGGCCCCAATCCTCAAGCCACGGCCGTTGACCGGGGTTATGGCCTTGCCTCCCTGTTGCTGGGACTGCCGAGCAGCGGTTCCGTGGTCAATAATGCTTTCACCGCGGAACAGGCGCCTTACTACGGCATCTATGTTCAGGACGACATTCGGCTTACCTCGCGGCTGACCATCAATCTGGGTCTGCGCTACGAGTGGGAAGGGGAAAACACGGAGCGATTCAACCGTTTCAACCGTGGCTTTGCTTTCGACGTCCCCAGTCCCCTGGAGGAAAAGGCGCGGGCCAATTACGCAGCCAGCCCCATCCCCGAGGTGCCGCCTGCTCAATTCCGTGTGCGTGGCGGCTTGCTTTTTGCCGGCGTCGGCGGTGCGCCACGGGGCATCACGAACGTGGACCGCGACAACTGGGCGCCCCGCATCGGAGCGGCCTATCTGCTAACTCGGCGAACGGTCCTGCGCGGAGGCTACGGTATCTTTTACGGCGCGACGACGCTGATGACCGAAACGCGTCTAGGTTTCAGTGCCACGACACCTTTTGTGGCCAGCATTGACGGCGGCCTCACGCCCTACAACACGCTCACCAATCCTTTCCCGCAAGGCATTCTTCCGCCGCCCGGAGCCAAGGAAGGACTTCTTACTCTGGTTGGGCAGGGCATCAGCTTCGTGTATCTGGATCGGCAGCAACCGCTGGCCCACCAATACCAGTTCAGTGTGCAGCGGGAGCTACCCTGGCAGGTCCTGGTGGAGGCTGCTTACGTTGGATCGGCGGGCAGGGAGTCGCCAGTAAGTCGCCAAATTGACCCCATTCCTCTGGAGGCCGTGCTGCGAGCGCGCGAAACCTTCGTGGCTACCGGGAGAAACATCCTGAACGACTCGGTAAGCAATCCGTTCTACGGTTTGATCGCCAGCGGGGCACTCAGCGCCCGCACCACGACGCGCGGCCAGTTGCTCCGGCCTTATCCGCATTTCACCAGCATCGTGCAGGCCGACGAGAGCATTGGCTGGAGCCGCTACGATGCTTTTCAGCTCAAGGTGGAGAAGCGTTTTTCGAGCGGCGTCAGCTTCATGGCTTCTTACACCGCGGCCAAGCAACTGGAACGCAGCCGCTTCCTGAATGACCAGGACAACCAGCCGGTGAAAGAGCTGGCTTCCTTCGACATTCCGCAGCGTCTGGTGATCAGTGGCACGTGGGAATTGCCGTTCGGTCCCGGGCGCAAGTGGCTGGCCACAGGTTCGCGCCTGGTCCGAAAGCTCGCGGAAGGCTGGCAGTTGAACGGCATTTACACCGCGCAGGGCGGGATTCCGCTCACAGTGAGCGGTGCTGAGAGCCTGGGGCGGAGCGCCCGGCTGCCCGCGGACCAGCGGACGATCAACCGCTGGTTCGACACCACAGCCTTCCGCCAGCGGCAGACGCTGGAGTTGGCTGGCACGTCGCGGCTCCCCGACGTGCGATCCATGGGGAGGAACAACATGGATCTGTCGCTGTTCAAGACGGTCCGCTTGACGGAAAACTTGCGAGTGCAGTTCCGGACGGAAGCGTTCAATGCGTTGAACCGGCCCGAGTACTCGGAGCCGAACACGACCTTCGGCAATCCCAATTTCAGCGTGATCACCAGCACCAATACGTACACGCGGCAAATCCAGTTTGGGCTGAAGCTCTTGTGGTGAAACGAATCGGACTGATCCTTGCGGCGACCCTGACGGCCGCCGCCGCAACATTCGAACTGGCAGCGGGCGCCCGCCGCGCAGCGCTCTACGTTCCGCCGGGCGAACCCGAATGCGTCAGGCTGGCCGCCGGCGATCTGGCTGAGGATATCCGGAAAGTCACCGGGCGGAGCCCTGCCCTCGTGACACGGCAGGAGGACTGCGCGCCGCACTGTGTGGTCATCGCTTCGCTTGCCCATTCGCGCGATCTCATTGAGCAACTGGACCCTGAGTCGGCGACCTGGCTGAAAGGAAGGTGGGAGGCCTTTCGGATCCGGCTCGTCGCCGCGAAGTCCACCCTACTGATAGCGGGCAGCGATGAGCGCGGAGCCATCTTCGGCGCTTATGCCTTCAGCGAGCGGTATTTGGGCGTAGACCCGCTGTATTTCTGGACCGGTTTCGAACCGCCACGGCGGAAAACCCTGCGATGGAAGCAGGTGTCGCTCGAAGCCGACGAGCCTGCGTTTCGTTATCGGGGGTGGTTCATCAATGACGAGGATTTGTTGACGGAATGGCGCGATGGCGGCGGCCGGCGCTTCATTGACTACCCGTACTACCACCAGGTGATTCATCCCGAGGTGATGGAGCGGGTGCTGGAGGCTGCGCTTCGATTGGGTTTTAACCTGATCATCCCTTCTTCGTTCAACGACATCACCAACCCTCCCGAAGAAGGCCTCATCCGCCTTGCTGTGCGGCGCGGGTTGCATGTTTCGATGCACCACATCGAACCGCTCGGGGTCTCTGCCTTTGCCTTCAGCAATTACTGGCGTCGCAAGGGGATGAGTGTACCTTTCACATTTCATTCCCAGCGCGCTGCATTCGAAGAGATCTGGCGCCATTTTGCCTCCCGGTGGGCGGCTTATCCGGGCGTGGTCTGGCAGCTCGGGCTGCGTGGTATCGCAGACCGTCCCTTCTGGCAGCACGATCCGGATGCGCCGCGTAGCGACGAAGCGCGTGCCGCAATCATTTCTGACGCGGTGCAGCTCCAGTGGCGCATCGTTGGCGAAGTAGATTCGCGGCGGCTGCCACCGGCCACCATCACGCTGTGGATGGAGGGCGCCGAGTTCAACCGCCGCGGACTGCTGCGCCTGCCCGAACCGGTTACCGTCGTCTTTGCTGATAACACGCCCGGCTGGAAGATGCAAGCAGATTTCTATCAAAGCCCGCGTCAGCCCGGACGAACGTACGGCATTTACTACCACCACGCGCTATGGAGTTCGGGTCCGCATCTGGTGCAGGCGGTGCCGCCCTGGAAGACCTATGAGATTCTAAGGGAGGCGGTGGAGCGCCAGGCCACTTATTACGCACTGTTCAACGTCTCCAACGTGCGCGAGTTTGTTCTGGGCCTGGAAGCGACCGCCTATATGGTTCGGGATCTGCGCAGCTACGAGCCCCACATATGGTTTCGGAAGTGGGTTGAAGCCCGATTTCCCGCAGCCGCGCGGGACGTCGAACGAGCTTACCGCGATTTTTTCGCGGCTTACGAAATTGACGAACAAACCGGCACGCCAGCTTTGTTGGACGGGCAGACACTAGCGGAAGGGCGGCGCTTGCTGGGCCAGATTCTGAAACCCGAGGCCTCGCCCCTCGCGCCTTCGACCCCACGATCCGAAACTCTCAACCGTTTCTTTCCCTCCATGCGTCCTGTGGGATCGTGGAGCGTGCCGGAGCTGATCGAGCGTTGCCGGCGCCAACGCCTCAGGATGGAAAGCGCGCTGCGACTGGCAGCTTCGGCGGCGAACCGACTGGCGGGTTACCGGCGTGAGTTTTTGGAAAGCAATCTACTGGCCCAGGGACGGATTCTCGCAGGGCTCCTGGCCTGGACGGAATCGGTCGCAGCGGCCTGGCAGCAGCGCGAGACGGATCCACAAGCGGCTGCCGCTTCGCTGAGGCGAGGTCTGGAAGCCTTCCGGCAAATCCGGGAAGCTCAGGCGCTGGCCAGCCGCGGGCGGTGGCGCGACTGGTATCGTGGCGATCGGAAAATGAATCTGGGCGGAGCCGAATCCCAGACCCGGCAGGCCTTGGATTTACTCCAGCGAGGAACACTCGACGGCCATGAGTGAGTACCCTGTTTACCGGAAAGTACGCTTGTTCCCCGTCACCACGCCTCGCCGCTATGGCGATCCCAGTCAGCACATTATCGTGCTCGTGGAAGCCAGTGACGGCACGCGCGGTTGGGGCGAAATCTCCGATCTTTCGCATTTGCCCGCCATGCAGCCCGACGTTGGTGACTTGGAGCGCTGTCTCCAGGCCCTGCTGGAAGGACGCAGCATTATGGACATTAACGCGGTCGAAGATTTGATGCGGGCCAACTTCCCGGGCACTCGTTTTCACGGAAAGGCATGCCTGGTGCGAGCCGGCGTTTCGATCGCGGTTCACGATCTCAAGGCACGTTTCCTCGGCCTCTCCCTATGCGACCTTCTTGGGGGAGCGCGGCGGCGCCGGATCCCTATTTGTTACCCGATATTCCGCATGAAATCGCGCGCCGACGTGCCGGACCGGCTCCGTCTGGTCCGCGAGCAGTTCCAGGAGGGCTTCCGCCAGTTCCGTTTCTACTTTGGTCGCGATACGGACGCGGACGTAGAGTTACTCGAGAAGATATTTGGCGAGTTTGGTTCGAAAATCACGATTACTTCGCTGGACGGGAGCGGTTTGTTCACCCTGCCAGCTTTCTTGCGTGCTTACCGGCGCCTGTCCGCTTTTCCTTTCCAGACCGTGGAGAGTCCGGTGGACCGGGACGATGTGGATCTCATTGCCGAAGCTCGGGCATCCATCGATCACCCGGTCTCCGAGCACGTGCGCAGTCCGGAGTATGCTGTGCGGTTGATCCGCAGCCGGGCCGTGGATATCTTCAACATTTCGATCACCGTGGCGGGCGGGATTGGCGGCATGCTCCAGTTATTCGCGCTCGCGGATTCTGCCAATCTCGAATGCCTGATCGGAACCACGCAGGAGCTCAGTATCGCCACCGCAGCTCAGGCTCACGTGGGGGCAGTGGCGCCTCACCTGGACTACGCTTCCGATCCTGTCGGGCCGCGTCTGTACTGCGCGGATGTGGTGCGCGAGCGTGTCCGCTTCGTGGATGGGGAGTTGCTGGTGCCGGAAGGCCCGGGCCTCGGCGTGGAACCGGAGCTGGAGCGAATCGAAGCGATCCGCTCTCCCCTCAGCTCGTTGAATGACGTCAGAAGCCAGTTCAGTCGAGGATGAGCGCGAATGTCTTTGAACCGGCTGCGGTGGTTGATCCTCGGTTTGTTATGCGCCTCCACGGTAATTAACTATATTGACCGGCTTGCTCTGGCCGTCTTGCTGCCGCAATTGCGTCAGGAACTGGGCATCACCAGCGCGCAGTACGGCGAGATCACGACCGCGTTCATGGTGGCTTACACTTTGGCGCAGGTGGCGGGCGGCATGGTCATTGACCGTCTGGGCACGCGGACGGGCTTCCTCCTCTTCGTCGCCGCATGGTCCCTGGCCGCCAGCGGTCACGCCCTTGCCTCAAGTGCCACCTTGCTTCTGTTCTTGCGATTTCTGCTCGGACTCAGCGAGGCGGGCAACTGGCCGGCGGGCGGCAAGGCGATCGCAGAGTGGTTCCCGCAACATCGCCGGGCCTTCGCGATGGGCGTTTTCGATGGCGGTTCGGCTCTGGGCGCCATCCTCGCGCAACCCGTGGTCGCGATGCTCGCACTGAGATTCGGATGGCGTTCCGCATTCCTGCTGACCGGCGCGCTTGGATTGCTTTGGCTGGCCGGGTGGTGGGTCGTCTACCGGCGCCCCGAAGCACACCCGTGGCTGAGCGAATCCGAGCGGCGAATCGTGCGCGCGGAAACAAGCGCCGCTAGTAACGCCGCACGCAGAGGGCTGTTCGCCGACCTCAAACCCATTGTGCGCAGCCGGCAATTGTGGGCCTTGATGTTGACGCGGCTGCTGGCCACGCCGGTCTGGTGGTTTTACGCTTTCTGGCTCCCCGATCTGCTGGCAAGAGAACATGGCTTTTCGCTGAAGGAAATCGGGTTGTTCGGCTGGATTCCTTTCCTGACCGTAGATCTCGGCAAACTTGGCGGCGGGGCACTATCGGATCGCTTGCTGGCGAGCGGTTATTCCGCGACTTGGGCACGCAAGAGCGTCATGGCGCTGGGAGCCTTCTGCATGATTTCGGCCATCCAGGTGAACACCGCGCAGAGCGCTGCGGTCGCGCTGGGCTGGATTTCCGTGGCCACCTTCGGCTTCGGCCTGTGGAGCGCGAATATCCTGGCCTTGCATGCGGACATTTTCTCTTCGCGTTCCATGGCCACCGCAGTGGGATGCACCGGAACCGCCGCCTCGTTGGGAGGCGCGATTTTTACCTTCCTGACAGGGCGAATCGTTCAGGTTTCCGGTTACGCAACCATGTTTTGGATCACGGCCGCAGTCACGGCAATGGCTCTCATGAGCCTGATTTTTGCACTCGGCAAAGTTCAGCCTGTCAGGCTCGCGGAGGTCACTGAGCAATGAGCCGGTTCGACGGATGGGTCGTGGCAGTTACGGGCGCGGGGCGAGGCATTGGACGCGCCACAGCGGAACTGTTCGCCCGCGAGGGCGCCCGCGTCTGGGTGATTGACAAAGAAGGACGTCTGGCGGAAGAGACGGCAGCGGCGATCGGATCCGCCGCGCAAGCCTGGTCGCTCGATGTTGCCGACCGCACGGGTGTCGAGTGCCTGATGCAGGAGATCGGCTCGCGCCATGGCCGGCTGGATACGCTCGTCGCCAATGCGGGGCAGCTTTATTCCCTCACGACTCTAACCGCAACGGAGGAGGACTGGGAGCGTTGCCTCGCTGTAAACCTGAAATCCGCGTGGTATTGTGCGCGCGCGGCCCATCCGTTGCTATCCCGAAGTCCGGTGGCCTCGATCGTTGCCGTGGCCTCGGCTCAGGGATTGCGGGCCAACAAGAACTGCTTTCCGTATTCGGTAGCGAAAGGCGGTTTGCTCGCTCTGGTTCGCACGCTTGCCGTGGAGTGGGCGCCGGCGATCCGCGCCAATGCGGTGATACCCGGGCAAGTGGAATCGGTTCGTACCGAGCCGTTTTTCCAGTCCTTCCGCGATCCCGCCGAAGCGAGGCGCCGTGTTCTCTCGTCGTTTCCAATGCGTCGCTTGGGCAGGCCCGAGGACATCGCACAGGCGATCGCGTTCCTGGCCTCCACGGATGCGGCCTGGGTTACCGGTTCTTTTCTCACCGTGGACGGCGGGCGTGACGCCGCGCTGCTCGACCTTTCGGACCTGAAATGAACCCGCGCCGCACTTCCATCTGGATGGGACCGTGGGACCTCGTCGGTCGCGACTTTTCAGCCGTGCTGGGCGAATTGGAGGAAGTCGGCGTTGAAGCGATCTCACTGGCCTTGGCGTACCACGGCGGCCGGCTGCTTCTGGGCAACCATCCGTCGCGTCTGGTGATGGAACTCCACCGGAGCGCGGTGTACTTTGCTGCCGACTTGGCCGCTTTCGCGCCTTTGCCGGTTCAGCGTGCGCTGGAGAGCACCGTCACGAGTGAATTCATCGAGGCTGCAGCGCGTCGCGGCTTCGTCGTGGAAGCCTGGCTTGTTTTGTGTCACAACGATGGATTGGCCGAGGCAGACCGTTCGCTAGCCGTCACCAATGCGTTCGGGGAGCCTTACACGTACGCGCTGTGTCCCGCCAACCCCAGGGTTCGAGCGTACTGTGTGGAGCTGTGCCGGCAGGCGGCGCGCATAGAGGGCGTCGGCGGCCTCGATCTCGAAGCCCTCTCGTTCATGGGCTACGAGCACGCATCCCTTCACGACAAACGAGGGACCACGTTGCCGGCAGAAGCTGTAGAGCTGCTTTCGGTGTGTTTGTGCCCGTCCTGCCGGGACGAACTAGGATCAGCCGCGGTGCATTTAGAGCGACACATTCAAGCCGGCGTGCGTGCAGCGCTGCGGGGCAGGCACGCTGCTGGGTTGCCGCCGGAGCTGGAGGTTGCCTTGCTCGCGCACCGTGCGCGCGTCCAGCGGCAGTTATTGCGGGAGATTCGCGAGGTGACCGGCTCTGCACATCTCAACCTGCGATGGACGCCAGATCGGCGTTTCACGGGCGGTAAGTGCACCCTGCCTGCCGACATGCTGGCCGGGTTGGCGGACGAGGTTACCGTAACGTTTTTCGGGTTTTCGCTCGGTAAGATCCGTGAAGCAGCGGCGCGGCTGCCGGACTGCCCCGTTCCCGTGCGCGCCGGATTCGTCTTTCACGAGCCGGACTGCTGCTCGCCGGAAGACGTGCAAGATCGCGTGGATGCGCTTCGCGTCCCCGTCGTGCAAGGTCTTTCCCTGTACAGTTACTCGCTTGCCGCGCCACGCCATTTGGATTGGGCGTGGAATGCACTCGATGGCAGGAGGAAATCATGACCAGGAGATCTCTGCTTATGACCCCGGCAATGGCTCTCGCGCAAGCCCCGGAGGCGGCGCCGGCCGTGCGCATGAAGACGCGCACGCCTAAGGAAATCGCTGCTTCGCCGCTCTCCGTGGGGTTCGAGACCCTCGACCGCGAGATGTTCGATCCCGAGCGCACTTATCCGTATCTGGCCCAGCTCGGGGTGAAATGGGCGCGCTGTCAGACGGGCTGGGCGCGTACCGAGAAAGAGAAGGGCCGCTACGACTTCACCTGGCTGGATCGCGTCGTGGATAGCTTACTGGCCTGCGGTATCCAGCCGTGGTTCAACCTCGGCTACGGGAACACGCTGTACACGCCCGGGCCTCCGCATCCTTCTGCCGTGGGATGGGTTCCGCTCAATAGCGAGGAAGCCCGGCAAGCCTGGGTGGGCTATGTGGAAGCCATCGGGCGCCGTTACGCCGCCAAGGTCAAACACTGGGAGATCTGGAACGAGCCCAATATTCCGAACTTCTGGCAGCCGGAAAAACCCTCGCCGGAACGCTACGTCGAGCTGGTGCGACTGACGGCGCCAGTGTTGCGTCGCGCGGTGCCCGGGTGCGTTCTGATTGGCGGCGCCTTTGCCGGCCTGTCGGCGCTCGACTACTTCGAAGGTTGTTTCCGAGCCGGGTTGCTCGACCTCGTGGACAAGATTTCTTATCACCCTTACCG
Source organism: Bryobacteraceae bacterium (assembly GCA_028275505.1). GTDB lineage: Bacteria > Acidobacteriota > Terriglobia > Bryobacterales > Bryobacteraceae > DTHT01. The sequence continues at coordinate 11,732 of JAPWUP010000023.1, forward strand.
CGCCATCCCCGAGGAGAACTACGAGGCCGACCTGAACGCTTTTCGCGGACTGATTGCGCGGTACAAGAAGGGCGTGGGCATCTGGCAAGGCGAGAACGGGGCACCCTCGACGAATCACTCTACCGGGGCATTGCGGCAGTACGAATGGGATGAAGCGCGCCAGGCCAAGTGGCTGTTGCGCCGCATTCTCACCGATCTCGCTTTGGGTGTCGAGCTGACCTCGTACTTCCATACCGTGGACATGGTCAATTACATCTGGAGCGGCGGCCCCAGTGGCATGACCAACTCCAAGGGGTTGCTGCGCGGCATCGAATATACTCCGAAGCCGTCCTACTACGCCTACCGCAACCTGTGTAGTCTGTTCGACGCCGAAACCCGGCTCGAGACCGGCCTGCTGTTGCGGATCGAGCAACTTGGCGGTGGTCTCGACCCGATGGCGCTACGCACTTCGACCTGGCTTCGCGGCAGTTCGCCGCTTTTCGTCTGGTGGTATCCTGCCGACCTCCAGCGGGGCTTCTCGACCGTGCGCTGCCGCTTGCGGCTTTGGACTCCGAGAGACATACAACTGGCGGAACCCGTGCTGGTAGATTTACTGCATGGTGAGGTGGTGACACCGGCCAAGATGGTTCGCAACGGGCAGTTCGTTGTGATCGAAGAGGCTCCCGTGCGCGACTATCCAGTGCTGGTTACTGAGCGTGCCCTCGTCGTGTGAGGTTTTCCGTGTTGCGGCGCGATTTTCTTGGCGCAGGAGCTGCCGCCATTTACGACGTGACCCGATACGGGGCCAGGGGAGACGGCGTGCGCAACGATCGCATCCCGCTTCAGCGGGCCATTGACGAGTGCGCCCGCCGCGGGGGCGGCACGGTGCGGCTTCCGCCGGGCCGGTACAAGAGCGGCAGCTTGCGCCTGAGGAGCGGGGTGGCGTTGTGGCTGGATCACGGCGCAACGCTGGTGGCCTCCGCCGACCCTCGCGATTACGAAATCCGGCGCGGCGAACGGACGCCACGCGATGGCTGGGGAAGCGTTTTCCTGCTGGCGGAAAATGCCGAACACGTGGCCCTTGGTGGTCACGGTGTCATTCAAGGCGCTGGATTGGCTCAGCCCCGTGCGGCTGGTCAGCCGCTCGCTCCCTTCAGGCCTCGGCTCGTGGCCTGCGAGCATTGCCGCGACGTTGTGGTGGATGGAATAACGCTAAGGGAGGCCGATCGGTGGACGCTCCACCTTTATCACAGCGATTCCGTGCGGATCACGCGGCTGCGCATTCTTGCCCGCTACGACGTGGTCAACACGGATGGCATTGATATTGACGGTTGCCGCAATGTGGTGGTCTCGGGTTGCGAGATTGTTTGCGGCGACGATTGTATCGTCATCAAGACGACCAATTATCTGGGTGATCCGCGACCGGTAGAAAACGTCAGCGTCACTAACTGCGTGCTGTCGACGCGGGCTGCCGGATTCAAGGTGGGTACGGAAACGCATGCTGATATTTCCAACGTGAGTTTCTCCAATTCCGTGGTGTACGGCGCCGGGCCTGTGCGACCGAACTCGGTGATTTCGCTGGCGATGGTAGACGGGGCGCGTCTCAGCTCGGTCTCGGTGACCAACGTGACCGGGCGACACGTGCTGGCGCCGGTTTTCGTGCGTCTCGGGGATCGCTCGCGGACGTCGGGGCAGGCCGCGCCAGGGCGGCTGGAACAGGTCATCATTCAGAACCTGGCCGTCGAGGACGCAACGCTCGCGTGTGTGATCAGCGGCATTCCGGGCGCCTGCGTGCGCGGAATAACCTTGAGTGATCTGCGCATACAGACTTCGGTTGTCGGCGAACCATGGCCTGCGGAGCGGCGGGTGCCGGAGCGGGAATCCGCCTATCCGCGCCCCGACATGTTCGGCCCGCTGCCGGCCTTGGGTCTTTACGCCCGGCACGTGCGAGGCCTGGTCGTCCGCAGTTTCGATCTCGAGGCTCCCGCCGCGGCGGCTCTCCCCCTGCTGGCGGTCGAAGACGTGGAGGCGTTGGACGCTCAGGGGCTGAGGTTGAACGGAGCGCCCGTAGCGGCCAAGACGGTGGGATAATAAACCCCAAAAGTGCCGCCGCCGGCGCGTGAACACCCGTTTTTGCGGAGGCTATACCGAGATTACTACCGTAAGCGGCGAACGGCGGTTCCGAGTTGCCTTGCGAGTGTGTTTTTGAGTTCAGGCCATGGGACGGTCATTTGTCTTGCTTCTCTGGTTCTGCCTTGTACCCCTGGCGCTGCCCGAAACCTTCCGGCCCGAGAAGGCCGACGGCTACCACGGCATCTGGTACTCGAACCAGCCGACCGGGGATGAGTACGTTTATAAGTACAGCGGCGGCCTTGCCACTTATCCCCAGCAGCACTCCCCTATCGCCATCTATGCTCCTGCCGCCCGCAAAACTTTCTTCTGTTACGGCGGCAGCCTGCCGGGGCGGCAGGAGCTGCTGTTGATGGTCTCCTATTACGATCACGTCACTCGCCAGGTCCCGCGCCCGCGAATTTTGCTTAACCGAAAGACGGATGACGCCCATGACAATCCGGTCCTGGGTCTGGATGAGCGTGGTCATGTGTGGGTTTTTGCCAACTCACACGGCACGGCTCGCCGGTCTTATATCTTCCGCTCCACCGCGCCTTACTCGATCGACGAGTTCGAGCGCGTGTGGGAAGGCAATTTCTCGTACGCCAATCCGCGGTGGGTTTCGGGCGAAGGCTTTCTTTTCCTTCACACCCGCTACGAACGGGGCGGACGCAGCTTGTACTGGATGACCAGCCGCGACGGACTGACGTGGTCCGAGCCCCAGTTGCTGGCCCGCGTCGAACTCGGCCATTATCAAATTGTCCAGCAGACCGGCCGGCGCGTTGCCACCGCCTTCAACTTTCACCCCGCGCCCTTCGGATTGAACGCGCGCACCAATCTTTACTACCTGGAAACGACGGATATGGGACGCACGTGGAAGACGGTGGACGGCCGGCCCGCGCCGGTTCCCGTCACGCGCCCCGAGCATCCCGCCTTGGTGCACGACTACCGCTCGGAAGGACTGCTGGTTTACTTGAAAACGCTCGAGTTCGACCGCGGCGGCCGCCCCGTCATTCTGTTTCTGACCAGCCGGGGCTTCGAGCCCGGTCCTAAGAACGATCCCCGCGTGTGGCGCATCGCGCACTGGACGGGTGACAGCTGGGAGATTCGCGAGCTCTTCACCTCGGACCATAACTATGACTTCGGCTCGCTGTACATCGAGGACAACAGGGTTTGGCGGATCATCGCGCCGACGGACCCGGGGCCGCAGCCTTACTGCACAGGCGGCGAGATGGTGATGTGGATCAGTCGCGACGAAGGCAAGACGTGGCAGCGGGCAAGATCCCTGACACGCAACAGCTCTCGCAACCATACCTACGCACGCAAGCCCGTCAACGCCCAGCCGGACTTCTACGCTTTGTGGGCCGATGGCGACGCCAAAAAGTTCTCGGACTCCGCCGTCTACTTCACGAATCGGGAGGGCACCGCCGTTTGGCGGCTGCCGCAACGAATGAGTTCGGAATTCGCCAAGCCCGAGCGGGTGCGTTGATGGGCGGCGCTGGAGGCCAACTAACCGGGCGCGAAATTGCTGTCACGCCCGCCGGCGGACCGAGAGCACAATCACGCCGTAGCCGACCGGATAAAGTAAACCGCAGGCAATGAAGACCGGCGCGAAACCCATCGCGTCTACTAGGTAACCGGTCCCTAGGTTGGCCGCGAAGCCTGCCAGGCCGCCCGCCATGCCCGCCAACCCTACGACCGTGGCCACCGTGGCCGCGGGGAAAAGATCGGCGGTCAGCGCCATGTAGTTGGTCATCCAGAATCCGTGGGCCAGCAATAGCACGCCGAGCAGCAGGACGGCCAGCAGCGAGTTCGGAGCCCACAAGGCGAGGATCGAGACGGGGGTCAAGAAAGCCGCAGCGCCCATCACCAGCTTCCGGGCTTCCACCAGTGGCCGACCCCGCCGCACCAGCCAGTCGGAAACCGCGCCGCCCACGCAGGAGGACATGCCTAGCGTCAAAAAAGGAATCCAGGCCAGCGCCCCAATCTCGGACAACGATGCGCCTCGCTCCTGATGGAGATATTGCGGGATCCAGAACATGTAAATGTAAAAAACAGGATCCAGCAAGAATCGGGTTAACACCAGTCCCCAAACCGAGCGCAGCCGCAGTAGCCGGCGCCATGCCCAAGGCCCGGGCATCCCTGAGCTACCAAGCGAGCCGCAAATTGCCGGCGCCCGGTAACCAGCGAACCAGCCCAGCGTCCAGAGCGCGCCGAGTAATCCTGTCGCCAGGAAAGCAGCGCGCCAGCCTGCCGCCAGAGCCAGCCACGCGATCACTGGGGGAGCGAGCACGGCGCCTATCGCAGACGCCCCCGTCGTCGCGATACCCATGGCCAGCGCACGTTGTCGTTCGGGGAACGATTCGACGACTCCGCGCGCCACCGCCGGGAAGCATGCCCCTTCGCCCACTCCCAGAAGCAATCGAAAAAAGGCAAGCTGGGCGTCGCTGCGCGTCGTGGCATGCAAGGCGCTAGCCAGCGACCAGAACGCTACCGAGAGCCCCAGGCCCGTGCGCGTGCCAACCCGGTCAATGAGGCGGCCACCTACCGCGAACATCACGCAGTAAGCTAACGTGAACGCCGAGACCGCGCGGCCGTAATCGGCGTTGGTCATGCCCAGCTCGGCGGTCACGGTGGGCGCCAGCACGGAAAGCGCCTGGCGATCGAAAAAACTGAGCGCAGACGCGCCGCTCAGCAAGGCCGCCGCCCACACGTAACTCGGGCGAGACGACACTTACACCGCCTCCCGCGCCACCACCGCGATCTCCAGGCCCAACACGGAGGCGATCTTCTCCAGCGTGGAAGCGTGATGTCCGATGCCCAGCGCGAAATGATGCGTGGGCCCTTCGGCGACCCAGCGCTTCAGGAAGGTCCGCACATCCGGCTTGAAGAAGCCGCGAGTGTTCGTGTTGCCCGTGGCGGGAATGGGACCTCGCACGCTCTGGCCTTCGGCCACAATGAACTTGAATCCGCCACTCCGGGTGACGCCGATGCCCAGCATGGTGATTGGCCCTTCTTTCAGCTTGAACTCCACGCTGGCTCCGCTGCCCGGTTTGCCGTGGTACTTCAGCAAGCTGCGCAGCACAGGACGTCCCTCGGCCACGTTGAGGTGGTGTGGCCCGTCGTGACCTACCAGCACGAATCCTTCGTTGAAGTCTATGGGATGGAATTCCGCAAAACTGCCGCCGATTTCCAGCCGGTCCATGATGAGCATGGCGATGCAGGTTTTCAGGTCGGACTCGCCGCACATGGGAAAACCGGCCGCAGTGAGCAGGGAGTTGCCTACGATCAGACTGCTCAACACGGAACGCAGTTCGCTGTCCGGTTCTCCCTCGTAGTAGTAAGCCAGCCCGTCCAGCTCGTACTCGTCAATGAAGCGCTCCAGGGCAGCCGCTACACGGGCCGACATCTCCAGGTCCTCCGACGTCAACCGCCGGGTGATCGGATCAGCTTTGGGATCCGGCGTATCGAACACCTCCAGAATGATCCGTTTTTTCTCCCCGATCTCCGCTTCCGTAACCCGCCGGTAATGACGGAGCAGGTCGTCGGCTTCCGTCTGCACGATGTGGCAGCCGAAGGCTGCGGTCAGCGCGGCCTGATCGGTCTGCATGTCGAGCATGTGTTCGATGGGATGGCCGAAGTGCCCGATCCGGGCGCGCTTGAGATCGTGCAACACGTGCGCGATACGACACCATTCGGAGAGTTCCTCCTCCGCCACGGGATCGTCCTCAAGTGTGCCCAGGATCACCGGCGGCGCCGGCTTGCCCATGCGGATCGCCACCCCGGTAAACTCGGGCACGGAGCAGAAGTCGTCGTTGGCCAGTTGCATGCGCGTGGTGGCGCGAGGGTAGTCGAGCGCCTTCAAGGGCTGCAAAGCCACCAGCACGATGGGGACAGGCACGTCCCGGACGATGGCCGCGAAGGTCGCCGAGGTGGCGTACGTCACCATGTCGCAGAAGATGAGGTCCAGGTTCTCGGCCAGCAGCCGGTCGCGCAAGGCGTAAGCCGCCTTCGCCGAATCCACCAGCCCGAAGTTCCTCACCTCGACCCGGCGCGCGGAGAGCTTGCTTTCGAGGACCGAGATTTTCTTTTCCATCTCCTCGCGCAAGCCGTCGAATTGTCCCCAGTATGTGTGGTGGCCCACACCGAACAGTCCCACCCGGGCGGTCAGTGGTTTGCGCCGGGGAATGAGAGGGAAAGCAGAAGTAGCGAAATGAGTGCCAGTTGCCTGTTCCGTCATGCGTTCACGCGCCTTTGCTGGTCCCACCGGTTGATGATTTCGACTAACTCGGCCACGACTTCGGGCCGGGACGAATACAGGTTTCTGCTCTCGGCAGGATCTTCTTGCAAATTGTAAAGCGCCCCGTCCGGGTCGCCGGTCATGAACCGGGAAAGCTTCCAGCGACCTTGCCGGATCATAACCTGCCGGTCCTCATCACGATAACCCTGGTACCCGAACTTGATTTCGCTGAAAACCGGACGATCCCGTGGCACTTGACCCGCTGGCGGCAGGAGGAAAGCCTTCCCCTCGCAGGGCCATTCCAAACGGATGTCTGCGAGGCGGCACAACGTGGGCAGCAAGCCGATTGTGCTTACCGGTTCCGGTTGCCGGACGCCGCGGCGGGGGAAACCGCGCCACCACAAGATCAGCGGGACTGTCGCCACCTGCTCATAGAAAGTCTGTTTCTGCAGGAGGCCCTGTTCGCCCAGATGAGTTCCGTGATCGCTGACGAAAGCCACGATGGTATTTGCCAGCAAGTCGTGTCGGCGCATCCAATCGAGCAGTCTGCCGATCTCAGCGTCGGCAAAGGCGGCCCGTGCGTAATAATAGCGCCGGATCCGACGGATCTGTTCGGCATCGAAACACAGCGCACCTTCGAAATCCTGCAAGTGGATTCTTTCGCGTGCAGGTTTGTCCGCAAGCTCCTCGCGGCGAGGGATGGGGAGTGTAATCTTGTCCGCGTTGATGCGGGAGACGAACTCCGCCGGGGCGACGTACGGAGTGTGAGGAGCGTTTAACGAAAGCCGGAGGAAAAAGGGCCTGCGGGTGTCCCTGCGTTCGAGCCAGCAGATAGCCAGATTGACGTTTCGCGCCTCGGCCGTCCGCTCGCGCGCTTCCGGAAAGATCCCGGCCAGGATCCAGCGGCGGCGAAGCTTGCGTGCGGGCAGATCGGGATACTGGAGGACCTCGTGGCGAGCCGGATCATAACATTCCGGAAATGTTTCAGCGCCGACGATGTCGTCCACAGCCGAGCCGCCTTCCACCTGAAAGGCCTGCCGCAGGCCGGCAAGGAAGTAATGCTTCTTGCCGAAGGACGCGGTCTGGTATCCTGCCGCCTCGAATGCCCAAGTCAGCATCCGGGTCCCGGCCCGCAGGCGCTGCTGATTATGGAAAACCCCGGTGGTGGAAGGAAAGTTCCCGGTCAACAGGCTGGAACGCGCGGGGACGCAAACCGGCGAGGGCGTATACGCGCTTTCGAAAAGCATTCCCTCGGCGGCCAGAGCGTCCAGATTCGGGCTGACCGCCCAGGGGCTCCCGTAACAGCCAAGCGAATCGGGGCGCTGCTCGTCGGTCATCAACCATAAAACATTGGGGCGATCTCCCCGCGCCGATCGCAGAATGGCCGGGCAGGCGCTTGTCAGAACGCCCAGCGCCTGCCGGCGGGTCAGTTGCGTGCTGGTTTTCATCGCCTTCAGAAATACAGGCGCAAGGCCAACTGCATGATGCGGGGGCTACGAGCCGCGGTGAATTCGCCAAACCGAGGGTTGACTTGGTTGCTGGCCAGGTCGAATCGGGCGGTGGTGTCCAGCCCGCTGAATTGGGTGTGATTGAAGGCGTTGTACAGTTCCCATCGGAACTGGAACTTGAAAGATTCGCCGCGTAAGGGTATGTCCTTAAAGATCGCGATATCCCAATTATTGATGCCGGGGCCGCGGATCAGCGTGCGCGCCGCATTACCGATCGTGCCCCGAGCCGGCAAGCGAAATACCTCCGTACGGAAGTTACGACTGAAGGTGCGCTGGCTCTTTGGGAGGACAGGATTTTCGAGCACCACGATGCGCGCGCCTTGCGACGGCGTGCCGGTGACGTCATAGCCGACCGTTGTCGTGTAGCTGATTCCCAGCGGCGCTCCGCTGACGAAACTAGTGATCCCGGAAACCTGCCACCCGTTCAAGACGAGGCGAGCCGGCGCAAAATCGAGCCTTAGGCGCGGCAGATCGTACATCCAGTCCAGCTTGAATACGTGAGTGCGATCGAAAGACGCCAACCCGTAATTCCAGATCCGCGGCGGCACCAGGGCGCTCACCGCCGTATTGTCGAAATCATTGAAGGTCATGGCCTTGGACCAGGTCCATGCGGCGCCGAACTGCAAGCCGTGCAGAAAGCGCCGGCGCGCCGTCACCTGCAAGGAATGGTAGTTGGACGAAGACGCTGCCTGCGAGATCAGGATTTCGTTATATCCGAGGAATGGCCTCAGGAAAGACGCAGGCAGGGGACTGGCCGGGTTGGTCGGATCGGCGTTGCGCGGGTCGAAATTGGCGCCGAAGGGGACGGGATTGATTTCGTATAGCCACATGAGATTGCGACCCAGGGAGCCCACGTACGCTGCCTCCGCGACCACTCCCAAACCCAGGCTCTGCTGGAGCGCAAAGCTGTAGTTCATGACTTTCGGGCATTTGCTGTCCCGGTCGAACCCGTTGACCGCCTGGGGGAACAACACGCCAGTGGAAGAAGCAATTTCGGTCAGTCTTCCGTAATAAAGAATCGGCCGGCTGACGAACGGCGGCTGCCCCGCGAAGCGAAGATAGTTGAAACTCATATTGGGGCGGTTGTAAAACAGGCCGATGCCGCCTCGCAGCGCCGTGCGGGCAGTGCCGAACACGTCCCAAGCGAAGCCGAACCGCGGCCCGAGCAGGATGCCGTAGCCGTTGATGAGACCGCGAGGGTAGCCGTCACGCGCGGCCAGCGCCATCCCGTTAGCCGGATCGCCCGCCCCCGGTACCAAGGCGCCGATTTGTGAGGCATAAAACGTCTGCCCGGTTACCAAATCCTGCCCGACGCGCTGGTTGTTCACGCGCGCAGGCCAGATGAGCCGAACCCTTCGCGCCGGGTCATATCGGTCTGCGGAGAAGACCGAGAGCTTGTTGTCCGCCATGTAGATGGGTTCCAGGTGATGGAATCGGACGCCGTAGTCCAGCGTGAGCCGTGGGTGAAGTCTCCAGGAATCCTGCACGAACCATTCCTCGCTGGCCTGGCGGAAATGCAGGATGACCCGGGCAAGCTGCTCGGTGTAAGTGTTGAAGATGCCGAGAATGGCGTTGGCGTAGGCATAGTTGGTGTCCAGGGGGTTGTTCACGTTACGGCCGAAATCTAGGGTTCCCGTGTATTGGCCGTCATTGAGCGCGCCCTGGAAGTGACGCTCGAGAGCAATCCCGGCTTTGAAGGTGTGCTTTCCCCAAATCTTGGTCACGTTGTTGGTCAGCGACGAGGAATAGAGCCGCTGGTAGAAAGGGAACCTGCCTTCGATGTACAGGTTGGCCGCATTCGTAACGCCCCCGAAAGTGGCGTTCGGGATCAGGCCCAATGGATTGACCGCGGGATTGATTTGGCCGGCAACATAACCCACCGTCGCCTTCTGGTTGCGGCGGATTTCCTCCTCCGAGGCCCGATTACCCTCGGGACGCCGTGTGAAGCCGAGCGCCAGCTCGTTGATCAGAGTGGGACTGACGATACGTGTGTAGCGGACGATATAAGCCTGCCCATGCAGGCGGTAGGTCTTGGTCATTTGCGGCCAGTTGGTCGCACCTGCGGTGAGGATACCCACCGCTCCGCGTTGCTCGTCCACGAACGAAGCAATAGTGCCCGAAAGTGTATTCGATGAGTTGAGGTTATAATCCAGTCGGAGATTCTCTGCCCGATTCGGGATTCTGTTCTCGCTCTGGAATACGTAGTTATAACGGCCTCCGGAAAGCGCCCGATCGGTGAAGTTCGGTTCGGGGAACACTTTGAGCAACGCCTGGCCGCTGCGATCTATGAGACTCGGCGGAATGCGGTTGCCCGGGAAAGGCGCGCGGGTGGTTGGGTCATTGACGACGATCAAGCGGTTATTCAGGTCGAGACTCTGCGAAAAGTCGCCCGCGCGCTCCAACTGAGTGGGCACCGTCAGTTGTGCAATCGCCGTCGGCACCTTCAGGGGCCAGAACTCCTGCGACCAGAAGAAGAAAAGCTTTTCCCGGTTGGTGTTGAATTTGCCCGGAACGTAGACGGGCCCGCCGATGTTGTAATTCCAGGTCGTGTAACGATAGCGCGGCTTGGGTTGCCCGAGGCGATTGTTGAAGAAATTGTTGGCGTTGAACTGCTCATGCCGCTTGAAATGTGACGCGAGGCCGTGGAACTCCCTCGTGCCGGACTTGCTGATCAGATTGACGGTTGCCCCCGAGGAGCGGCCGTATTCGGCCTGGTAGTTGGTCAACAGGACACGTACTTCGGCGATGGCGTCCTGGCTCAACATGACGACGGTGTTGAAGTTGTTGCCAATCCCGTTAACGACCATGCCGTCTACGGTGACGGAGTTGTTTTCGCGGCGGTTGCCTTGGACAAAGATGTCGAAGTTGCGGTCAATCCGCTCCTCGCGCTGCTGCAAATCCACAACGCCCGGCAAAAGTTGCAGCAAAGAAAGCACGTTGCGCCCCTTGATCATGAGGCGTTCGATCTGGCTTCCCAGGACGGTCGCGGCCCGCTCGGAACTGGCGGTCTGAACCGTAGCCGCTTGCCCGGTGACGGTCACACTCTCGGTGAGTGTGCCCACCTCGAGCGTAAGGGTGCCAATACTGCGGCGCTCCTGCGCAGACAGAACGATCCCCTTGCGCTCCAGGCGCTTGAATCCAGCCAGCGTCACGGCAAGATTGTATTCTCCGGGTTCCAGACCCGAGAACACAAAATTGCCGCGTTCGTCGGTCTCGGTCTCGCGCACTGCGCCCGTGGTGACCAGAGTAAGGGTAACTTTGGCCCTGGCCGCCGGCAGGTTACTCGAGTCGAGCACCGTGCCCAGCAGGGAGCTCGTGATCGTTTGCCCGCTAGCCAGTAAGGCTCCCAGGATCAGGCAAGCCGCTGCCTTGGTCATGGGGAACACCTCCGGCCTTATGGTAAAGGCGGGCACGAAAAGGAACACGGCAAAGTTGGCGCCGCCCGTGCGTCTCACATCCCGAGACGAAGCTCAAGCCGACAGGAAGCGGTCCACCGGGTAATACCGGTCCACGTTCTCCGCCGTGATCAGCACGTGCCGGGTGTAGGTGGCCGGGGGAACCGGACGACCGGCCAGGATCAGACGCGCCAGACGGATGATGTGATCCCCATAATGCTCAGGGAAATAGGCCACCGAGCCGATCAGGGGGCTGCGGCGGCGCCGCAACTCGTTGCGCCCCTCCAGGCTGGCGTTCTGGCTCATCACCGCGCAACAGTCGGCGCGTCCTGCCTCCTCGATAGCGCGAACGGCGCCCAGCGCCGAGGGATCGTTGGCCGCGAGCACCGCAGTCCGACGGGCCGGGAGCAGGCGTAGGTGGCGGCGCATCCGCTCCAGCGCCTTTTCGAAGGACCCCTTGCCGTCAATCTCGAACAAGGTGGCCTGCGCCGCCGCCGGCAGGACCTCCCGCAATCCCTCCAGCATCCCCGTGATGCGAAGTCTCGCAACAGTGCCAGCGCGTTCCTCGACCAACTGCACGATGGCTTCCAGCTCCCCTCCCCACCGCTCCCGAATCCACTTGCCCAAAGCCCGTCCGCCTATCAAACCGGCTTCGTAGTTGTTGGCCCCGAAATACACCGCTCCCGGATGCGGAATCTCGACCGCGATGACCGGCAGTCGCGCCTGTAAGAAACGGGCCGCGATCAAGGGCGCCACGCGTTCATGGCTCTGGAATTCGACCACCAATTCGACGCCCTCTTGCACCAGTCGTTCGGCGTCGCGCAAGGCCACGCGCGGGCTTCGGTGGCTGTCCAGTACCAGCAACTCCATTCCCGCTTCCTCGGCAGCACGCTGAAGACTGGAAGCCACATCCCGGCTGAACGGCGTGTCCATGCCGCGTGTGGCGAAGCCGATCCGGTGACGCTTGCGCGAAACCGTTCTGATCAGGCTGCGGAAACGCCCGCCGGGCAGACGCTCCACCAACCCGGCATGGTCCAAAGTGCGCAGAAGCCGGGAGGCGGTAGCCTTGTGGAGACTGGTTCGGGCCGCCAGTTGCTGGAGTGTCAGTTCCGCATCCTCGTCTTGGAAGGCCTTGAGCAACTCGCAGGCGCGCTCGACAGCCTGCACCAAGTCTGCCGGGGGAGGCCGCCGTCCAGGCAGTCGCCTGTCCTGATTCTGGTTGGCGTTCATGGGCAAGACTCGGCTCAAGCGCCATTGTCTCACAATGCGAAACGGCCGGCGGGGCCGCTTTCGGAGAACAGCGTCGGCTTCGGTTGCCTTTTAATCAAGAGGGGAGTGGACGTGAGGAGCTGCGCGTTGGTAGCTTCCACCCTGCTTTGGATCATTTCGTTGCTCGTTCCTGCCACTGTGGATCCTCTCGAAGCGGGCTTCCGCGACCCGCCGCCCGAAGCTCACCCTTCGGTCTACTTTCTCCTGCTCGACGGCTACCTGAACCGCGACTGGGTGGTCAAGGAGCTGGAGGAATACCGCCGCCTGGGCGTGACCGGCCTGACGCTCTTCGATATGGGCGCCCGTGGTCCAGCGAGCGCACGACCGCCGGCGGGTCCCCAGTTTCTCAGCCCGGCCTCGGTTGCCGACCTGGCGCACGTGATCCAGATCGCTGGCAAGCTCGGCATGAAGGTAGAGCTGTCGGTTTCGAGCAGTTGGGATATGGGCGCGTCCTGGGTGACCCCGCAGGACGCCAGCAAGACCTTGGTGCACTCCCACCTCGAGCTCGAAGGTCCGCGCGATTTCAACGGCGATCTGCCCGTGCCTCCGATTCCGGCGGAAGCCCCCAAGGACGCGCAAGGCCGGCCTTTGTTTTTCCGCGATGTCGCGCTGATCGGCATACGAAATCCTGAACTGCGCCCTGGTTTTGATTTCATCTTCGAGCTCGAAGAACCCGTACCGCGGACCGTGGCCCGCGTGGTCTTGTATAACGCCGAGAACCCGGCTACCGGCCACCGTTACGCGCGTCGCTTCACCGTTTCGGTATCTGAGTCCTCCCGGGATGACGAAGCATTTCGCCGGGTGCTGAGCGGCTTCCTGGAACCGCGACCAGGGCCGCAGGAGTTCCGGTTCCCGCCCACCCCTGCGCGCTATGTGCGACTGCACCTGCTGGATGGCCAAAGTGGGGAGCAACGCAAGGTTGCGTTGGCCGAATTCGAAGTCTGGACGGCGGACGGCTACAATGCGGTGCTTTCCTACCGCGGCCGCCGCACCAGCGCGGGCGCGAAGCTGCTCGAGTACAGTTCAGCGCTCAACGTGCAAGGACAATGGGCGGCGGAAAACGTGCACGACGGGCGCTGGAGTTGTCCCGCGGGGTGCTGGGCGTCGAGCCCCATGCCTGTCGTAAACGTCCGCAGCCTCGATCAGATTGTGTGGCTCGAACGGTATCTGGACAGGGGCCGGCTCCGCTGGCGCGTCCCCGAAGGACGCTGGTTGCTGATCCGCTACGCACTGGCCAACACCGGCGAGCGGCTAAAAGTTCCCAGCCCCAACTCCGACGGACTGGCGACTGACCACCTCGATGCCGAGGTGACGCGACGGTACATCCGGGAGGTCATTCGACGCCTCGGGGAACGCATAGGTGACTTCCGCCGCTCCGCGCTCCACGAACTTTACCTGGCCAGTTACGAAGTAAGGGGCATGCTTTGGAGCGAAAGCTTCCTCGAGGAATTTCGCAAAAGGCGCGGCTATGACCTGGCGCCTTTTTTGCCTTTGTTCAGCGGGGCACGCATCCTCGATCGCGAAACGGCCGACCGCGTAATCTTCGACTACCGAAAGACTCTGGGTGAGGTCGTCGTGGATGCTTACTACCGCGCGGCGGTGGAAGAAGCTCACAAGGTCGGACTGGGCGTTCAGGCGGAAGCGGGCGGCCCCGGTCCCCCCGTTCATCAGGTGCCTGTAGACGCGTTGAAAGCGCTGGGCGCCATAGACAGCGTGCGCGGCGAGTTCTGGCCGTTCCGTCCCGATTCCCCGCTATGGGTGGTCAAAGAAACCGCTGCCGCGGCTCATATATACAACAAGCCCGTTGTGCACATGGAGGCTTTCACCAGCAACCGGCACTGGGAGGAAGCGCCGCAGGATCTGAAAGCCTCCGCGGACCGGGCCTTCACCGAAGGCATGAATCACGTCGTCTGGCACACCTCGGCTCACCAGCCGCCGGAAGCGGGCAAGCCGGGCTGGGCTTACGGCGCAGGAACGCACCTGATGCCCAGCGTTCCCTGGTGGCCCATGGGCAGAGCGTTTCTTGACTATCTCGCCCGCGTCTCGTTCCTGATGCAGCAGGGCCGCTTCGTCGCCGACGTGCTTTATTACTACGGGGACGGCGGTTTCAATTTCGTTCCGCCCAAGCACGTGGATCCGTCGCTCGGATTCGGCTTCGACTACGACGTGATCAATGCCGAGGTTCTGGCGCGACTCCGGGTGCGGGACGGCAAGTTATATCTGCCCCACGGCATGGAATACCAAATTCTGGTCCTCCCCGAGCGCCGTGACGTGGACCCTGCGGTGCTGGAACAGATCGCCGCTCTGGTGCGCGACGGCGCCACCGTCGTGGGTCCCAAGCCGTTGCGGGCCTCGGGCTACGATTACTCGGGGAGTCGCGACAGCGCCGTGCGCGCGCTGGCGGACAAAGTGTGGGGACCTTGCGACGGCGTATCGGTCCGGGAACACCGCTACGGCCAGGGTAAGGTGGTGTGCGGACGGTCGCTGCGCGACGTTCTGGCTGAACGGGGCGTGGGTCCTGATCTAAAAATCATCAGCCCGGCGGACGCCAGGCTGGATTTCATCCACCGCCGCACTGAGCGCGCGGATATCTATTTCGTGCGCAATCTTGCGAACGAGCAAGTGTCGGTGGAAGTTCAATTCCGTGTGCGCAAGAAAGTTCCCGAGCTCTGGGACGCCGTGACCGGTGCGATCCGCGAGGCTTCGGAATACGAGTTCACAAACGAAGGTGTTCGCCTGCCGCTGCGTTTGGAGTCGGAGGGATCGCAACTGGTCGTATTCCGCCGCGAGGCGAGTCAAAGCAAGCGGGCGCCCCCGTCTCTCGCGGACACCGTACCGACGCTCGAAATCGCAGGTCCTTGGATCCTCGAATTTCCCCCAGGCTGGGGCGCTCCGGAACGCGTCAGCCTCAAGCGTCTGATTTCGTGGACGGATCATCCCGATCCCGGCGTGCGCTGTTTCTCGGGAGTAGCGATTTACCGGACCGAGTTCGAGGCGCCTCAGTCCTGGGTCCGCCGGGCCGGTTCGCCTGAACTCGATCTGGGCGATCTGTGGGGTGCAGCGGAAGTGTGGCTGAACGACAAGCCGCTGGGGGTCGCCTGGACGAAGCCTTTCCGCGTTCCCGTCGGCGCCGCGCTGAGAGCCGGGAAGAACCGGCTGGTGGTGAAGGTCGCCAACAATTGGGTCAACCGGCTGGCGTGCGACGCCCGCGGCGAAGGCGGCCCTTTCACCCGCACCAATATTGCAGTTACGGGCGAAATCCCGCGGCCTTGGGCCAAGGTGGAGCTGCGGCGCTCGGGCTTGTTCGGCCCAGTCCGGCTGCGGGCAAACTGACGCAAACTTCGACGCAATTCACCTCCTTAGCATCCGGGGGACAAGCGCGGCCCGCAGAGCAGGTGCATTCGGTGTCTTTTTGCCGTCCTGGTCGGAACCGTAGGTAGTTTATTCGTAAGCGTCCGACCAACCCCATCCTTGAAGGGCGGCAGGTGTTTGCGGTAAGTGAGGCGTCGCCTCTTAGCCCGCTCGAGACGCCGCCTAATACTACTGGGTCATAAGACTAACATGTTGTGGTGGAATTGTTTTTTGCGAACCGCCCCTCGGGGGCCAAGCCCGCAGGAGAAGCGCTTGGCGGCCTAGGTGGAGGGCTTGGCCAAGGCCGCAGGGCATCGGGACCGAGAGGAACTCCCTCAAAGACTACTGCCGCGGCTTGCTGCTGCCCGGCGAGCGCAAGTCCGTGGAACCCATGGCCGCTCGCCTGCGCCCGGAGCGCGTGCAGGCCGCCCGCCAGTCCTTGCATCATCTGGTGGCCAAAGCTGCCTGGAGCGATGAGGCCGTGCTGGCGGCGGTGCGTGTCCAACTGCCGCCCGCCATGACGTGCCGGCAACCGATTGTGGCTTGGATCGTGCATGACACCGGCATCCCCAGGAAAGGCCGACATTCGGTGGGGGTGGCTCGACAGTACTGCGGGCCGTCGGGCAAGTGGGAGAACGGTCAGGTGGCGGTCGCGACCTGGTAGGCCAGCTTGCGGGTGGCGTATGGGTTGTACCCGCCCTTGGACTGGAATAGACCGAGGACGGGGCGCGGAGAAAGAAAGCCGGTGTGCCAGAGCCGGTGAAGTTTCAGACCAGGCCTAACGTGGCACTGGATCGGATTCGCCAGGCAGTCGCGGCGGAGCTGCCCCGCGGGGTTGCGTTGGCCGAGGCCGGTTATGGTAAGGGCACCCACTTCCGTGAGGGCTTGAGCGAGCCGGACTTGCCCTGCGTGGTGGGCGTGCTGAGTACGACCAGCGCGGGGCGGCCCGGCCAGGAGCCACGGCCCGCCCAAGCTACTACGGCGCAGCCCGGATCCCCGCCGCCTTTCGGTGCGTCAACTGGACGTTCACACCGGTGAGAAGGCCCTGGCTGGGGTGAGCTGGCGGGAGGGAACCAAGAAGAAGTTGCCATCGCGCTTTGTGGCTGTGCGGGTCCGGCCGGCGCACCGGGACTACTGGCGGGCGGAGCCCCACCCGGAACTGTGGCTGCTGGCCGAGTGGCCGCGCGGCGCTGCCGAACCGACCAAGTCCTGGCTGTCCAACCTGCCGCCTGACACCACGCTGCCAGAGCTGGTCCGGTTGGCCAAACACCGCTGGATCGTGGAGCGCGATGACTTGGAGCGAAAGCAGGAGCTGGGACGGGGACACTTGGAAGGTCGCTCCTGGCGCGGGTTTCATCCTCACGCCACGCTGTGCATTGCCGCCTATGGGTTCCTGGTCGCCGAGAGGAGCCGTTTTTCCCCTGGGCGCGTGCCGGAAGGCTCGCCCTGGCAGGAGCCCCTATCCCAGCCGACTACCGCCCGCGGGGCAGCCCGGAGGCCAGGGCGGCGCTTTGAGGCGGCCTCGATCGCCAGCATCCGGAATGCAATCCCTGCCTGGTGGATTCGGCAGCTCCCATGCTGCCCTTTTTGTGGCGCCAGACGTTTATGACCCGGTAGTACTAACTCAACGCCCCCTTTGCGCTTGGCAGACCAGCGGCCCTTGCCGCCGCCGCTTTCCAGGCCCGCGCCGCTCGCCCTCCCGCTCGCTGCGGCGGACCCGGAAACCGAAACCTTTAGGTTCCACATACCTCGCCCCTTCTGTCGCAAATCAGTGTCCAACGAAATCGTGCTGCGGGAGACCAGCGAGTTCGACGTCGAGAACGTGGCTTCTCACGAGTTTGGCCATGTCGTGGCTTTGGGTCACGTCAACGCTCCTAAAGCGGGGTGCTTGTCGATGTACTTATTGAGCGTCGAAGGGGAAACTGAGAAGAGGTGGCTAGCGCTGCACGGTGATGAACACGTTGCTCTGCGTCGGCCATCCGGCGACCACCACGAGCACTGTGTGGTCACCATCCGGAAGTGCCTCCGGAATCTTCACATTGAACTGGTAAAGGCCGGGCGCGCTAAGGCCTGCCCAGAGCACATCGGCCGGCAGACCGCCGATCCTCACCTGCACCGGATTGGCCAAGCGAGCTGGCTCGGTGATCACCCGGCCTGTGGGAAGCGGCGGATTAGTGGGCCCGAATCCTGTCCCGTAGAGGATCACAATCTCACCCGGCTTGGCCGGCGTGGATGCCGGGTAAAGGCCCACCTTGCCGACCAACCCATAGTCCGAAGCGTGCTGCGCCGCGACGTAGCGGCGGTTCTCCCTATCGAACAAGAACAAACCCGGCGCAAACGCCTGCATTTGGGCTGTTGTCGTGGCGGTCCCATGGGGAGTTGTGACCTGGACCTGCACGGGGCCCACCGCTTCGTCCGAGGGCACTTGCACATTGAGCTGCGTGGGGCTGATGTAATAAACCGCCGCCATCCTACCGTTGACCGTCACGCGGACCCCGTCCAACTGGGTCGGAAGGATTCCACCGACGAGCTCGTCGTTACGCCAAGTGCGGGTGGTCGTGCTGAGGTTCGTACCGAAGATCGAGATCCACGCTCCTGCCGCGATGCCCGGCTGGAAGCTGGCACCATTCACGACCGAGGTCACCACGGGCGCGCTCGATGCGCCAGCTTGGGAGATTGCGACAGCCTGACCTCCCACGGCGATGGTGCCCGTCCGAGCGCTCGAACCGGTGTTAGCGGCTACCGTGAATGCAACGGTTCCATTCCCGCTCCCTTGGGCGCCTCCCGTCACAGTGATCCACGGTGCGTTGCTCAGTGCCTGCCAGGAACAGCCAGCCGGCGCCCAGACGCTGACAGTCCCGCTTCCGCCGGCCGCTGGAAAGCTCAGAGCGGTCGGCGATACCGCAACGGTGCAAACCCCGCTCGTCGTTGAGAACGTGATGCGGGCCGACCCTGAAAAGAGTGCCCCGAAAGAGTTGCTCTGGGCGGCAAGCTGCAACGTGAACGTGCCAATCGAGCCCGGAGCGGTAACCAACCACGTCTTTGTGGACGACCCACCTGGCTGGATCGTTCCGAAGTCCTGCGACGAACTGCTCGTACCCCCGGCGAATCCCAGTGCTCCTTGGACGGACAGCGCGGGCAGATCGCCACGGTTGGCGATAGTGCAGGCCGCGGAAAACTGGGCGCTTGGCGCTACCGCGGTGGGCGCAGTGCAAGACACATCGAGCACCGGCCCGGTAGCAGGTTGAAAACCCGGCACAGAAAACGCTACTCCGAACCTTTCCGGGGAGCGGCAAGAGCTCTGTGACCAGTGCGTCACATTGACCACTACTGGGCCGTACGCAGTGGCGTACGCCTTCTCCACGTTGTCAACCACGGAAACTGAGGACCCGAGCAGCACACCCGACAAACCGCTGTATAGAAAAAGATCCAAATCGGAGAGGCAGGCGCTGGTGAATCCTTGATAGACAGACCGATTCCAGGTGAGGGTTGAATAAAAAAGCCCGTTCGTCACGCCCTTGTACAGGCGCACCCGACCCGAGGAAAGAGTGGAGGTGAGCACGCCATTGCGCTGGCTGAAGGCGCGAGTGAGGTTGGCATAGCCCCAGCCCTGGTCGTTGCCCCAATTGAGCCAGTCGGTCGTATTCAGTAGCAAAGCCTTAACAGGCTGCTGAAAATTTGCCTTTGAATTTCTGTTGGAGCTTCTCTGAGGCTGCTTTCAGAGGCTGGAATCGTGTGTCGTCGCTCTTCCGCCGCCCCGGCTCCGGCCCTGCCGGGCCGTTCCGGGGCCCATTTGGCCCCTCCTCGCCCCCGCTCACGCAGTCGCCGCCATCAGGTTCCTCATCCGGACCAGATTGTATGCCGCCGCC
>JAPWUP010000024.1 GCA_028275505.1 Bryobacteraceae bacterium
AGCCGGTGACGAGAAGCAGTCCCCTGGGGCGGAGTGAATTCAATCCAACTTACGGGGAAACCTTGGGCAGGAACAGGAGGTGGTACGCCCGGCGCGACTTGAACGCGCGACCTCTTGCTCCGGAGGAAAAGAAAACCGCTTCCTTGTACTTCCTCGCCCGTAACTGCAATCCTATCAATGCCAAGCTCTTAGGTTCCTCTTGTTTCTTTGTGGCTTCTCCCCTATAATGGCCGCAGGAGTATCCCAAAAAGTATCCCAAGTTCTGGTGATTGCCGTGAATCAAAGAGTCGGACAGCAGGTCATTGAGATGCCGGCGCGGCCGGCCCCGGAGGGCAAGAAGGAGCGCACGGTTCCCTGCCGGCAGGAAGTGATCGACGCCTTGCCGCCGGGCGAGTATGCGGTGGAGGGCGTGCCGGGGCTGCTGGTGCGGATCGGCAAGCGCGGCGCAAGCTACCGGCTGCAACGGCGCATTGACGGCCGCCTGGTGCGGCGCAACCTGGGCATGCTGACCGCGGCTCAGGCCAAGCGCATGGCATTGAAAGTCTGGGCGCAACTGAAGCCGCCGGCGCCGGACGGCAAGATCACGCTCGGCGAGGCGTGGCAGCGGTACTTGGAGGAGAAGCCGCTGGCGCCCGGCACACGCCGGCTGTACGAGTACACCCTCGGGAAATACCTACCAGACTGGCAAGGCAGGAGCCTTGAGCAGATCGGGCAGGATCGCGCCGGCGTGCGGGGCCTGTATCTGATGCTCGCGCGCAAGCATGGCAAGGCGCTCGCGTCCCTCGTACTGCGCCAGTTCAGGGCGGTTTACAACTACCATCGACGCGTGAATCCGGAGCTGCCCGAGTGCCCCACCATCGCCGTTGACATCGCGCCGGTCAAACCGCGTGACTGGGCACTGAGCGACGACGAATTGCGCGCGTGGTGGGCCGGCGTGCAACGGCTCCGCCCGTTGAAACAAGTCCTGTGGCAAGTCATGTTGCTCACTGGCGCCCGGCGCGGAAGCGTTGAGGCGCTGCGCTGGCGCGACGTGGACGTCGAGCGCAAGCTGATTCACTTCTCAACCGCCAAGGCCGGCCGGACCTACTCCGTTCCCGCCTGCGCCCGGCTGGTCGAGCTGCTGCGCTGGTGGCGCGAGCAGTGCGCGCCTGACGCTGAATGGGTGTTCGAGTCTCCGCGGAAGCCCGGCCGACACATCATCGCCGCGCGCGACGACAAGCGCGGCGTGGTAAGCGCGCATCACTTGCGGCACACTTACCGAACAACGCTTGCCCAACTGGGCTGCCCGCCGGATTCTGCGCGGCTGCTGCTCGGGCACTCGTTGAGCGGAGACGTGAGCCGCGGCTACATCACGGCCGGCTTGGTGACGGAGAGCCTGCGCCCGTGGGCCGAGGCGGTGGCGGGGCGGTATGCGGAGGTGTTGGGATGGAGCAACAAGTTGAGCTGAGAATCCGTGCCGCCGAGGCCGAGGCGGCGGCACGGCTGCGCGAGCGGCTGTGGGGTTTGTTAGAGTTTCTCGAACCCGAGCCGGCACTGCTGGAATTTTTCACGCACGTCCTTGACGCGCATTTGGAGAGTGTGGAGACGGAAGAGGACATCGACGGCGTCTTCAAGCGCGGTTTTGCGCGGGCGCGGGCTAAGGCGAGGGGCGTGCACCCGGTTGACCGAGAATTCATGCGGCTGGCCGAGCCGATGCTGGCCGATCGGTTCCGCGCGAAAGCGCTGCGCCGGCTCGCGGAGCGGCAGTCGAGGGCGCGGGCGGAATGCGAGGCATTGCGCCAACAGGAGGAGGCGGAGCGCGAACACGGAGCGGAGCGCGAGGCGGCCGGCAACGGTGTCGGGGTGGTGGAGCCGCCGGCTGCGCGTGAAAACAAGAGGCAATACCCTAGGCGCGCGGAATGGCTCAGGCGTGAGCTGGCGGCAAGGCGCTGGACGGTGGCGGACGTACTCCGCAAGAACGGGGCTCCGGATAGAAAGACGATAAATAAAATCCTTGCGGGGAAGCCGGTGCGCGAAGACGCGCTTGCGCGGCTGGCTGTGGCGCTGTCTGAGAGCTCGAGAGCGCCGAAAGTTAGCCTGGCGGACATCCCCAACGACTGAGCGCCCGCCGGGAAAACCGGGAAGAAATCGGGAAAACCGGGAAATTCCCGACATTTCCCGACGCGAATGCCCCATTATCGGGGCATGAAACAAACTGAAGCAAATCACGCACAAATTGATTTCGGCGGGCGCTGGGTCTCCGATATCGAGTACTCCCGCCTCACGGGCATCAGCCGGCAGTGCCTGGCTAACTGGCGCTGGCTCGATAACCGGGCCGGTGGCATCCGGCCCGGCTTCCCCATTTGGCGGAAGTTTGGCGCGGATACCGTACGCTATTGGGTCGGGCCGGACCTGATCCCCCAGACCAAGCCCACCCCGATTGTAATGCAGCATTCTGCGGCCGGGGCGGAGGTGCGGTAATGCGCCTCCGCTACTGGCTGCTCGCCCTGCGCCTTGCCTTGGCGCGCCCGCGCGAGTTGCTGGCGCTGGTGCGGCTGATTACGAAAGACCTGCTGCGGGAGGGGCGGCTATGAGCGCGGCTGCTGCCTTCCCCGACCCCGACCGCAAGGGGGTTGACCTCGACAGCATGAGCCTTCCTGCGGCCGCGGAATGGTATGCTTCGCGGGGCGTTCCGGTATTCCCGCTGCTCCCGCGGTCCAAAAACCCGCGCAAGGGCAGCAATGGGTTCAAAGACGCAACGTGCGACCTGGAGCAGGTGCGCGCCTGGTGGCGTGAGGACCCGTCCTACAACATCGGCATCCCGTGCGGCGAGGAGAGCGGCTTCCTCGTCCTGGACATCGACCCCCGGCATGGCGGCGATGCCACCGTTGAGGCCTGGATCGCCAAGTACGGCCCTTGGCCGCCGACTGCTGAGGTAGTGACCGGCTCGGGCGGCCGGCACGTCTACTTCAAGCACGAGCCTGGCATCCGATCCTGCACCGTTGCCGACGGCGTCGAGATCAAGTCAGACGGCACCTACATTGTCGCAAGCCCATCCATCCATCCCGACACGGGGCGCAGGTACTCGTTCGATGGGCTGGACGGCGCCGAGGCATTGAGCCGGCTGTGCCATGCGCCCGGCTGGCTCGTGCGGCTGGCGCGGGAGAAGCGCCCGCAAACAAATTCTGGTGGTGCGCCCGGGCGCAAGATCGGCGCTGGGCGGCGTAACACCGAGTTGACCTCAATTGCCGGCGTGCTGCGCACCCGAGGCGCGGGCGAGGTGGAACTGCGCCACCT
Source organism: Bryobacteraceae bacterium (assembly GCA_028275505.1). Classification (GTDB taxonomy): domain Bacteria; phylum Acidobacteriota; class Terriglobia; order Bryobacterales; family Bryobacteraceae; genus DTHT01. The sequence goes on from JAPWUP010000024.1 coordinate 3,277, forward strand.
GCTCGCCAGGATCAACGAGACCCTGTGCGATCCCCCGCTGAGTGGCCCTGAAGTGGAGCGCATCGCGCAATCCGTCAGCCGCTACGAGCCGCGGGCGGAGAACGAGCGGCCCGACGCGCAGCGCATCTTCGAGCGCCTTGACGAAGGCCGCTACCGGATGCAGATTCCAGGCTGCGCCTCCGAGTTGGAGATCGACCTTCTGCGGCGAGAAGACGGCAACCTCATCGGCGAGCTGATCGCCCGCTGTCACCTGCCGGGCAACCGCGGAGTGGACGGGCTGCTCAGCATCGCCGACTTCAACCTCTCATCAGCCCGTGCCCGCAGCGAGCGCGCCAAGCTGATTGCGACGCGGGCAAACACGCCGAGCGAGCAGGTTGACTGGCCGGGCATCGTAGAGGAGTTCTGCCAGCGCGTGTTGCTGGCTGAGCGCCAGGGCGAGCCGGCGATTGACTTGGCTGACGTGCCGGCGCGCGAAACTGATACCTCCATCTTGGTGGAGGGGTTCCCTGTGCTAAAACATCATCCGGTCATTTTGTTTGGAGACGGCGGGGCCTGCAAATCATACCTGGCTCTGTATCTGGCGTGGAAACTGACCGAGCGGGGCGAGACCGTCATTTACGCCGACTGGGAGCTTGACGCGGCAGACCACCGCGAGCGGCTGGAATCCATAGCCGGCACCTTCCGGGGCATCAAGTACGTTCGCTGCCAGCTTCCCCTGCGGGAAGAGACCGAGCGGCTGCGGCGCATCGCTCGCGAGGAGGGCGCAACCTACCTGATCCTCGACAGCGTTGCCCTGGGCTGCGACGGCCCGCCGGAGGCCGCCGAGACCGCAATGCGATACTTCCAGTGCCTTCGGCGCATCGGGCTGGGATGCCTTCTGATTGCCCATGTCAGCAGAGCTGAGGACGGCGAGAAGAAACCGTTTGGGTCGGCGTTCTGGCACAACAGCGCCCGCGCAACTTGGTTCGCCAAGCGAGGAGAGCAAGTAAGCACGGAGAACTTTGTCCAGGTAGCGCTGTTCAACCGCAAGTCCAACTTGGGGCCGCTGCGTCCCCCGCTGGGGTTCGAGCTGAGGTTCGAGGCCGGCAGGACGACGATCCGACGGACCGACGCGGCTCAGATTGGAGAGTTCGCCGACAAGATGACCGTTGGGCAGCGCATGGCTCACCTACTCCGGGGCGGCGCCATGAGCGTTGCCGAGATCGCGGAACGGTTGGAGGTCGAGGAGAGCACGATCCGCACTACCATGAGCCGCAAGAAGGGGGTCTTCCTGCGGCTTCCAGATGGCCGGATCGCCTTGGCGGATCGGACTGGAGGCAGCGATGCGACGTACTGAAAGAGGGCGCTACAGAGGGCGCTACATGGGGTGCTACAGCCTGCCTCTGAAGCGCCCCTGGAATCGCCAGCAACTTGTTGAAAACATAGCCGCGCTACATGTAGCGCTACACTGCGCTACACCGCGCTACGCTACAGCCCCCTATAAGGGGGCTGTAGCGCTGCTGTAGCGCAACGCACTGCAAAAAGGAGGTGACCTTGTCAGAACACTACTGCTTGGGCTGCCAGACGCCGGGCGTTGACCCCTACTTCCCCGTGTGCGACGCCTGGGAGCGGCGCTATCCCCGGCTACTGATCTCGGCCGCCCTGGCCGCCCCAAAGAGCCGCGAGGTTTACCTGGCTCGCCTGACCACGGGCGAGACGGTGCGATTCCGCTATGCGGCGCTTGATGGTGATTACGTCCGCGGGTGTGAGACTGAGCTGCGCTGCAACCCCGAAACCCGCGTCTGGGAGCGCTTCATCGTGCGTGAGGTGCCCTATGAGGGCGAATCTCCGCTGGCCAGCGATGAACGAAAGCCGCGGTCACCGTTCGCGCCGCTCTCCCCCAAAGAGGCGGACCGCTTGCAAGAGGCGATCCTGCGCTACTTGGTCAGCGATGAATCGTTCCTGAACAACCACAGCAGGGCGGAACTGCGGGAGAGGCTGGAATGGCGCAAAAAACACGGCGGGCGGTAACACCCAAACCTGCGCCGGCGGACGTGCGGCGCTTCATGGAACTGTTTCGGCGGCTTGAGGCCGACCCCAATGCAAAGCTAACGCGCGCGGAATCCGCGCTGGTGCGCCGGATGCTGCGCCTGGCCGCAAAGATCTATGAGCAGGAAACGGATTTCTCAAGACTCGAAGTTAGACCTGGGCGTTAAGGAACCTGCCAAAGCTGGTGATCGGCAGGCGGTTGTCCGCAACGCGCGGGGGCAGTTTGTACCTGGAGTGAGCGGCAACCCGGCTGGCCGCAAGCAGGGAAGCCGCAACCGGGCGACACTTATGCTCCAGGCATTGCTGGAGGGTGAGGGCGAGAAAATCGTCCGCAAGGCTGTGGAAATGGCGCTGGCGGGCAACGAGACAGCCTTGCGGCTCGTCTTGGAACGCCTGATCCCGCCCGTCAAAGAGCGGCCAATTAGCCTCAAGTTGCCCGCGCTGGGGAAGGCTTCCGACGTGGCCGAGGCGGTACGGCGCGCCATTCAAGCGGTAGCGGCGGGCCAACTGACGCCTTCGGAAGCCGAAACCGTACTGAAACTACTGGAGGCTTTACGGGGCGCGCTGATCAACCAGAGGGGCGACTTGGAGGTAGAGCAATTCGACCGCATCCTGGGCGCGGTCTGAGCGATGAGGGGTTTCATGCTGCGCATTCTTGCCTGGCTCGGGAAGGCCTGATGGCCTTTCCGTGAGGGGACTTTCAAACAACACGGACCCGTAGGGGGGAGCGTATCGCCATCCTGGCGATAACTCCCCCCTTCGTGTTTGGACGGAGTTGTTCGATGAACATTACAAACACTCAGGAATTTCTCGACATCCGCGAGGCTGTGGCCATCTATGGGGGCAGCATCGCTTGGTGGCGCAAGGCCGTCTGGCTGCGCCAGATCCCGTACTACAAGCGCGGGGCAAGGGTGGTCTTCCGGCGGGCCGAGCTGGAGCGTTACTTCGCGCCGCGCCGGGTTGCGGCCAATGGGGAGGTGGCATGAAAAGCCTTCCGTGGTTTCGCTTCTACGTTGACGTTCTGAACAATTTCAAGGTTCAACGGCTCAGTGGGCAGGCGTTCAAGAACTGGGTGAACTGTTTGTGTCTTGCGGCCAAGGGCGGCGGGATCCTGCCGCCCTTACCCGACATCGCTTTTGCGCTTCGGATGAGTGAGTCTGCGGCCCAGGCGGCCATTGAGGAACTGCAAGCCGCCGGGTTGCTCGACCAGACCGAAGCGGGGTTGATGCCGCACAACTGGTCGGAACACCAGTACCAGTCCGACATATCCACCCCCCGAACCAAGAAGCACCGTGAGCGGAAACGTTCCGGGAACGTTTCAGGGAACGTTCCGGGAACGACCCGGGAACGGCCCCAGATACAGATACAGAACAGATACAGATACAGAACAGAGACAGAACAGAACAGAGACAGAACAGAATCGCTTCGACCGCGAACGATGCTCGCGAATCATCTGTCCCGCTGGCTGAAAAATTCAACCAGCTGGTGGAAGCCTACCCAAACGCCGTAAATGTGCACCGGGCCAGCCAGGCGTGGAGCGACTATTGCAGGGAGGGGACCATCACTGCCGAGAACGTCCATGAGGTTTTCGCTGGCTTGGAGCGTTGGAAGCGGTCCGACCAGTGGGTCCGTGATGGTGGCCGTTACATCCCTTCGCTGGATAAATGGCTCAGAGGCAAGCTCTGGCTTGATCGTCCGGCGCCGAGTGCGGACGCACTGGCCGAACTGCAGTACCCGGAGTACTGGGTGCCGCCGTGGCGCACGCCCGATGGCCGCCTGCGCCCAGAGTACCAGGAGCAGAACGACGATTGGCAGGAGGAGTATTGGCCGGAGGTGCTAAAGCAATTGAAGCGCACGGGGGATCGCAAATGAACGCCAAAGCCAAGGGCAAGCGGAACGAACACCGGAGCATGGCGTTGCTGGAGCCGGCAGGCTACCGTTGCACCCAGAGCGCGGGCAGGCTGGGTGAGTGGGACATTATCGGCATCGGCCCAACCGACGTGGTGTTGTGCCAAGTGAGGACGCGCGACTGGCCGAGCACTGCCGGAACCCTGGTCGTCAGGCGATACTGCCGCAAATCCGAGGCCTGGAGGTCGACTGTATGGACTGCTGAGGCTACGCACCCGGCGGCATGTCGGGGACCGTCCGAAAACACCCCAAAACCAGCGGCTCTGGCGGCCACCATTGCATCGGCAGGCATGGGGTAGTGGAGAGAGGCGCGAGCCGTCCAAGACGGGGCCTTTTGTGGGCGCGGGTCCATCCCGGTGGCGGGAGCCGGGTGCGAAGGGTTGCGCGGTCTAGCTCGGGACAACGTGTAAGGGGCCCTTTAACTCCGGAGGTTGACACGGTGACGTTAGCGGACTTAGCACGTGAGTTGGCCTCCCCAAGGCGGGGTCCACCGACCTCAGCGACAAAGACTTGGCCGTCCACTGCCTGGATGGTAAGGTCAATCAGAAAGCCACCCTGGAGCAGCTGCGCGTGTATTGGTTAGCGGCGGGCTCCCGGTAGAGCAGGGCGGTTGGTCCGCTGGAGCGGCGGCTCTGCAAGCGGTGCAGCCGAGGCCAACGGCTGGCCGACAAATGAAGGAGTTGCCGAGCTGAAGCAGGTGACTTGCCCAGCCGGCCCGCCGAATCTGGGGAGACAGAGCAGGCCACTGCTGCTGGTGCGGCGTGAGCAACTGCGTAGGAACACCCGTTCTCACCCGATGTGTGCGACCGCGCGGTGGTCTGGATCTAACGTGGCAACGGCGTGACCTTCTTGATCGCCTCTGGCGGCACGCGTTCCGGTGAGGTTAATTCACGCACCCGGCGCGCGGCGTTGGTAGCGTGGCTGTGGCGTACGGGGAAGCCCTTGGGGAGCTGGATGGTTTCCCGGGCCGAGTGGAAGACCCAGTCCCGCTCCGGTTTCGAGACATTCCTGACCGAAGGCTTTCAGTTTGCCGGCCTGGACCGCAATCTCGACGAAATGGGTTGGATGGCCGAGTACCTCTTCGAGGCTCTCTCCTGGCCTCGATCAGCCTGCCGGTATCTCGCGGGCAACTTCAACACGGGTGGCCGTTTGAGCGGGACTACCTCAGCACCCTCCACACGCTTGGTCCCGCTGATCAAGCTCTGGGCTTACGGCCACCGCTGCCTGTACGCGCGGTCATCCACCCTTCAAAGGGAGGCCAGATTACATCGATAACCACCCGGGCCGGTTGTTGCTATTGCACCCGCGATTCCCAATCCTGCAAGCGTGCTGGCCACGGAAGCCGCCGCAGGAATTCAAGTGCCGAGAACGCACGCACGGGGGGAACGCTCTGAAACCTCTCCCAAACACGGTAGGCCGCCGGCTGATGCTTGTTGAGGTCCGCGAACGTCGCCTGGAACGCTCCCCCTACAGCTCTGCCAACATACCATGTTTGAAGCTGCGCCCAGCATTCGTGTAGATCCTCGTGGGTGAGCTTGTATAAACTCAACGGCCACTCCTCTACTCCAGCTTTGGTCAGCCGATGCATAATCCAATGACCCAACTCATGGACCAAAACCACCGCCCGCAACATCTCTTCGTCCTTACCGAGCCTTCTAGCGAACCAACGGATGCCCCGCACCCACAAGGTGATTTGCGAAGCGTCGGCCTGGTAGCAACCCAACAACTCCTCGATTGACATGGTCTCCGGCCGACCCCGCTGACGGTCACGCGGAATCGGTGTGTCCTCCTCCCTCTCCTGTCCATCCTCCTCGAGTTCCGGGTAGGCCAGAAAGATCGGGGGTAGCTCGTAGCTCAAATGAATGGGTGGTAACGGAGCACTCCGGAAACCGCCCTGGCGAGCCAAACTGAACAGGCGAGCCACAAGCTCCCGCTCGGCCGAGGTCAAAACTAGGGGTCGGGAGCTCGAATGATGAACCGCTACTAAACACGCGGCCTTTCGCTCTTGAATCAATTCGTCTATGAGCGCGAGGGACTCCGTATCCCCGGAGGCTTGTACCATCTCGCGGAAGCGCCGGACGGAGACATCCGGAATGTAGCCGATTGGCGGAACAAGGACTTGACCTCCAGAAGCATGCGCATGGCGAATACTTTCAAATGGTTCACCAGGACGTCTCTCGAACAACTCGTAGATCGCGTCTTTTCTTAACTCCGCTGGGGCCTCGAGCCAGCGTTCTGGCCGGAGCCGATGAACGTCATAAACCACGGAACTAAAATCTTTAAACTGAACAAGTCCCTCACGCCACGCACGAATGAACAGACTCCACCCATTATTGAGCGAGATCTTTTCGCATATGTTCTCACAAATCCATCGCATTAAATTCGAGGCATTGCTTCGTTTGCGCAATACATCAAAAAGCTCCTCCCAGCAGCACTCATTTGCGACAAGCTTTAGAGCTTCGGTGTCCGCCCCAATGAGTTTTCTGAACGCTTCTTCGAGCTTGTCCACTGCTTCCCGGACTGTCATGATCCCTCCTCCTTTCTGGCAGGTGTGGTGTCGCTGACCTTGCAATGACCTTCATCAGGCGCACAGGCAGTCTGATTTTAGCAAAGCTACTTCCTCAGTACTACTACCCTCTTGATCGCCTCGGGCGGCACGCGTTTCGGTGACGTTAATTCCCGTACCCCGCGCGCGGCGTTGGTAGCGTGGCTGTGGCGTACGGGAAAGCCTTTGGGGAGCTGGATGGTTTCCCGGACCGTGGGTTTTCGGAACAAACCATAGTACTGCTTGGCCTGCTGGGCACTCATCGGCCGGCCCCGGCGCGCCAAGGCGGTCATGTGGCTGCCTGGGGCGATGCCATGCCGCAACTCCCCTTGCGCCCGGGTCATCGTGGTATAGCGGTGCACCGTGCGGGGTTGCGGCAAAGGCCGAACAGGCACGCGGTGACGGAGAGCATCGAGTTTGAGGAGACGCGCCCGCATAGCGCGGCGGCTCGCCGCCCGCGCGGCCGCACGGCTCAGCGGCGCTGCCCAAGTAAGCTCCGCCAGCAGACAGGCCGCGATCAGAATTGCAAGTAGCCTACGCATCGCAGATTACCTCCTTTTTCCGTTAGGCTCTCCGAAATACCCACCAAAGAATGCGAAACGGCAGACACGCCAATAGGAGCAACAACCGGAATCCAGCTCGAATTACGTCTGCTGTGAGGCTCCCCACGGCCTCATCCGCCGCACGCGCTCCCACAATCAAGGACAAGACCCAGCGGAACAAGGCCACTCCGACCCACAACAGGAGCAGCAAGAGCATCCATCCGGGCAGCATGTCTAAGAGCGCGTCGATAAATGGCCCAGCGAGCAACGTCAGGATCACCGTGCCCAACAGTGCCATCGCCGCCCGGCCGCGGATGAGACCGAACATCAGCGCAAGGCCGATGCCGGCGATCACCAGCACCATCGCCTCATCCGGCAACCACAACCACAAGGCGCGCATACGTACCTCCCTTTAGCCAGCGCTCTGGATGCGCGGGTAGCGAAGCCGAAGGGGCACATTCCGCTCCTTGAGACACCGCTCTAACTCGCTCGGCGGCAGGACCTGTCGTACATATTGGAACCCGCCGCCGTAGACGGGATCGGGGTTAGCTTCGATCTCTTGGGCGTAGCGGCGGGCTTCGTCGGTGCCCAGATCGCGGTAGAAGCGCCAGGCCAGCAGTTCGCAAAAACCTTCTTCGATGGTCGTAGGCAGCCAGATGCGGTGTACGGCCAGCCAGACGTGTCCCAGCTCGTGCGCCACCACGCCCTGGAAGCGCAGAGGCTCCAAACCCGGAACAATCTCCATGGCACGGATGCGATTGCGCACCAGCTTCCGGCCTCGCCACAGCCTTTGATGAATGGTCACCCCCAGGTGGCCCTGGCGGTTCAGAGCAGAACGGCGGAGCCGAACCTGCAAGGGCATCCCGTGAAAGCGCATGCCCACGCGGGCGGCCCATTGCACCACTTCCGCAAACAGCGGCTTTGCCTGAGCGGCGGACTCAATCGGCGCTGCTGCCATAGCAGTCTCCCATTCCGTTGATTTCCCCGAGCAGGGCATCTGCAAACCGCTTCAGCCAGCTCTGGCTGACGCGCGTCCAGTCCTGATCCACCGCCAGCGAGCACCGGCTCCAGCGTTCCGCCTGCGGACACTCGCCAATGGCGCCGTTCACCTGAAGCCGGAGATGGTATGCCTGTCGATTAAGAACCGCGAATCCTTCCTCGGCCAGCCTTCCCCGAAGTTTCAAAGCCAGGCTTTCTTCGGGCAAACGCAGTACATAGCGGTGAAAACTGTGGATTCCCTGCGGCGGATCCGAAGGTGCGACCAGCCCGGTCCGGTGCTTCAAGCGCTCCGTCAAATAAATGCATGCCCTGCGCCTGCGCTCCAGCCAGGCGGGCCAGAGTTCCCACTGTGCAGTCACGAGTGCCGCCGCCAGCGGATGCATCCGGGCGTTCATAGCCAGATCGCCCAAACCCTCGACCCTTTCCCGAAGCTGACGCAACGGGTGCTGGCACAGGCCTACGGCGCGCCTCCAAAGCTGTACGTCGCGAAAGACCACAGCTCCGCCCTCGCCGGCGCAAACGAGTTTGCCCCAACCGAAGCTGAACACAGCCGCATCACCGAACGAGCCAACGGGTCGGCCCTTGTACCGCGCGCCCAACGCCTGGGCGCAATCTTCGATCACAAAGAGGCCGCGAGACCGCGCCACCGCCACAATCACGTCCAGCTCCGCCGGGCATCCGGCCCAGTGAGTGACCACCACAGCTACGGTCCGCCGCGTGATCCTCGCGTTCAGCGAAGCGGGATCCAGCGTCGCACGGGTGGCATCTACGTCCGCAAAGACCGGTTGGGCGCCGCAGCGCAGAACAGCCCCGGCCGCGGCGCCCCAATCATAAGCCGGCAGAACGACCTCGTCACCAGGACCCACCTCGGCGGCTCGCAGAGCAACTTCCAGCGCCACCGTGCCGCTGCTGACCGCCAAGGCGCGCCCCCCGAGGTAGTCGGACAGCAACTCCTCAACTTTGCGGATGGGCGCCCCACCGCCCGGGCTTTGAGGCCAATCCCGCAGGGCCTCGAGCACTGCCCGGCGCATGCGACCCATGCTGAGCGAGTCTCGGCCCATCTTTGCCCTCACACTTTGGCGTGCGGTTGCAACTCCCGGATGCGTCGCTCGAGCGCCTCGCGATCGAGCTCACCCGAACTGAGGTCCACGATCCCCGCCAGATAGTCGGGTAACGGATAATCCTGGCGCCCGTGCCAAGGGAAAAAGCTCTTGCTCGTGGTCAGCTTGATGGCCCACAGGTCGGCGTACACCGCCGAGTGATAACCGGTGTCGCCACAGAAGTCGAGGGCAGCCTCCAAAACCTCCTGCGGCCCCAACCGACCGAGCCTCAGATAGGCATTGTTCAGAGCCGTTCCCATGTGCCGCGCAGAAGCGCCTTTCTTAAAGAAGATCTGGGCGGCGTCACGGACCTGCGCATCGTCAGGGGCAAGCTCGACACCAGCGGTGCGCCGTACCAGGCGGCACAGGATGCCGGGGTAGTCTTCTTTGAGCGGCATCAGCACCGGAATCACGATGAACCGGGCGCGCAGGGCGTCGCTCATGCGCCAAGGGCAGTTGGAGGCGCCCAGAAACACGGTCCGCCCGCGGCGGCTCTCCTGGCCCAAATAAGCCAACAACGCGCCAATGACCGCGCGGCTGGCGCCGGCATCCAGGTCGTGCTCGGGGCGCTCGGTGGTCAGCAACTCGGTGACCTCGTCCGCGAAAGCGACGTTGGGTGCCCACTCGTCAAGGATGCGGAACAGCAGGTCAGCCCTGCGCTCGGTCTCGCCCACGATCCCGGCCTTGGGCGAATTGATTCGGTAACAGTTGATACCTGCCTCTTTGGCCAGCCAGCGCGCCAGTTCGGTTTTGCCCGTACCTGGGGCTCCGGCCAGCAACACGTTGTGTGGCGTGCGCGAATCAGCTTGTCGCAACCCTGCGGCCACACGCTCGAGCAATCGTCGCGCATGCTCAATGGTGCGACCGAACAGCTCCGGCGGCTGCTCTTCCATGGGCGTCAGCATGCCCTCGGAGACCGCCGCCACGTCCTGACCTCGCCGGCGAATCAGGTCTTCGGATGTCACAGGCTGGCCGGTGGCGTGGGAGCGTCGCAACAGCGTCTCCAAGCTCCAGTTCGGCGTGTTGGCCGTCAGGTACGCCGCCGTGGCCGGATCCAGCCCGTCAGCCAACCGCGCGCGGGAATAAGTCGACAGCAGCACGTCGAGGAACGGGCGCTTGGCTTCCCGGTTGGGTTGAGCCAGCCTCACGAGCACGAAACCTGAGCGGGTGTGGGCATCCAAGTGGCCCTCATCCGGCACGTGGACGATAAAGGCGTGGCCGTGTTGGCGTAGCGCCAGACTGGAACTCAACAGGCGAACCCATTCGATAGCCGCCAGTTCGTCGTCGCTGGCGCCGGAATGATCCCGTGGCAGTAGGTGCTCGGCGAACTCGACCAGCAATGCGAAGCGCAGCGGGCGACCGTCGGGCCAGGCACCGCCGCTGGGGGTGCGCAGGAACAGCCACACGGCGCGCATGAAGGGGGCCAGGTTGCCGCCGGGCGCGCCCAGATCCAGCAGCTCATGGGCTCGCAGGGCGTTCTCCACCACGCCACGCACGCCGTGGTTGGCCAATTCGGGACTTTCCCAATCCAGTCCGGTAGCCTTGCTGTAAGTCAGCAAGACCATGCCGAGGCGCTGGCGGAGCTGACGGCGCAGCCCTTCGATCAAGGGCCGGATCTTCCCGTCTTCGTCGAGGTCCAGGTCACGCGGGCTGCGCCCAGTCCAGAGTACAGGAATTCCCCCGGGTCCCAGCTCAGTAAGGATAGGTTCAACGGCTCTCATTTCAATGCCTCCTTGATGTATTTGATCGCTGCTGCGATGGACTCGAAACGGGTTGGCTGGTAGCGCTCGACAATTCCTTGAACGGCAGATCCGTTCACCAGCAACAACCGGGTGTTGGCCGCCAACGATTCCGGGCAGATGGAGCCTCGCACGTTGTGGAGACCGTCGCTTATCAGCACCAGGAAGCGAAGCGTGCCGGGCGGGCAAGGTTCCGCCAGCATGATGTTGCAGCGCTGCATCGCTCCGCACACATCAGTGCGGCGCGCCAGCGGCGACGCAAGGCGAGCCTGGGCCTCTTTGAGAAACCCCTCCTCCTTAAGTTTCATCTGGGCTTCCCAGCGGTTGCGCTCGGCCTCGGCTTGCTGACGCTGCTGCTCCCACCGCGGGCGGTACAAAGGATTGTGCGGCTCGGGAGGCGGCGGTGCCGGCCTTTCATCGACGGCAAACCGCACCAGGCCGCGGTCACTTTGCTCCTGAATGATGCCGAAGCCCAGCTCCCCGCCGCGCGCCTTGACCAATTCGGTGAGGGCCTTCAGCTCGGCCTGGCTGATCCGCGGCGTGCGGGTCTCGACGATGGATCCGCTCAGATCCTGCATCACACAGACCCGCAAGGGTGCAGGGCTGGCATGTTGTGCCGGTGGGTGTGCTTGCTCGCTGGCGGTGCAGCCAGCGAGGAGGATGAGTATTGGGGCGATGGCGAACGCCTTCATGATGCTCACCTCCTTATACGCGCGGGGTTCTTGGTAGCTTTTACGCGCCGATCGGTGGCGTTGCCGGCCTGTGTCGCACGCAGCCTGGCGCCCTTCTGCGCGGCCCAGCGGCGTCCGGCATTCGTGTTGGGCGCGCCTCCGGTCCAACGCCGATCATTCACCTTGGCGATCTGCACGCCCTCCTCGGCCAACGTGCGCAGGAAACGGTCGAGCTGGGCGTGGCAAGAGCCATCGGCGATGCCCAGAATCTCAGCCCGGACCTTGCCGTCCTCGCCGATCTGCACGGCTATCGCACGCCCTTTGCGGTCTTCGGCTACGAGCTGATCACCCGCAGGATGAATCGTTCCGAACTCCAGCTTCCGGCATGCTCGAGAAATGGCGTCGGTAAGCGTTTGTCGAAAGACCTGCTGATGCTCCTGGCGAATGATCCCGGCCCACTGCTCAATGGGGCGCGCTTGAAGCACTTCCTGGAGTCGGCGCGTGTCTCCCACCGCCAGCGACGCCACGGAGGCCAGTTCCGTCACCAGCCGAGCCTCGCCCACCGACAGTGAGTGAGATCCCAGCGGGGCTGTGGCGGCGGAAGGCTTAGCGGGACCGATGCTGTCCAGCGTCGTAGGCAGATTGCCGGTCAGCTCCTCCAGAACACGTCGGCCTTGCGCCGACATTCGGCCGGCGATCAATCCAGTCAGCACCGAAGCGGCCGCGGCCAGGGTGACGCCAGTCACCTGCAGGGCCACGGCGGAAATGGTCAACGTGATAAGCTCTGACATGTTCACCTCCCACTGAAGTCACGGAAGTCGTGCTGTGAAATCGCTTGGCGGTCTCAACTCGCTGTCGTCGTCGGCGGCGCGCTGCGCGAGCTGCCGCCGAAGGTACTCGGTTTCGCCATCCGGCGGGACGGCGTCCTCGGGCGAGACACGGGCGCCGCTTCCATTGGTTGAGTCCTGGTTTGCTTGCACGGTCTGCGCCTCGTTGTCCGGCTCAGGCGCCTGTGCAGCGGTGCCATTCCCCGGCGGCAGTGGCTGTGGCGCAGGCGGAAGCGGACGGGGCTGGCCCATCGTGACAGTGAAGTTGCCCCCGCTCAATTCCGCGATCAGCTGCTGCGCGAGTTCGGTGATTATCGGCTGAACACGTTCGTTGAACCTGCGGTGGTGCTCGTCCACTGCGTCGGCCAGGCGTTGGGAGAGACGGATCAAAGTGCGACCGTGCGAGTTGATTCCGCGGCGTAGGATCGTCTTGCGCAGGTCAGCGAACCAGACCCGAACAAGGAACAAAAGGTATTCAAAGGCCGTAGCCGTAAAATGGCCCGACAAGATCGGCAGTAGGGCAAGGACGGCCGAGAAGGGCACTAGGACGTAGCTCGCCGCCCCCTGAAACAGGCTTCCTCCCAACGCAAACGCAAGCCCCGGCATTGCGAGAACATATAAGAATGCGGCTAAGAACAAAAGCCACGCGGCGCGCCTTCCTGCGCGCAGGCCGATGCCCAGCTCTGTGCCGATGAGGTACCCCAGCGCGGTCCATATGAAAGAACTGACCACCCGCAGACCAATCTGGACGTTCAGGGGCAGGGGCGAATTGGTCAAGCCGAAAATGAACTCCGCGAGCGGCGCGAGGAGCGTTTGATCCCAAACCCACGCACCGAGGAAACCCAACACAGCTAGGACAGCGGGCGCGACGTGCTGGCCCTGATTGCGCGAAAAAATCCCGTGACGATCCCGGAGATCGTGAAGGCGCTCATCGACTATCCGCATCTCGTCACGAAGCCCGTTGATCTCTTGGGCCTCGGCGTTCAAATCCTCTGCAAGGCCACGGATTCTGCTTCGGGATTCGTCGCGCGGATCAGCGAAAAGTTCGATCGGCATGTTTCCCCCTTTTTGCTTGCCTTTCTGCCGTGAGGCCAAGTACTCCGGCGCGGCTGCTTGGACAGCCCGCTTCTGTTCCCGGACCTCCTCGAGCCGGAGCTCGAGTTCCTGGTCTTCGAGCTTCTTGAACTTTGCCACGTGATCGTAGAGGGCCCCGCACCACGCCCACAGTTCCGCGGTCGAGATTTCGCGTCGGTAGCGAAGTCTCACAAACAGGACTGTCGGTCATGGCGTTGCCTCCCTTTGACTTCGACGTCCGCCGAAAATGGTTTCAGGGCGCTTACCAACTGTGCCATCAGCTCCCCTGCGCGGAGTTCTCCGCCGCGGCGGAGCAATATCACAACGTGGCGCCTAGCATGGTTCAGGAAGAGCGTGCCCTCCAGAATGCTCGGAGCAACTTGGGAAAACTGGAGCTTGCGTCCAGTTAGGCCGGTCCAATTCAAAAACGTGGGCTCGACCTTCTGGACGAACGGGCGACGCGCAAGGGCCGCCAGGATCTGAGGTTCCCGGCGGTCGAGCAGCGTCGTGTGGCGCGTGCCTTGCAAGAATCCGCGCATCAGCTACCCTCCTCCCGGTCCTCCGACTCCGCGTCTGCGTGAACGGTGAACTCGAGCTGCGCCCGTTCAGTGTTCACAGAGCAGCAACCCGGGATAAGATCGGCTGCTGGCCTCAGGTAAGGCGAAAGAGTGGTGAGAACCTCGCGCACAGCCTCCTGGCTGACACCCAGGTCCGCCAGCCCGCTCATCACCTGCGCGTAAGCCCTGATGATCCTCTTCTGCTCCCGACGGATACCCGGGGCGTCCCGGTCGATCGTCAACGCTCGTTCGGTAGCTCGCGCTTCTCGGCGGTAGCAGCGAAAGCAAAGCCCGCGGGCAGCGATTTCGCGGACCTCACCGCAGCGACGGCAACGGTCCAGTCTCCGGGCAACGTTGCTCACGGCGCCCCTCCGGCCTCTGCCAGTGCTTGGCAGCAACGTTCGCATAGGGGGTAGGGTCCGCATTTGTAATCTGCCGGTGCACCGCACCCCCAGCAGCCTGAGAAAGCCGGCGCAGGAGACCCCGACACCTCGTCCCCAAGGCCACGTTGCCGATTTTCGTCGGCATTATTTCCCGGGACGGATCCCGAAATCATTGCCCCCTCGCCGCACGCGTCGGGAGCAAGAAAGATGCCGAATCTTGCGCAAACGGGAATCGGCGTAACCCATTGAAGCGACGGAAGTCACGCTATGCGAGCGCGTTTAATTCCCCGGCTGCCGAAACCCACTCCAACGCGGTGCGACGGAAATCCACGAAATCCCACGAGCGAAAACGAAAGCGGATCTACCTGCGCATTAACGGGCATAACGCCGATAGCACGACATCCCATGGAAAGCCGTACCACACGAGCTCGCCCTGTGCAATGAAACTGGGGCAGGCAACGTTCCCATACCCTTAGAATGCGGAGCAACGGCAGAACACGTCACGTGTTCGTCAGAAAGGCCACGGCCCGGCAGGAGGTGTTCAGCGGGCGACACGGCTCTCAGCCTTGATTGCTGACCCTCAACGATTCGACAAGAACGTTTTCCAACGAGTTCCAACGGAATCCAACGAATTGAAACGCGAAGCGTGAAACCGCAGAGTGTCGCGCGGAGCATGGCAACCCTCTCGGCTTTAGTTCTCCGTCGGTTACGAGCGGCCTTGCGCGAGGCCCTTTGGCGATGTTCTTGCAGAGGGTCTGGGTGTGACTGAGCAAGTTCGCAGCGAACCTCGACAGCGGATGGGGGTCCACAAACGGGCGCGGCGGTACCTCTCCAGCACGGGCGGCAGCCCAGGTCCTGCTGCGTGCCGATCAGTCGCTGCTACGACCGCAGGGTCTGCAATAAGGGAGGCCGCGGTGCTTCCGTGTGTTGCCTCGCACCGGCCGAGGCTCACATACCCTCAGTCGGCCTACCGCAACGGAACCGAGTCATGAGCCGCCAGTCTGGTACGTCAGACTCATGGCTGGTCCGTACGAAAATAAACCACAGGAGGTCGTATGTTCGGAAGAACAAAATCTCGCAGGCTTTTCAACGACCACTTCCTTACGGTCGTACTGACCGTTGCGGCACTGACTTGCTCCTGCTCCCGTGCGCGGGAAGGCCGGTCTCAAGAAACCCGAATCCCGGTGATCGGTGTCGCAACTTACGGCGCCCATCCGATATTGGACGTGATCGCGGACGCCTTCAAGGCAGGGCTGCGTGCGCGGGGCTACGAAGATGGTAAGAGTGCTCGTATACTCTGGAAAAGCGTCGAAGGTGACGTCAATCTAGCCTCGGCGGTAGCTCGAAGCTTGGTTGAGTCAAACGCGAACGTCATCGTCTCCATTACCACGCCAGTCAGCCAGGCGGTGGCGAGGGTCGCACGCGGGAAGGTCCCCATCGTGTTTTGCGGCGTCACTGATCCCATCGGGGCCGGGCTCGTCTCGTCTTGGGAGAATACACCGGGTTCCGGAATCACCGGAACGTCGGACCGCTGGCCGTACGCCGAGCAGCTCGACTTAATTAAAGCGATTGTCCCAAAGGCCAGGCGGGTGGGGTTCCCTTACAACGCGGGCGAAGCCAATTCCCGCTACGCTCTCGAGCAGATACTGCCTTTGGCGGCAGCGAGGGGCTTTGAAATTGTACCTGCCGTAGTCACATCGATGGCCGATGTCCGGAGAGCAGCGGAGTCCTTGGCCGATCGCGGCGTAGACGCAATTTACGTTTCGAGCGACAACACCGTCATGGCCGGCTTCGAGGCAGTTCTCAAGGTAGCGCACCAGCGCAAAATTCCGGTGATCGTCGGGGAGAGCGCTAATGTCGAGCGTGGCGGGCTTGCTACCTATTCGGTTGACTACCGACGGCTGGGCGATGCCACGGCAGACCTGGTTGTCCGCGTGCTGAAAGGGGAAGATCCGGGACGAATCCCGGTGGTCACCTTCCATGGGGAGCAGTTGTATTTGAATGAGGAAGCAGCGCGCAGGATGGGAGTATCCTTATCGCCGCAGCTAAGAGCTAAGGCATTCAAGATCTACGGTGCTCCGGCTGCCAGCCGAGAACACCCGTAAGAGTGATGTGGAGGGGATAAGTGGCGGACTTGCTGCTGGCTATTCTCGGGGTCTTAGACTCGGGCGTGATGCAGGGGCTTGTCTTTGCCGGTTTGGCTTTGAGCGTGGTCATCTCATTGCTCGTGCTTGACTTTCCGGATTTGTCGATCGAGGGAACGTTCCCCCTGGGAGCCGCAGTCGCCGCCGTGCTGCTGACGTCCGGTGAGCCGCCGGTGGTGGCGCTTGTGGCGGCGGGCGTCGCCGGAGCTTGCGGCGGGCTGCTGACCGGCGCCGTCCACGTCCGCTTTGGAATGAGCAAACTGTTAAGCGGCATCTGCACCGCGGCGATCTTTTATACCCTCAATATGTGGATTATGGGAGGGCGCGGGAATCTCCCTGTCTTGGATGTGGGATCCTACTTCACGTGGGCTGAGGCACTGGACGCGTCTCTGAAGCAGCGCTGGTATTCATCCCTGAACGCGTTCTTCCACCCCGCCTCTATTCTGGCGGGCTTGCTCGTCGTTATCCTGCTTAAGGGTGCTTCGGACTTCTTGCTCGGTTCGGAGTTGGGCGTTGTTCTGCGTGGCATAGGGCAGAACGAGGTGGCCGTGCGGCAGCGAGGCCGACGCACGGGGGTATACAAGGTTGTGGGGCTGGCTCTGTCGAATGCATACGCGGGAATCGCCGGGGCGGTCGCCGCCCAATACCAGGGATTCTCCGATGTCAACATGGGGATAGGAGTCCTGGTCCTGGGTCTGGCGGGAGTCATTTTGGGTCAAGAGTTGTTCGCGCGCCTGGGGATCAGCCTGGCCTCGCCGCAAGCTACGACGCTGGCGGCGCTGGTAGGCGTGACTCTCCACCAGGTGATTCTGGCCGCCGCACTGAGGGCCGGAACTCCTCCGACTTCCTTGCGTCTTCTGGCTGGCGTTTCGCTGGTCGCGGTCATGGCGTTGCGCAGGCGGCGCCGGGCATTGACTTTCTCGTGGTGAGGGCGGAGATGATCCAAATCACCGACCTTCGGAAGACCTTCTCCGGGCAGGATGGCAGAGCCGTGGCCGCGCTGGACGGACTTAGCCTTACAATAAACAAGGGTGACCTGGCGGTTCTGATGGGGCCGAACGGATCCGGCAAGACGACCCTGCTCCGCATTTTGGACGGTCAATTGCTGCCAGACGCCGGCCGCATCGTGTGGGGCAACTCTGCAGCGTCCTTGCCTGTTTCCCGTTTGAAAGTATCGGTAGCCCATGTCCCCCAAGATCCCAGCGCACTGGCCTTCCCGGAGATGACTCTGGCCGAGCACCTGCTATGGGAAGAGTTAAACGGTCGCATGCCCCGCTTTTGGCGGCGCGGCATTACGGCCCGGCGGCTCGAAAAGTACCGGATGCTTCTCGAAAGCTATGGGGTTCCTGCGTTGGCCGAGGCCCTCCCTCGTCCGTTGAACACCCTCTCGGCTGGCTGGCGGCAAATCTTCCTGGTTCTGGTCTCGGCGATGCGCAGCGAGCTCAGCCGTGACCGGGATGCGTCCTTTGACCTCCTCCTTCTGGATGAGCCCACCTCGGCTTTGGACGCAGAGAATTCCCGCTTATGCTTGGAGCTGATCAAGCGGCTCCATGGCGAGGGGCGCACGATCGTGCTGGCCACGCACGATCCGGAGGTCGCGCTCTCCCTGCGAGCGCGAATATGCATCCTTCGAAGCGGGCGCTTAGTGGCAGATATCCCTGCTGCCGAACTGCGGGAGGATACGTTGCCCCGGATCCGGGCGTTGATTGCTGGATTGGAGGCGACCCTGTGAGGATATCCGTCACCGAGCTAGCACGGGCGTACCACCTCCGGCACTGGGCAACGTACCACAAGGGACTCGCCCCCTTTGTCCTTCAGCGCTTCTTCCAGGGCCGCGTTATCGAAATCGATCCGCCCGGTGGCAGCGTCGTGACCGGAGGGTGCCTGCTGTGGGCGTTTGCCCTTGATGACGTAGCCAAGCCGATCCCGATTTGGTTCAGCCTACGGCGGCAAGAATCCTCCGACAGGCCGATCGAATTCTGTGAGAAATGCTGGGGTGGTCCAGTGGAGCTTTATCCCCACCGGCTGTTTTCGGAGGCACGGTGCTTCATCAAGTCTCTTTGGCTTCCCCGAAGGACCTCGGCCTTACCCCGGCTCGAAGCCCTGCCCCCCGAAATACAGATTCCCCGCGTTCTCGGCGATCTCCAGCGCAGTCGGCTGTGTGTGTGGCGTTCGCGGCTCGACTACACCGTGGAAAAGAACCACAGCCACAAACTGTACGTTACCGCAGTGTATGAGCTAAAGGACCCCTCCCCTTTTGGCTCCGAAGGGATCCGGCAGCGGGCCTCGGTAGCAATGGAAAACTGCGTGCGGCAGTGCTTGGCCATATTCTTGGCCGATGAAAAAGCCCTGAATAACGCGCAAAACGTGCCCGTTTACTCTTCGCTTAGACTGGCTGCACACGCGGCGCCGCTAAAGCCTATTCCTACGGAGGGAGTCAGCCACGCAAGTCCCGAAAAGCGAGCTGTCGACCGTCTATTGGAGCGAGCCGGCCAACTTTCGCGAAGAAGATTCAACCCACTGAACGTTCTGGCAATCCGCCGCTGTGGGGAACCCCGGGGTGAAGACCGGGCCCATGCCCGCTTTGCCTTTGGAGAAACTCATTGGAAGGAGGTCGAACGGTGCCTCCAGAAGAAGATCGAAAAACAGACCCTTGTGCAAGACGTGGCCCGCATCGCACAGGACCTGCTTGTTCGCAAAGACGACGAGCAGAAGCTCAGGTCTGGGCTTGAAGCTCTCGGCCTTCCGGCGAGCAATTGGCCTGATAGGCCGCGACTGGAGGAAGCCCTAGCCGAAATAGCGGAGGGTAAGGCTCGAGGGCTGCCCGATAATATAGGTGGCACGATCCACGACAAGATTCTCCTAGCTTTGAAAAAATCCTTTCCCGTGGAGACCGTCGTTTCCAACCGCATCATGGGCCACGGTTGCACGGAGTTCGTGCTAGGCCTATGGAAATCTCCAGGGCTGATCTCCACGCTGGGGGACTATCCGAGAGATCTCTTGATTGCGGAGCGCGTTGTCCTGCCTTTTAAGGTCGGCAAGGAGCTTTATTACGTGCCCCTCCAGATGCCGGCGTCCCGCAACAGGCGACAAAGTGCGGACTACTTCCTGTTTTTTGCTGTCCTCATGTGCCCGCCGGACGTTATCGCTCCGGAGGTTTTTCGGCAGCTCGCCGAAGAGGCAGCCGATGATCTTTACCTGGCCTTCCTCGAAGAGGTTCAGGCAGGTCTTGGGGACGCGGCCGAAATAGCGGTGAAGTGCCAGAAGAGCTTGATCTACTCCCCCGAGCGGACTAAGGCGCACTTCGAGGAGCTGAGCGCCAGAATTCGTGGCTGCAAGCTCGATCTCATTCGGCTTGCCGATTTTGCTGCCGCGTCTCCCCTGCAAGAAACATCGGATTTGTACGGAGTACCCTGGCCTGCGTGCGAGCCGGGTAAAACGTCGGCGCTGCGTCACGAAGAGCCGCTCCGAATCACGGAGAGGATTGCGGATCAGCTTCGCATCTCGGCCCGTGTTCCGCGCGATCAGAGAGGAGATATTGTCGCCGCAGCCGTTCTCGATGTCGGGCACAGTGGGCTTCTATGGGAGCTGAAGGAGCCGCGCGCTGAAGTCTTTTCAGTTATCGAAGAGTTACGGGGTTCCAGCGACCGTAAATGTTCGAGGGCGGTGGAGCGCCTTAGTGCCGTGCAATCGCGATTGGAGGAAATTCAAAAGGAGTGGACTCTTTTGCCGAAACGCCTCCGGGGTGAACTCGGTTGGGAGGAAGAGTGGAGGTATCCCCCAAGTATCAACGAGACCCGGTGTCGGCAGCTCTTCGACCGCGCCTTCGAGCGGCTCAAATTCCTTAGCGGATCCAGTCGTGACGTCGTGGCCTGGCTCGAGCAGCATCCGCCGACCTTCCAAGTGAGCCTCGCGGACCATGCCATTCTCGAGCTGGAAGAGGCGCTGTTGCAATTATTCGTGAATCTGCTCTCCAATACGTTCAAGCATGAGTTGCGCTCCGGGAAGGTGCAGCCCGTGGGCAATTGGGGTCTCGATGTTAGCTTCCAGTCCGTCACCGACCTGAGAAATGGGTCGGTCGGCCAGTGGTTGGCCCGCGTTTATCAGGGCTGGCGTGATGATTTGAAGAATGATGGGGCCTGCCTGATCAGGGCTTACCCCTGCACGATTTCCCGCGAGGAACTCTTGAAGCGCTACGAATCGAGCGACCCAAGGAGTGCGATGGGACTTTGGTCGCTAGCGACGATTACGCGGGCGTACATTGCGGAGCAAGAGGCGGGTCTGCCGTTTGACGCGCGTGTGAACGGCGTGCTGGTGCTGGTACCCGCAACGCGAAGAGCGGGCAGAGAATAGGAGGTTGCCAATATGAGCGAGGCGTGTGATTGTTGGAGAGCCACCGGAATAGAGATCATTCACGCAGTCAACTCGCCGATTTGTGAGGTCCTTGAGTCGGTTAAGCAGGTCGCCTCTACAGGTGCCACTGTGTTGATCACAGGCGAGACCGGGACGGGCAAAGAACTGGTTGCGAAGGCGATCCACGAGCTGAGCGGGCGCGCCGGGCCGTTCGTGGCAGTCAACTGCGCGGCCATTCCTGAAGCCCTCATCGAAAGCGAACTGTTCGGCCATCGCAAGGGCGCGTTCACTGACGCTACCGAGGACAAGATCGGCAAATTCCAGCGCGCGGACCGCGGCACGCTGTTCCTGGATGAGGTGGGCGACATGAGCCTGAAGACGCAGGCCAAGGTTCTGCGCGTGCTGGAAGAGCAGCGTTTCGAGCCGGTGGGCGCCAGCCAATCCGTGCAGGTGAACGTGCGCGTGATTGCCGCCACCAACAAGAACCTCGAGAAAGAAATCCAACGCGGCAACTTCCGCGAGGATCTGTTTTACCGGCTCACAGTCATCCCCTTCTGCCTGCCGCCGCTGCGCGAGCGCCAGGAGGACATTCCCCTGCTGGCGGATCATTTCTTGAAGAAGTACGCCGCGGTGATGAACACACCTGTGCCCAAGCTCTCTCAAGCGGCGCTGGAATTGCTCCTGAGTTACGACTGGCCCGGGAACGTGCGCCAGCTGCGGAACCTCATGGTACGTGCGCTAGCGTTGATGCGGGGCGCTGAAATCACCACGGACGAGCTATTGCCAGAATTGTTGCACCACCGAGAGGCGCCTTCTCACACCGGCCACCAGCCCCCGCAAGGCGTGGATTGGTTGCCTGCGCAGTTGCAAAGCCTGTGGCGAAACGGCGGATGCCCCGAGCGGTTAGAGGTTTGGATCGTCGATGACTACCAAGGGAACAGAGAGCGCTACGAGGCGTTCGCCGCCGCCTCGGGCGATTGGTTAGCGGAACGTCTTGCCGATCCGATGCGATCAGCCTCGCTAGGAGTAACAGTGGAGGTCAAAATAGCTGCACCACGTGAGCTGCCGCGCGATCGCGATGAACTGCGGAAAAAACTCTCCCGCGCAGTCCTGCTCATATCTGACCTGGACTTCCGGGCGGATCAGGGGACATGGGAAAATGGTGCCCATTTACTGGCCTACGTAAGTGAGTTTGTCCCGGAGCTGCGACATCAGCTTCTGTTCGTGAGCCGCTACGCCGGGCAAACATATGCCACCCAATACTATAATCAAGCCCGTGAGGCACTGGCGAGTGATCCCAGCTTCCGGAATAGAGTCGAGGAGGTGCTTAGGCGCTTGCCGATGCACGTGATTCAAGCACCGGAATCAGTGCCGTTGCCTGCGCCCGACAATGAGTGGTGGAACCACTTCCGTGGGCAGATTGCACAACTTCTAGATCAGAATCGGCGGCGCTATTTGGACTTCCCCAGGGCCAGCGCGCCGGCGGGGTTACCCGTCGTGCCTTCTGCGCCGTCAGCCCCGCGTCCGAGGGCGTTGCCCCGCGCGAATTTACCGACCACGGCAGAGTTGGTGGAGATGGTTATAAGCCGCGTTGTCCAGTGCGATGGCAGGGGAATAAGCGATGCTTTCCTAAGCGTGTATAATGAACTGAACGATCAGGGGCTTTTGCCAGGGGTGATCTCGGCAATAAAGCAAACGGCGAGGCGTCTTGAGTTCCGCAGGGCTTTCCGGCGAGCTTTTGAGAAGAGATTCCCGAATAAGCTCAGCGGTGAGGCCATTGATCAAGCGTTTCGGCGCGCGATGAAGAGATGGGCGGAGGATTATTCGGATCGGAAAAGCACCGTTGGACAACAGTACCGGAGCCTCGGCTAGGCTGGAAGGGAAGTAGGTCGTCTGGACGCGTCAAGGCGATGGGGAGACTCAGATCATGAGGTTAGATGACAAGACGAACCAGGAACGAGGCGGTGCACCGGCGATTGTGAGTCGCAGCGGGCCGCTGCCGGCGGTCATGCACCTGTGCTCGTACGCGTGCTCCCACACACCGGAATCCACTTGCGGCCTCGTGCCGGGGACGGAACACGCGGCACGGCGGGAACCGGCAGAGGGTGACAATGAGAGGCGAGACTGACGGCTGTTGGGTGCCGGTGCGCCTGGCTCACGTGTGGCGAATGCGAGAGGGGCGAGTCGTGATTTTTACCGACGCGCAGTTCAATATCGAGCGGATTGAATTGAACGAAATGGGAAGCCAGATCTGGGAACTCTGCGACGGGCGGAGGTCCGTCAAGGAAATTGCGGAAGAGCTTGCCAAACGTCACTCTGACCTCCGATTCGAGGAGATGGCGTCCGTGGTTGAAGCCTTCTTGGGGGAACTACGATCGCACTGGCTGCTTATGTCGCGGGACGAGCTGGAGTCTTATGAGTGAGAAGGTGGACGTGCTCCTTCTGACCACGCCCCGGCCGCCCCATTTGTCGCCCAGTGCGGTCCAGGTGTCGGAGAATTCCGCCCCTCCCCTCGGATTGCTGTGTGTGGCCGCGGCGCTCGAAGAGGCCGGGTTCTCCGTGGCGGTATACGACTTTTACCAGCTCGGCGGAAAGCCGCGTGACGTGGCCGCTCTTGTGGCGAGATACCAGCCCCGGCTGATCGGCGTTTCGGCGCTGACTTCGTCAGTGCACTTGGCGCTGGCGATGTGCCGCCACGTGAAAGCTGTTGCGCCGGACGTCGTCACCGTCATCGGCGGCCCCCACGCTACGGCGGTTCCGGAGGATTTGCTCTCTCATCCTGAAGTGGATTTTGTCGTGAGGGGCGAGGGCGAGCAGACTGCGGTGGAACTGATGCGCGCCTTGCGGGCGGGCCGTGACCGATCGGCACTCTCGTTGCTCCCGGGACTGGCCTTTCGCGAGGGCCGGGGTGTAGTACTGACGCCCGAGCGACCGCCCATGGATTTCGATCAGGTCCCTCTGCCGGCCAGGCATTTGGTTCCCATGGAGCGATACCTCCAGCAAGGCGCCTTGGTGAGCAGCCGCGGATGCACGTACCGCTGCTGGTTCTGCTCCAGCGTCACGTTCAATACGCACCGTTATCGCTACCGGTCCAATGCTTTAGTAGTCGCCGAAATGGATCTGTTGTGCGACCGGTTTGGCGTGCGCTCGTTCGAATTCATCGAAGACACGTTCACATGCGTTCCGGAGCGGGTGCTCGGCCTTTGCAGGTTGCTGTGGGACCGGGAGTATGAATGGTCATGCCAGGCAACTATACCCGACTTGGAGGAGCATCCGGAGCTGATCGCCGCCATGGTGCGTGCAGGCTGCCGAGGACTGTTCTTCGGTATCGAGAGCGGCAACGACCAGGTACTGAAAAAGATCAAGCGCATGTCGCGCCGGAAGGTGATCGATACCATAGATCGGGCGCGGGGGGAGGGTATTCGCCACCTGGTGACCAGTTTTATCATCGGGCATCCTTGGGACACGCGAGAAACCATCGCGGACACATTGAGCCTTATCTTGGAGCTGCGTAGCCGCGGCGCTCACACACCGGTGTCGATCCTCGTGCCATTCCCTGGGAGCCCGATCGCCAAATGGCCCGAGAGGTTCGGCATCACCATTCACTCCAGAAACTGGGCGGAGTACCACTATAACCGGGCCTTGATCTCCACACCGCACCTCCGGCGCGAAGAACTCGAGGAGATTTATTTCGAACTTCTCGAAGCTGTTACGGCGACGTACGGACCGAAGGACGGTCGGGGCTCTTTGTCCCGAAGCCGTGTTGACGCTTCGCTGGAATTCTTGGCGAAAGGTTAAAAGCCGTTCGCGGCAGGGCAAACCGCGGAAGGGAATACAAGCGCGCCAAGCGAACAGGCGAGACGACGTCTCGGACACGTCATCCAGCGGAGAAGGACGGTGCATTCACGCGTCGAACAGGCCGCTAAAGTTTGCCGTCTCAATCTCTGTTTTGAGCTTCTCTGAGGCCGTTTTCCGAGCCTGAGGTCGTCCGCCGGCTCCTTTCTGCGCCGCCCCGGGTCCGGCCCTGCCGGGCCGTTCCGGGGCGCCGTTTGCCCCTTCTCGCCCCCGCTCACGCAGTCGCCGCCATCAGGTTCCTCATCCGGACCAGATTGTATGCCGCCGCCAGCGTCACCAGCCATCCCACCTTCTCGCAGCCCCGCCACCTCACCTTCCTCAGTCCCGCCACCGTCTTCAGCCACCCAAACACCTGCTCCACCCGCTTTCTGGCCCGCTGGCTCAACCCGCAGCCCTCGTGCCGCACCGTGCGACCATCCACCGCACTGCGCCGCCCGCTCGTGTTCTGCGCCACATGCGGCGTCACGTTCAACTCCCGCAGCCGGCGTACAAACTCCCGCGTGTCATAGCCCCGGTCCGCCGCCAGCGTCACCCGCTTGCTGCCTCCCGGAATCTCCCGCGCCATCTCCAACGCCGCCTGCCCGTAGGCCTGCGTCACCCGCACGTTCACCAGCAGCCCGTGCCGGTTCTCCGTCACCACATGCCCCAAGTAGCACAGCTTCGCCTCCGCTGTCCGGCTCTTCCGCCACAGCCGCGCCTCCGGATCGGTCACCGATTCGTGCGTCTCATTGCGCCGCCGCTGCCCTCGGAAAACGACCTCACGGTTCCGCCCCACCTTGCCCGGCCATCTTCGCTCGACTCGCCCTGCTTGGGCCGGAAGGTCTCCTGGCTCGCCCACGCCTCCAGCATCGTCCCGTCCACCGAGAAATGCTCGCTCGACATCAGCCCCTGCTGCCGCGCCTGCCGCACCACCGCGGCGAAGAACTCCCGCGCCACCTCGCCCGCCAGCAGCCGGTCGCGGTTCTTGGTGAACACCGTCGCATGTCACACTTCTTCGTTCATGCCCAGCCCCAGGAACCACCGGAACAGCAGGTTGTAGCGCAGCTGCTCCACCAGCATCCGCTCGCTGCGGATCAACTACAGCAGCATCAGCCGCTGCGCCCGCAGCAGCCGCTCGGGCGCAATCGACGGCCGCCCGCCTTCGCCGTAGATCTCGTCCAAGCGGGCGTCGAGGGCCGCGAGCGCGCGGTCGACCATCGCCCGGATGGGCCGCAGTGGGTGATCCGGGGGCAGCAGATCCTTGAGCGTGGCGTACAGGAACATCTCTTGCTGCTGGCGATCTTCTCCTCTCATGGCGTTTCAACTGATATGGACGCAACAAACAATTCCTAGGTTATTTGATTTGGCCATTTTTCAGCGGCCTGTTAGACGCTGCTCAGAGATTTTCCGGTGGGCAGCAGATGGGCCACAAGAGGTTCGGTAGCAATAGCTCCGTCTAGCCGGTGGAAGGCGGGAGCTGCAACGGGCTCAGTTTTGGGTGAACAATTGCTGGTGCAGGTTCCCTGCCTTGCAGAACCAGTTGTAAATTCTTCTGGATCTGAGACGTATCCCATTGGATCTTCTGGTAATGTTCCCAACGCCGCTCCCAGGTGCGGCGGTGCTCTTTGAACTCTTCGATTACCATGCGCTGAAGGTCAGTGACAAGGTGGACCACTTCCTCGATAGGATTCCTGAACTGTGCGCTAGTCACAAAATCAAGCAACCGCTGTGCGACTGCCGCCCGCTTGGCCTTGGTAATCTTGGCCCGCGCCATCTCGATCAGCGTGGAGCGGAGGAGTGAGGCGACGGGGAGGACAGCCGGAGGGGCGACGACGATGACGCCATTGATCTGCGCGAACCCGTTGAACCCGCGTCTGCGCCCGGTGGTCACCAAGACTGCGTAGTCTGCATCGCGGGAGTGCTTGGCTTGGAGGGCTTGGCTGATGTGTTGTGAGCGGATGCTTGGGGTCCGTTTGCACTCGTAAATGATTCTCCCAACGGGTCTACGGTTGACTGTCACCACATGAAGGACGTCCCCGCTCCTGCCTTCATGCCGGATCTCATCCTCCGGGAACTCTCGCCTCAAACGGGCCGCGAGGGTGGCCTCTAACTCCAGCCCTTCGGTTTGGGGTGTAGATCCTCGTTTTAGCTGCTCAATCCGTTCCTTCAGCCTCCTTATCTCTTCGGTCTTTCCGGCCAGCAGCCGTTTGACTCTCGATCGCTCAGCCTCGGCACCCTCGCGCCGGGCCTTTTTGGCTTCGGCCCTGGCCAGGCGGATTGCGCGGAGCAGCGACTCCCTCTCCCGCTGGAAACGTTTCTGGAGCATCTCCCTTTCATGGTGGAGGTGTTTTTCGCGCTCCCCAAGTATGCCGAGCGCCTTCTCATACTCCCGCTTACTGAGAGGCTTTTTGCACACAGGACAACGGTAAGTCTTCATCGAGCAAGCTCCTGACGCCGAACCAAGGACGGAAAGCTATTATAGTTCCGCACTGAGCAGCTGGGCATTCTCGCGATCGCCGGCAAAAATACGTACATCCTTTACGAGACCCCCTGATCCGTAGCTACCGCTTCGGGGCACGAGGCTCGCCCGGCGCTTCAGGGGTAAGGACGTCGAACACTCGGGAACGGCTTCGCGTTGTTCGGACAGGGCCACAGGCGAGAAAGGGAACGTGGCAAACGAAATTAGCGGCGCCCCGGCGCGGCCGCAACCGGTCCACCGCACCATCTATGCGGCGATGCCCACCGAGGAGGGGGCCCGGACAAGGCGTTCAACCCGCCGGGTGCCCGGCGCGACCTAGCCAGGGGAAGCCTATCCGCAGATCGGCGAGCGAGGGTTGGACAGGGCTTGCCACCCAGTACGACGACGGCGACTACACCGGTGCCAACACTGACTGCACGGCCCTGAAGCGCCTGCTCGCGGACGTCCAAGCCAGCAAGGGGAGCCGCGCGGGATCCGAAGCTGGCTCGGGTCACATCCAATGCCGCTGTGTCGGCGGCGCAGCTAGCGCGATTTGGGTGCTCGTCTGCAACCGAAGGGGATTTTTTAGACACTAAAAAAGTGCGGACCGCCGCGATTGGTCGCTTTTTGCGGGGCTTCAGCCAGACCCAGCCAGCAGGTTGGCGCGGGCCGAATCCGCGTTCCTGTGCTGGATGCTGAGAATCGCCCGCAGCATGTATGAAAATGAGACAGGCTTTGAAATCAAAATCACCTCACCCTGCCAAAACAGGTGAATTGCAGGGAGCGATCCGCGACCAACGCGGCCAGCCCGTGCCTGGAGTAAGCGGCAACCCGGCTGGCCGCAAGCAGGGAAGCCGCAACCGAGCGACACTTATGCTCCAGGCGTTGCTGGAGGGTGAGGGCGAGAAAATCGTCCGCAAGGCTGTGGAAATGGCGCTGGCGGGCAACGAGACAGCCTTGCGGCTCGTCTTGGAACGCCTGATCCCGCCCGTCAAAGAGCGGCCAATTAGCC
>JAPWUP010000344.1 GCA_028275505.1 Bryobacteraceae bacterium
ACTGCCCCTCCGTGGTTCTTGACGATGCCGTAAACCATGGCCAGACCCATGCCCGTGCCGCCTAGCGATTGCTTGGTCGTGAAGAAAGGTTTGAAAAGGTGAGGGAGGTGTTCCGGCGGAATTCCGATGCCCGTGTCGGCGACCGAGATCTTGACGTGGGGTCCCGGCCGGGCCGTACCCAGTTCGCGGAAAGAGTCCGTTTCGACGCTGACCACCTCCGTGCGCACCATGAGCACGCCGCCCTCCGGCATGGCGTCGCGCGCGTTCAGGGCCAGGTTCAGGAAGACCTGGTGGAGCTGGCCGGGATCCCCGCGCGTGACGGCCCTTTCCGCATCGTAACGTTCCAGCAACGAAATGTTTTTTGGGAGCGTGCGTTGCAACAGTTCGCAGACCTCGCGGAGCAGGGCGTGCAAATCCACCGCGGCGTCCTGCGCTTTGCCCCGGCGGGCGAAACCCAGCAGCCGCGCCGCCAGTTGCTGGGCCCGCTCTCCGGCCTTCTGGATCACTTCCGCCGCCTCGTAGGCGAGGTCTCCCGGCCGGGCGGCGCTGCGCAGCAGATCGGTGTAGCCAAGGATGGCAGTCAGCAGATTGTTGAAGTCGTGGGCCACGCCGCTGGCCAGTTCCCCGATTGCCTCCAACTTCTGCGCCTGGCGCAGGCGTTCCTCGAACTGCTTGCGCTCGGTGATGTCGCGCGCGATGCCCTGGATGGCGGCGGGCCGTCCCTCGCTGAACTCCAGGTGGGCGCTGACGTCAACGTACACCTGCCGGCCGTCCTTGGTGCGGACGGGCAGCTCGAACTCGGCTCGCGTTTCGCCCCCCAGCGCTCGCTGGATCCGTTCGAACACGTACGAGGCCTGCGCCGGATCGAGCAACTGGGCAATGTTCATCCCCAACAGCTCGTGACGCTTGTAACCGGTGAGCCTCTCTGCGGCCTTGTTCACGGAAAGGAAGTTGCCCGCCAGATCGAGCACGAAAATCACGTCGTGGGCGTTTTCAAACAACTGCCGGTATTGCTGCTCGCTGGCCAGCCGCGCCTGCTCGGCCTGGTAGCGCTCCGTGATGTCCACGGCCAGCCCGAGCACGCCGCAAATCACGCCGTCCGCCGCGCGCAAGGGTTCCAGATAGACCTGGAATACTCGGTCGCGCCATGCGAATTCGTATTGCTGGCTCTGACCTCGGAGCGCAGCCCGATGGGCAGCGATGGGCGGGAACGCAGGATCCGTGGTTTGGAAGTAATCGAACAGGCTCTGGCCGCACACCTGGCCGGGTTTCAGCCCGATTTCCGCCAGTCCGCGACCCAAGCTTGCGGTGAACCGCAACTCGGTGTCCGTCGTCCAGATGACCGCGGGCAAGGATTGGGCGAGCAGCGCGAGCAACTGCCCGGCCGGCAAGGAGCCGGCCGGAATCGGGGTCGCGTCGGTCAGCGGTCTGGCGGGGGCGTCGGGCATGGCCGACAGGGCTCCAGCGCTCTATCGGCCGGGGGCGCAGGGGCCTTTAGGGACCCTTGGGCTTGACAACCCCAAGTCCCGGGGAGTATGTTAGCCGTGACGTGAAGCGGCGGCTGCTAGCTGTTCTACTGTGCAGAACGGCGGGCCGCCGTCGCACGGTGTGGAGAATTCCATGTAAGGGGGTAAACGTGAAAGCCCGAATCGCGTTGATCTTGCTGCTCGCCTGCGCGCTCCTGCTGGCGCAAGGCGAACGCGGAACGCTGAACGGCACCGTAACCGACCCCACGGGCGCCGTTGTGCCTGGCGCTACCGTCAAGGTGCTGAACGTCGCCACGGGGGTCGAAACCACTGTGCAAACCACCACGGCAGGCGTTTATCGCGTTCCCTACCTGCCGCCCGGGACCTACAAGATCACCGTGACCGCGGCCGGCTTCAAGACCGCGGTGCGGGAAAACGTGATCCTGGGAGTGGCGCAAACCCTGACCGTTGACTTCACCCTCGAGGTGGGCGCGGTCACCGACCAGATCACGGTTTCGGCCGAGCCGCCGCTGCTCGAAACC
This sequence comes from Bryobacteraceae bacterium, assembly GCA_028275505.1. GTDB lineage: Bacteria > Acidobacteriota > Terriglobia > Bryobacterales > Bryobacteraceae > DTHT01. The sequence goes on from JAPWUP010000344.1 coordinate 2,009, forward strand.
GGCACGGCCGAAATCGGCTACTACGTCACCAAGAACGAGTTCGACACCTGGCCTATCACCGTGGGCGACGGCCGCCGACAGATCCAGCAGTTCATCTTCACCGCCTTGCCCGGCACGGTGGGCGGCACCTGGGAGGGCTCGATCAGCGGCGGCCAGTTGTTCTCCCACGAGATCCTGATTGACGGCATTTCGCTGGGCCGCATGGACATCACGGGCGGCTCCAACAACGAGTTCTCGCCCAGTGCGGAAGCCATCAGCGAGTTCAAGCTCCAGACCGGCATGGTGAGCGCGCAATACACTGGCGGGCAGACCGCGGTGGCAAACTTCGCCACCAAGAGCGGGACCAACGAGCTGCACGGCAGTGCGTATTACTACGTGCAGAACGACGCCTTGCGCGCCAACAGTTGGTCCAACAACGCCGCCGGCATCAAGCGCACGCCATACAAGCAGCACAACTTCGGCTATTCCGTGGGCGGCCCGATCTGGCTGGGCCGGCTTTATGACGGGCGCAACAAGACCTTCTTCTTCCACAACTTCGAGTACACGCGCGTGCGCAACTTCACCTCGACCTCCTTCAGCACGCTGCCGACCAAGGATTTCAAAGAAGGCAACTTCGCGCGCCTGTTCGATCCCAACTTCACAGGCAACGCGAATTCAGGCAAGGTGATTGGAACCGACGCGTTGGGCCGCCCCGTGGTCTTCGGCGCCATCTACGACCCCACGACCTCTCGACAGGTCGGCAACACGTGGGTGCGGGATCCGTTCCCGGGCAACATCGTTCCGAAGAACCGCTGGAGCCCGGTCTCGCAGAAGATCCTGGAGCTGGCGCCGATCACCGATCCGATCTTCGACACGATGCTGAACAACATTCCCAACATCGCGGGCTGCTGCCCGGTGTTCGGCGAGAAGATGCTCACCATTCGCGGTGACCATAACTTCTCAGCAAGCCACCGCCTCGCGGTGACCTTCAACCGCAACTTCCGCGCGCGGAACAATTCGCCCGCCGGGCGGTGGGGCAAGCCTCCGGGGACTCCGACCGGAGTCTACCAGTGGCAGGAAACGCCGGGAACCTTGGGCCGCGTGGCCTACGACTGGACCATCAGCCCCACTGTGCTCAACCACCTGGCGGCCGGCTACAACCGCTTCGGCAACAAGAACCAGAGCGTGTTCGTGGATCAGGGCTGGCCCCAGAAGATCGGCCTTCAGAATGTGCCAGGCACCCACTTCCCGGCGCTCTGGTTCACGGACGGCGCCGTTTATCAGGGCCGGGGCATCGGCGCGGGCGGGCGATTGGG
>JAPWUP010000215.1 GCA_028275505.1 Bryobacteraceae bacterium
ACCTGGCCGGCGGCAGCTACAACGGTTCCACGATCTACCAGGACGACGTGACCATCATTCGCGGAAAGCATAACTTCAAGCTCGGCCTCGAGCAGCGTCGCTACTACTACAACACGCGCCCGCGCGGCGGCGAATCAGGCCAGTTCTACTTCTCCCCCGCGCAGACCGCACTGCCCGGTTTCACCACGCAAACCGGTCATTCCTTCGCCAGCTTCCTGCTGGGCGCTGTCTCCAGCAGCAGCCGGGCAGTTGTGACCACTTATTTCGGCCACCGCTGGCGTTCCACCGGGTGGTACTTCATGGATGACTGGAAGATCACGCGGAAGCTCACCCTGAACCTCGGTCTGCGTTGGGAGACGGTCGGAGGGCTGTTCGAAGTGGCGCGCCGCCAGGCGAATTTCAGCTTCGATCGGCAGAACCCGCGCGCGGGCAACCGTCCCGGCGCTCTCGTTTGGGTGGACGAGCTGAACCGCAAGAGCTTCCAGGATCGCTACTGGTGGTTGATGTCGCCCAAGTTCGGCCTGGCTTACGCCATCAGCAACAAGCTGGTGTTCCGTGCCGGCTACGGCATCAACTCGACGGCGCCGCTGAGCTACGACTGGGGCTTTGCGGGCGGATACGGTTTCAACGGCACCATTTCCGTCAGCTCAGCCACCGTGCCTTTGCGTTTCACCGAGGAGCCGGTGATGTGGTTGCACGATCGCTACCCGGACTTCCGCGGAACGCTGCCTAACAAAGACCCCTCGATTGCCAACGGCACGGGCGTAAATTACTTCGCTCGCGACTCGAACCGCCTGGCTTACGTGCAGAACTGGAGCCTGGGCTTCCAGTACCAGTTGCCGCAGTCCTTCGTGCTCGAGATCAACTATATCGGCAACAAGGGCACGCGGCTGGAAGCGGAAGGGCTCGACGAACTGAACGCCGTGCCTGTGAGCGTGCTGGCCATGGGACAGACTCTCACCGATCCGTGGACGCCCGCCTCCGGCGTTCCGCAGCCCTACCCCGGCTTCACCGGTACGGTTCTCCAGGCTCTCAGGCCGTTCCCGCAGTACACCGGCATCGGCCAGCAGTTCGCCAACTTCGGCACCTCCCTTTACAACTCGCTCCAGATGCAGCTGACGCGACACTTCCGACAGGGCCTCGGCGTGCTGGCGGCTTACACCTGGTCGAAATGGATCTCGCTATCGCCCAGCGCCTTGGATGGGATTTGGCCGGCGGACGTTTTCAACCGCCGCCTGGAGCGCAGCATCAACAGCTACGGGTACCCGCATTACTTCAAACTCACCTGGATCTACGAGATCCCGGTGGGCAAGGGCCGTCGCTGGGATCTGGGCAAGGTGGCCAACCAGGTTTTGGGCGGCTGGAACCTGACGGCGAACCACCAGATCCGCTCCGGCTCGCCGCTCTCGATTTCCGTGGGCGGCCTGGTGTCCAACCCGCTGGGCGCAGCACGGCCCGATCTGGTGCCCGGGGAGAAGATCATTATCAACCACGACGCACCGATCAACTTCCGTGGCGTACCGGGCGGCGTGGCCTACCTGAATCGCAACGCGTTCGCGCTGCCGCCCGTGCATCCGGGCGGGCGTAACGTGATTCAGCGCCTGGGCACGCTCGGTCCGGTGCTGCCTAACATTCGCGGGCCGCACTATACCGGCGAAGACATCGGCATCGAAAAGACCTGGAAGATTGACGAGAGCAAGAGCTTCGAGCTGCGCGGTGTCTTCCTGAACCCGTTCAACCGCCACGGCCGTGGCAACCCGGTGACCGACCTCTCCAGCCCGTTCTTCGGGCAAATCACCGGACCGCAGGTCGGCCCGCGCAACATCGAGCTTTCCGCCCGGATCACTTTCTGAGACCGACTCGTCCGGAACCTCCGCGCCCCGGCGTGCCGGGGCGCTTTTTTTGTTGGCGCTCAAGACGCCGGCGGCTTCGGGCGATGAGGGATGAGGGGAGGCCCTCTTTGTGAGTGGCGCTATCGCGATGGTGCCCAACAGCAGCCGGGAGCAGCGCGTCGCGGCTTGCTTGCGCGAAATCCGGCAGGAGCCCGATTTTCCCGCCTTTGCCCACCAGATCTCCCGGCTCATGCAAGTCCTGGATGACGAAGAGACCTCCCTGCGCCGCCTGACCGGCATCATTCTAAAGGACTTCAGTCTCACGCTGAAGATCCTGCGCACGGCCAACTCGGCGCACTACAACCGCTCCGGCAAGCCCATCGTCAGCGTATCGCACGCGGTCGCCTTGCTGGGCGCCGACGCCATCCGGAACCTGGCTGCAAGCCTGCTCCTGTTCGATCACTACCGGCGGCACTCACCGGGTTTGAAGCAACTGATGCTGCTGTCACTGCTCACCGCCGCGCAGGCTCGGGAGATTGCGGCTCGTGCAGGTTACCCCCGCCGCGAGGAGGCTTACATCTGCGGCATGTTTCACAACCTGGGCGAGGTCCTGACGGCATGCTACAAACCGCGGGAGTACGCCTCCATTCTGGTGCTGATGAGGGAGCGGCGTTGCAGCGAAGACGAGGCTGCGCTGAGGGTACTCGGCTTCCGATACGCGGACCTGGCGCAGGCTGCCTGCCGCGAGTGGAACTTGCCGGAGCGGGTCATCCAGTCCATGGATCCAGCCGCCCTGCGGACCAGCCAGGGAACAACCGGCCTGCTCGCCAGAATTGCCGCTTGCAGCCACGCCATGACCACCGCCGTCCACCGCAGCGATCCCTCCGCCGGGCGCACACGCCTGCGCCGGGTGATCGAAGAATTTGGTCCGCAGCTCGGCCTGGATCCGGAAAGCGTTCGCGGCATAATCGAAGCCGGGATTCAGGAGACGCGGGAAACCTTCGCCATTCTTCGCGTGCCGCTGGACGAACTCAGACTGAAGCGACACACGGAGGCGGTGCTGGAAGACTGGGGCGGTTCGGTTCCGCTCGAATCGGCACTGGTTGCGCCCTCCTGCGGACAAGCTGCTCTGGAAGAGCTCACCCAGGAGATCGAGTGGGTCCTCTCGGCGAGGCGCGATTGGGAACTCAGTCAGATCATCCTCATGATCGTGGAAGCGATCTATCGCAGCGAGGTCTTCGATCGCGTTCTGTTCTGCCTGTTAGATCCCGCCTCGGAAACCATGCAGGGCCGCATGGGCTTGGGCGAGGGAGTTGACGCTCTGCGCGAGCGATTTCGGCTCGCAGTGGGGCCGGGGAACGGCCTGCTCAGTCAGGCCCTGCTGAACCGCCGCACCCTCCTGCTCTCGGTGGAGAATCCGCTCTCGCAGGAAGAGGTCCGGGGGTTGCGGGAGCGGGGCGTCAGTTGCTTGGGACTTTTCCCGATTGTCGTGGATGACGTCCTGGTCGGGTGCCTGTACGCGGAGCGCACGGGGCAGGGGCGGGATCCCGAGGCGCGAACCTTCGAGTGCTTCAACCGCCTGCGGCACCTGGCGGCGCGCGCCATTGCTTTGAGCCGGCAGGGGCGCCGCTCCAAGGAACCGGCGCCCGGCGACGGCATCTAAAGGATTGGCGCTCCGGGGCAATAACCTCGACTGCGGTACTATCGTCTTTTAGTTCTGGGCGAGCAATCCCGGGGTGCAAGCGCTGAACTGTACCCCGCGAGTGGCGGCCATGACGAGCCATCCCAAACAACGCAAAGCGGATAGCCGGCGCCGGGCCAAACGGGTGGCGGTCGGGCTGGCTGTTGCGGGAGTCCTGGCGGCGCTGGGCGGTATCTGGGCCTGGCAGGCGTGGAAGTCTGCCCGGCCCGTGAGGCCTGCGGCCGCCGCAATCCGTACCGCCAAGGTTCACCAGGGGCGGGTGGAACATACGATCCGTCTGACGGGCGTCACAGCTGCGGAGCGTTACGCCGGTTTGGTGGCTCCCCAGTTGCGGGGCAGCCGCGGGGGCGCCGGATTGAACGTAAGCATCGCCTCGCGGACTTCTCGCACCTACTCGATCTCGGGGACCTTCGCCAGCACCAGCACCAGCAGTTCGTCCACCACGACCTCGGCCTCCACAGCCTCTCAGGCCAGCACCAGTGGGACGAGCACGGCATCCACCAGCGGCGAGAGCGGCGGCTCGGAGCAAGCGAGCGCAGGTGGAGGCGGTGGGAGCAGCGGTTCGGCCTCTGGTTCCTTGGTGCGCTCCGTGGGCGGCATGACTCTGGCTCGCGTGGGCGGAGGCGGTCGCACAAGCGCTTCCACCGGGGGCGGCGGTAGCAGCGGTAGCAGCGGAGGCGGAGGCGGCGGCTTCAGCCTCGGTCTTTCCCGCGGCGGCAGCGATTTTACGCTCACCTTGGAAAAAGTGGTTCCCCCGGGCACCTTCGTGCGCAAAGGCGACGTGGTGGCCGAGTTCGACCGCCAGTACATGCTCACGCGGCTCGACGATTACCGCGCCACTATGGACCAGGTAGAGGCCGGGATGCGCATCCTGGAAGCGGACCTCGAGGTGGAGCGCAAGAGCCACCAGCAGAGCATCGAGGCAGCGAAAGCAGATCTGGAGAAGGCCCGCATTGACTTAAAGACGGTGCCCGTGCAATCGGCCATCATGACCGAGAGGCTGAAGTTGCTTGCCGAGCAGGCCGAAGCCAAGTACAAGCAACTGCTCAATGAGGTCAGCCTGAAGGAGATTACCTACGCCGCGGACCGCCGCATCGCCGAGCTGGAACGCCAGCAGGCTTTGAATGAGCTGCGGCGCGCCGAAGCCAATGCTGACCGCTTGCTGGTACGCGCGCCCATTGACGGCGTCGTGGTCATGGAGAGCATCTTTCGCAGCGGCGAGATGGCGCGCATCCAGGCCGGCGATCAGTTGCAGCCCGGCATGCTTTTCATGCGGATCGTGGACATGAGTTCCATGCTCGTGCAGGCCCGGGCCAATCAGGTGGACGTGGAGCGGCTCCGCATCGGCCAGCGGGCCAGGATCCGTTTCGATGCCTATCCGGATCTGGAGTTGCCCGCCCATGTCCATGCCATTGCGCCCATGCCCACCTCGGGCGGCTTCCGGGCTTCCTACGTCAAGGAAGTGCCGGTTGTGCTCAAGATTGACAAGCTGGATCCGCGCGTGATCCCCGACCTGTCGGTGAGCGCCGACGTGGTCCTGGAGGAAGAAGATTCCGCTGTGGTGGCGCCGCTGGCGGGAATTTTCCGTGATTCCCCGGATGGCGTTCCCTACGTCTTCGTGCAAAAACCCGGCGGCTGGGAGCGGCGCCCGGTCGAGCTGGGCGTCAGAAATCACATTTATGCGGCTGTGCGCTCCGGTTTGCGGCCTGGCGAGGTCATTGCGTTGGAGCGGCCGCCGGTAGGGGGTAAGTAAGCTGTGGCGTCCAAGAACCTGAAATCCAAACCGAGACTGGGCAAGGCAGGCCCGTCCCGCCGCAGCAAGATCATCGGCTGGACGGTGGCGCTGGTCCTGCTGGGGGGCGGTGGCTACGCCGCCTACTACTACGCTGGCGTCACGGAGGTCGAGATACCGACTGCGCGGGTCCGGCGCGGCGACTTCCTGATCAGCGTTCGCACGCGTGGCGAAATCCGTTCTACGCGTTCCGTGATCCTGACCGCGCCCCAAGTGCCCGATCCGCGCATCGTGCGACTGGCCGAGTCGGGCAAGCCGGTCAAGAAAGGGGACGTGGTCGTCGAGTTCGACACTGCCCAGCAGGAGCAGTACTATCTCGAGCGCGCCACCAGCGTGCGCACGGCCGACAGCCAGATCATCCAGACCCAGGCCTCGCACCGCATCATTGATGAGCAGGACGCCATGAGCCTGATGCAGGCCGAGTACGATCTGGAGCGGGCCAAACTGGAGGCCAGCAAAGCCGAGATTCTCTCGGAGATCGAGGGGGCCAAGAACTGGATCAATGTGGGCATTTCCGAGGGCAACCTCACCCAGATCAAAACCATCATCAAGTCCCACAAGGTCACGCAACAGGCGGACATCGAGCGGCTCCAGCAAAGCAAGAACAAGGCCGTGCGCGACATGGAGCGGGCCAAGGACTACCTGAGCAAGATGGTGATCACGGCCCCCATTGACGGGATCGTGAACATCCTGCCCAACTTCCGCGCGGGCGGATCGTTCGGCTCCATGCCGCCGCCTTTCAAGGAGGGAGACCGGGCCTGGACGGGCGCCGCCATCGCCGAGATTCCCGATCTCTCCAGCATGCGCATTGAGATGAAGCTGGAGGAGGTGGATCGGGGCCGCATCAAGTTGGGCCAGCAAGTCCGGGTTCGTGTGGACGCGATTGCCGACAAGGAATTCCTCGCCGAGCTGGACTGGATCAGCCCGATCTCCGCGGTTGTGTACCGCGGCTTCGGACTTACGGAAAAGTACTTCCCTGCCCACGCCACGCTCAAGAACGTGGATCCCCGGCTGCGGCCCGGCATGAGCGCGACGGCGGAGATCGTTATCGAGAGCCATCCCAATGTGCTCCTGATCCCGGCGCGGGCCAGTTTCCTGCACCAGGGCAAGCCGGCGGTCT
>JAPWUP010000152.1 GCA_028275505.1 Bryobacteraceae bacterium
TCGAACGAGCGCGGCGCGAAAACCGGGCTGGCCATATCGGCACAGACGAAGTGAGCCGCGGGATCGGCAACGCGGGCACGCGCCAGTTGTGCCGGGCTTGCGTCCACTCCGACCCTCCACGTGCCTCGAGGAAAGCGGCGGAAGTGCCAGGCTGGTCCACAAGCCAGATCGAGCCAGCGAACGGGGCGCTCGTTGTGCGCGAGCGCGCCGACCAACCGAAACAAATTCGCCGCATTCCGTTCGTGCTTGGTCTTCCAGGGCCGGACGTAGAGCCGCTCGTAGTCGGCCGCGTACTGTTCGTCGTAGATCGGCTTCTCGTCCAGTGGGTTCTCCGCAGCGCCCGAGGGCTCAGCAGTTCACGATGGCGGCAAAGGAGACTGGATCGAGGCTGGCGCCGCCCACCAGCACGCCGTCAATCTCCTCCTCGGCCATCAGGCCTTTGATGTTGTCCGGCTTGACGCTGCCGCCGTAGAGGATCCGCAGTTGCGCCGCGGCCTGTTCGCCGTAACGCTCCCGCGCCTGGGCGCGAAGGAAGCGGTGCGCGGCGGCCGCGATTTCGGGCGTGGCGGTACGGCCCGTGCCGATCGCCCACACCGGTTCGTAGGCGATCACGATCCGCGCGAACTGTTCGGGCGTGAGTGCGCTCAGGCCGTCGCGGAACTGTTCGAGCAGGACGGCTTCCGTGCGGCCGGCCTCCCGCTCTTCCAGACGTTCGCCGACGCAGACGATCGGCGTCAGGCCCGCTTCCAGAGCCGCGACCGTTTTCTTGAACACGGTCTCGTCCGTTTCGCCGAAGTACTGGCGCCGCTCGCTATGGCCGACGATGACCCAGCGGCACCCAACCGCAGCCAGCATCGGCCCGGACACCTCGCCGGTATAGGCGCCCTCCTTCATCCAGAACAGATCCTGGCCGCCGATTTCGACCTGGCTGCCGGCAGCGGCTTCCACGGCCGCGGCCAGATTGGTGAACGAGGGGCAAATGACGATCTGACGGCCTCTGGTGTTCTCGACCAGCGGCAGGAACTTTTCGAAGAAGGCACGAGTTTCTGCGGGCGTTTTGTACATCTTCCAGTTGCCCGCCATGACGGGAGTTCTCATAGGATTTCGTCCAGAAAGCTGGTTCCTTTCTCGAGAATGGGAGCGGGCGCAGGGGAGTTGCTCCCGCGCCCGAGAAAAACGTCGGCCACGGTCTGGCCCACGTCGGCCAACGAACGACGGACTCCCAGCGGGACGCCCTTGCGGAGCCGGGGACCGTAGACGAGAAGAGGCACGTACTCGCGGCTGTGGTCCGTTGAGGGAGTGGTGGGGTCGTTGCCGTGATCAGCGGTAAGAATGAGCAGGTCGCGTTCCTCCAGCCGGGCCAGCAGCTCCGGGAGCCATGCATCCACCGCCTCGAGTGCGCGGGCGAATCCCTCCACGTCATTGCGGTGGCCGTAGAGCGAGTCGAAGTCCACCAGATTGGCGAACACCAGGCCCTGGCGCCACTCGCTGGCTGCCCGCGCGATTTCGGCCATGCCATCCTCGTTGTTGCGCGTTTTCCGGTGTTCGCTGATTCCGCGGCCCAAATAGATATCGTAGATCTTGCCGATGGCCAGCACAGGGACGCCTGCGGCAGCGAGCTTGTCCAGCAGCATGCCCTGGGGCGGCGGAACCGCGTAATCGTGCCGGTTCTGCTGGTCGCGGACGAAAGCGCCCGGGCGACCGAGGAATGGGCGCGCAATGACGCGGCCTACTTCGTGCTCACCTCGCAGCAACTCGCGGGCGATTTCACAGATCCGGTAGAGCTCGGGCAGCGGGATGACGTCTTCGTGGGCTGCGACCTGGAAGACGCTGTCGGCGGACGTGTACACGATGGGCCAGCCGGTTCGGAGGTGCTCGGCGCCCAGACGCTCGATGATCTCGGTGCCTGAGGCGGGCACATTCCCGAGCGTGCGCCGCCCGATCCGTCGCTCGAACTCGCGGATGATCTCGGCAGGAAAGCCGTTGGGATAGGTGGGAAAGGGCCTCGCCAGATGAATTCCTGCCAGCTCCCAGTGCCCGGTCGTGGTGTCCTTGCCTGGTGAGACGAGGCCGCAGCGGCCATAACAGCCCAGCGGAGCAGGGTCGGGCGGGATGCCATCGAGCGGGCGGATGTTGCCCAACCCCAGCCGGGCGAGATTCGGCAGTCGCAGCGGACGGTGGCGAGCCAAGTTGCCGAGCGTGTCGCTGCCTTGGTCGCCGTACTGGGCGGCGTCGGGCAGTTCGCCGATCCCTACGCTGTCCAGCACGATCAGAAAGACGCGGTGGATCGGGGTTCCGGGCATGTTACGGCCCGCTCGTTGAGCTGGCGCGGAAAGCCTCCAGCAGCCGAGAGGCCCGTTCCCGGGCAATGTGCATGTAAGCCTGGTTGCGCGCGATGCGCTCCAGTACGGGCAGGAACTGCTGCGGCGCCACCAATCGCTTGCGGTCCCAGGCCATCTCGAGTTCGAGGAGAGCCTGATTGACTCCCAGCCGGTCGTAGCGGGCGGCGCGCTCGAGTCGCTGCAACAGGAGGGCGCTTTCGGTGATCCGCTCGAACCAATCCCAGAGGGCGCGGGCGTCGGCGTCTTGGGAAAAGTTGAACTTCGTTTCGTGCCGTTCGTTCCCGCGCTCGTAGCGGAAGGTTTTCCAGCCGGTGAAGGCAACCTTGCCGGGAGCCTCCAAAGGCCGGCGGAACCGATCCAGCTTTTCCACCAAAGCGAAAATCTCGCGAGTCTCCTTCTCGCTCAGCTGGAATAGGAGGGGATCGTCGTCGTCCTTTTCGCGGTATTCCCCGTGACCGTTCTCATCGAGCTGGATCGCTACATAAGGCGGATTGCTGCCGGGGAAGGATTTGGTGTAGACGATCCGGGCGGGGTCGGCGGCGGCAGCCAGCCATCCGAGCGCGAGCAGGAGGAGGCTCATGGGCGGCCTCCCTTTGCCGGCATTGCGTGCTGGCGGGTGGCATGGCAGATGGCGACCGCCAGGGCGTCGGCGGCGTCGTCGGAATGCGGGACTTGCTCCAAGTCGAGCAGCGAACGGACCATCATTTTGACTTGGTCCTTGCGAGCGCGACCGTAACCGACGACGCTCATCTTCACTTCCAGCGGCGAATATTCCCCTACAGGCAGGCCGGCCTCCGCTGCGCTGAGCAATGCAACCCCGCGGACGTGCGCCAGCCGCAGCGCGGTTCGGGGATTGGCGGCGCAGAAAACGTCCTCGATGGCTGCCACGTCGGGTGCGTGAACGGCGATCAGGTTCCGGAGGGCGGCCGCGATCTGGCGGAGTCGTTCGGGCAGGGGCTGGCGCGAATCGGTCCGGATCACGCCCGCGGTTATGAAGCAATGGCGGTGCCCGTCGCTTTCGATGACGCCATACCCTGTTTGTTCGGCCCCGCAGTCAATGCCCAGGACGCGCATCGCCGGCGGCTGGTCAGGCTTGGGCCAGCGCCTCCATCACCTTTTCGTCAATGTCGTAGTTGGCGTAGACGTTCTGCACGTCGTCGTGCTCTTCCAGCGCCTCGCTCAACTTGAGCATCTGCTGTGCGTCTTTGCCCTCCAGCCGGACCGTGGTGATGGGGATCATGGCCACCTGGGCTGAGACCGTTTCGATCCCCGCATTCTGGATCGCGTTCAGAACCGCCTCATGGGCTTCCGGCGGGGAGAGCACCTCCCAATGCGTGCCGTCGTTGCGTATGTCTTCGGCGCCCGCATCCAGAACCAGAGCCATCAGCTCCTCTTCGGTGATCTTTTCTTGCGGGATCAGGATCTGGCTCTTGCGTTCGAACAGCCGGGATACGCTGCCTTGCTCGCCCAGCTTGCCGCCGTACTTGGAAAAGATGTGCCGGATCTCGCTGACGGTGCGGTTGCGGTTGTCCGTGGCGGCCTCGACGAGCAACGCAGCGCCGCCGGGGCCGTACCCTTCGAAGATGACCTCTTCGAGCTGCTCGCCTTGCAACTCGCCGGTGCCGCGCATGATGGCGCGGCGGATGTTCTCGGCAGGCATGCTGGCAGCCTTGGCGGCCAGAATGGCCGCACGCAGGCGCGGGTTGGAATCCGGGTCACCGCCGTTGCGGGCTGCGATGGTAATTTCCCTGATGAGGCGCGTGAACAGCCGACCGCGCTTGGCGTCCTGGGCGGCCTTCTTGTGTTTGATAGTGGCCCATTTCGAATGGCCTGACATGGGAACCTCTCCGGCAAGTGGGCGTTATCGAGCGCTTCAGGAACCCACCCACAGAGAATAGCAGAACCGCGGCTTCTTCTCAACCTTCGACCGGGCTGAAAGAACCGGTGTGACGTGGCAGCGGCCCTCCGAGCCGCCCGTGCGGCTGCGAGTAACAAGGGTGGGCCTCTGGCCGCCTCAGGTCCCAACCATCCAAGCGGCGAGGGTGCGGTAGGCTGTCGGATTTGGATGGTGGGGCATGGTGCTGAAAGCGTTGCTCAGGTTCGCGCTTGCCGCGGTTACGGTGGTGGAAGCGGTGGCGGGCGGCACGGCGACTTATCGGCTCGCCCGGGAAGGACCGGTCCGAGCTTCCACGGTCGTCAGTTTCCAGCTAGCCGTTGAAGGCGACTGGATTCACCTGAGCGCCGAGAAGGCTAACGGCGCGCGGTTCGAGCTGTGGATCCAGAGCGGAGGATATCCGGCGCCCGATCGCGAGGAGGCGCGCAAACAGGTCAGGCGTTACATTCTGCGCGAAGGGGACGGCGTGCCGCGAGAGTATCGAAATCTGCTGACGGGTGAGGCAGTGCTGCCGAGTGTCGGAGGATGGGAATACCTCCTGCCCAGACCCCGCGCCGAAGATTTCCCTGAGACCTTGCGGCTGCTGGGTCACGGCTACGTCCGCCGAAGCTTCGCGAGCTCGGTGAGGGTGGCGCCGCCCGAGAGAACGCGTGTTGTCACGCTGCGCCCCGACTTGCTGGTCGGACCCGCGCACAACTTTCGCACCAGGGACGACAGACGGCGCTGGGATGATTCCGACTACGAGTATGTGCGTTTGACCCGCGCCGACTATCGCGAGATGGCTGAGGCGGGGATCACCTGCGTGATGGCGGACGGCGAGCAAGTGGAATGGGCGGAAGAGCTGGGCCTGTTTTACTGGGGCCCAGGCAAGAACCTGCCCTACCCCGAACTTCTCTACCGAAGCCAGTACCTGGGGCCGACGATCTTTCTGGACGAGCCGGCAGTGGGCACGCGCGATCATGTCCTGCGGCCCAGGCTGGCCCAAGAGCCGGCTTTTCGCAAGGCCATCACGCCGCAGCTCGCCTTCGAGGCGTTCCGGGAGTATTACGCAGGGACGCTGCGAGAGGGACCACCGGTGAGGCTGATGAAGATGCTGGCGGAGCGCCCGGATGTGGACCTCGGGGACATGCATTTCACCCAGCAGAACCTGTTCAGTTGGGAGACCATGATCGCGACCGCGGCCTGGCAGTTGTCGCGCGATCCGAAAGTCCCGGCGGCCATCGTCTTCGAGCCGCCCGGGCGGATCGGGACGCGGCGCACGGTCCCCGAGATGGACATGAGTTACGGCGTATCAATGCGGCCCGACGATCCCCTGTCGCTGATCAGCATCATCGTTGGGTTCTTGCGGGGCGCAGCACGACTGACCGGCAAGAGCTGGGGCATGAGCATTTACGGTGCCGTGCAACGCGACGACGCGCCGTTCTGGCTCACCTACGCGTATGACCGCGGAGCGACGCATTTCTTCTTCTGGGACAACGCGCGTCTGGCCTGCGTGCCGTACGGGGAATATCTGGCGCTGGCCAGACACCTGAAACGGCACACCGAGAGCCATCCGCGGCGAGACCTCGAGAAACTGCGCACGGCCGCGGAGGTGTTGATCCTGTTGCCCGCAGGTTACAACTTGGGACACGTGCGGATGGGACGAGGCCAGCTTTGGGGTCTGGACGAGCTCAATCTGGAGCGGAGAAACTCGAGCGGCGTAAGTTATCGCAGAGTCATGTATAACTTTTTTGCCGAAATCGAGAGGGCACAAAGGCTCGGCATTTCCTTCGATCTGGCGTGGGACCTGCCGGGAATCCCAGTGTGGGGTTACCGGGAAATTGTGCGCGTGCGCGAGGACGGCAAGGTGGAAATTCGCTCGGGCGGCAGGACAAACGTGCTGGAGGGGCCGCGGCAGGCGGAGCGCCCGGGCGGTTTGCCGCCGCGACTCGAAGTGTCCCTCACGGCGCGCGAGGAGGCGGCGTCGCTGGCGGTGACGGCGATCGCGAAGGTTGTGGAAACGACGGCGCCCGTTTACTACACGCACGGCGCGGATCCGGAAGGCGTTTATCACAACGCGATGGTGGCGTGGGAGCTTTATGGTCCCGGAGAAGAAGACTATCGCTTTCTTGCGCCGGAAGGGCTTAGGCCGGCCGTGCGCAGGACCGAGGAGGGCGCCCTGGTCGAGATGGGATTCCGCATCGAGAGGCCGGGACGGTACCGGCTGCGAGCCTCGACGGTGGATGAGGCCGGTCGTTCGACCGTGGTCTGGAAGGAACTGGCGGTAAGCCGGGATGCGAGGAGCGGCGCGCTGAGGTTGGCGGTCTTGCGGTGACGCGGGGGTTGGCAGCCAAGCCAGGGTGGGGGGCGGCGACAGCGAGGCGGGCCGGGCGGGGGTGCGCGGTTTCGACGGGGGCTTGGCGGCGGGGCGCGCACAGGTGTATACTGGTGCGGACCGGACACGTGCTTCCGTCCGGCCACTTCGGTTTGGAAAGGAGTTTGCTGTGGGGCAACTGCTTAGAGGTTTCTGCCTGCTCGTGGTGAGCGCCGCACTGGCCTCTGCGCAGGAAGTGCGCGCCTCCATCACGGGCATCGTCACCGATCCCAGCGGCGCGCCCGTGGCCGGCGCGACCGTCACCGTCACCAACATCGCTCAGAACGTTTCCGTCACCACCAAGACCAACGAATCCGGCAACTACGTCACGCCCTTTCTGGCGCCTGGAACCTACCGCCTGACCGTCGAACAGAGCGGCTTCAAGAAATTCGTGCGCGAGAACATCGTGCTTCAGGCGCTGGACCGGCTGCGTCTGGATGTGCAGCTCGAGCTCGGCGCCCTCACCGAAAGCGTGACCGTGACCGCCTCGGTTTCCCAATTGCAGACCGAGACGGCCACGCGGTCGCAGGTGCTGGCGCAGGAGATCATCGCCAACGTGCCCACCCAGGGCCGCAATCCCTTCCAGATCGCCTGGGCGGCGGCGGGTGTGATCAAGAGCGGCTCCTGGCGCTATTTGCGCTCGTTCGATATTCTCGGCACCTCGGGCATATCCATCGGAGGGGGCCGCGAGAGGACCAATGAGGTCTTGCTCGACGGTATCAGCAACGTACGCGCCGAGTATATCGTAATCAGCGTCCCCACCACCGAATCGGTGCAGGAATTCAAGGTCCTGACTAACACCTACGATGCTCAGTACGGGCGAACGGGCGGCGGCGTCATCAGCATCGTTACCAAGGGCGGCACCAACGAGTTTCACGGTACGCTCTTCGAGTACTTCCAGAACGACAAGCTGAACGCCAACCAGACCGAGCTCAATCAGCCTCAGACTGTCGGAGGGATCTTCTACCCCAAAGGTTACAAAGCGCCCAATCACATTAACCACTTCGGCGCCATGGTTTCCGGCCCCTATTACATTCCCAAACTCGTGGACACGCGGAACCGGGCCTTCTTCATGCTGAGTTGGGAAAGCATGCGGCAGCGCACGGCGGATCCGGACGTGAAGACTTTCCCGATCATGGAAATCCGCGGGGGCGATTTTACCCAGCTTTACAACGCCGCGGGCCAGCAGATCCTGATCTACGATCCATGGACCACCCAGCCGGACGGGACGCGCACTCCCTTCCCGGGCAACCGGATTCCCTCCAGCATGATTGATCCGGTGGCGGTGAAGGTTCTCTCCTACTACCCACCGCCTTCCGCCCCCGGCGTTGGCCCCGCGCGCATCAACAATTACCCGTATCCTTCGCGCTGGATCGCGAGCTTCGACCAGTTCGTAGGCCGCACCGACCTGGTCATCAACTCCAGCAACACCGTATTCTTCCGCTACGGCGAGAACCCCTTCCAGGAATTCCGGGCCATCGTGTTTGGCCTCAATAACCCAGCCGAGCCGACCGGCAACGCACCCTTGCTCCGCAACGGGCGGAACATCATGATGAACTGGACCTCGACGCTGTCGCCCAGCATGACCTTCGACCTGCGTTTCGGCCTGACACGCTGGGAGGACGCCGGCGGCAGCTCGATTGGCGCCGGTTACGATCCCAAGCAGTTGGGCATTGATCCTGCCCTGGTGGCGCAGTTCACCAAATACCAGTTTCCGCGGTTCGATCTGGAGGGCTACCAATCGGTTGGCTCCAACGCCTTTGGACCGGGCACTCGCGATACCTATAGCTTGCAGCCCAACTTCAACAAGGTCCTCGGCCGGCACTTCCTGAAGTTCGGCGCGGATGCCCGCCAGTACAATCGTAATGATTCCGGACGCGGCTATCCTTCCGGCTACTGGTACTTCGGCAGGAACTGGACGCAAGCTAATGCGCTCCGCGCCGACGCCGTTTCCGGAAACAGCCTGGCGACCATGCTGCTGGGGCTACCCAGCGCCGCCTTTGTCGAAAAGAACATTGACCCGGCCTGGCGGCATTTCTACTACGCCGGCTTCATCCAGGATGACTGGAAGGTCAGCTCCCGGCTGACCTTGAACCTCGGCCTGCGCTGGGACACCGAGACGGGCAACCTCGAACGGTTCAACCGGCAGGTCAATGGTCTGGACCTCTATGCTCCCAGCCCGATCGCGGACAAAGTGAAGGGCCTCGACCTGAAAGGCCAGATCCGCTTTGCCGGTTTTCAGGGTCAGCCGCGAACCTTGCTGGATGCGGACAAGAATAACTGGCAGCCGCGCATCGGCGCCGCGTACCGCCTGGCCGAGAAACTCGTCGTACGGGGCGGTTACGGCCTCTACTACATGGGCGACGATACGGTGGGCTCAACCGCGGGCTTCAGCCGTACGACCACTGCTGTGGTGACGACCGACGGCCTGCGGCCCGTGCCCGGCTTGAAGACTGCCAATCCTTATGTAACCTATGGCGGCAAACTTCTGGATCCCATTGGCACAAGCCAGGGCGCGGCGAGCTTTTTGGGTGAAAGCGTACCGAGTTATATACGCAACCGCGGCTTGCCGTACAGCCACCAGTACTCTTTCGATATCCAGCGCGAGTTGCCGGGCGGAGTCCTGTTCGAGATCGGCTACAGCGGGAACACGACGCGCCGGGTCTCGCTGGCTTTTGGTTTGAATTACATCCCGGCCAGCGAAATGGGCCGTCGCACGGCCACGGGCGCTATAGACACCGCTTATTACACCGGCCAGGTGCCCAATCCCATGGCTGGCCTGATCCCGAACAACGCAGCGCTGAACGGTCCCACTGTGCAGCGGCAGGTGCTCTGGCGCGCCTATCCGCAGTACAGCGGCGTCACCTTGTACAGCGTGCCGCTGGGTCGCAACCAGTATCATGGCATGGCCATCAAGGTGACGAAGCGGCTTTCCCACGGGCTGAGTTTCTTGTCCAGTTACAACATCGGCAAGAACCTCCGCCAGATCCGGGTGCTCAATGCGCAGGACTTCGTTCTCTCCAACTGGGAGAACACGCGCCTGGTCAAGGAGTCGGACCAGAACATAGACGCGCCTCAGAAGTTCGTGATTGTCGGCATTTACGAGTTGCCGTTCGGTCGCGGGCGGAGGTTCGGCGCCAATGTTCCCGGCTTCCTGAACCACATCATTGGCGGCTGGCAGATCAACTACGACGTGACTTACCAGAGCGGCTGGGT
>JAPWUP010000153.1 GCA_028275505.1 Bryobacteraceae bacterium
CGGCGCGGGCGCAACCCGGATTTCTCGGCGGCGCTGTGGCGATCGCAGCCAAGGACCTGCGCTCTGAACTGCGCACCAAGGAAGCGCTCAATGCGTCGCTCGCCTTTTCCGTGGTGATCCTGCTGCTTTTCAGCTTCGCTTTCGATCCCACGGCGGAAGAAACGCGGGCGCTGGCGGGCGGCTTGCTGTGGCTGGTCTTCGCTTTCGCGGGCGCCTTGATTCTCACTCGCAGCTTCGCCCGCGAGCTGCCCAACGATTGTCTGGATGCGCTGATCGCGGCGCCGATCTCCGCCCCGGCACTCTATCTGGGAAAGGCGGTGGCGAACTGGTTGCTGCTGATGGCGGTGGAGCTGGTCAGCCTCGTGGTTTTCGGCATTTTCTATAACGCGCCGTGGACTCGGCGGTTCTGGCCGCTGGTAGGCGTCATCGCGCTGGGAACCTGGGCGCTGACGGTAGTGGGGACGCTGTTCAGTGCGCTCACCGTGAACCTGCGACTGCGCGAGCTGATGTTGCCGCTGCTGGTCTATCCCGTGCTGATCCCGGCGCTGCTGGCGGCGGTGCAGCTTAGCGGTCCCCTCGCTCTGGGTGAGCCGCTGGCCTCGGATATGATGGTCTGGCTTCGCCTGCTGGCCGGTTTCGATCTGATCTTCACGGCCCTGGCTCTGACGCTGGCGGAGACCGCGCTGGTGGGCTGAGGGAGTTCGGTCCAATGCGGGAGAAAACGCTGATCGCATTTTGCATCGTGGCGGCGATCCTGCTCGCCTACAACCTCTACGTGATGTTGCTCGTGCTGCCGGACGAGGTTTCGCAAGGCCCCATTTTCCGGATCATCTTTTTCCACGTGCCCTCTGCCTGGACTGCGTTCCTCGGCTTTCTGGCTGCCGCGGTGGCAAGCGTGCTGTACCTGGTGCGCAAGGACCTTCGCTACGACGCCTTCGCTGTGGCGGTCACCGAAGTCGGTCTGGCCTTCGCCGCCGCCAATCTGGTGACGGGAATGATCTGGGCCCGCATCATCTGGGGCATCTGGTGGACGTGGGATCCGCGGCTGACCTCGATGCTGGTCTGCTGGCTGCTGTACGCCGGCTATCTGATGCTGCGGCATGCGGTGGAGGAACCCACGCAGCGCGCTCGCATCGCCGCCGTGTTCTCGATCTTCGCCAGTGTGGACGTGCCCATCGTGTTCTTTTCCATCCGCTGGTGGCGGACGCAGCACCCGCAGCCGGTGGTCTGGGGCGGCGGCTCCATGGACCCGGCTTACTGGAACACGCTTTTTCTCAATTGGGTTCCGCTGCTGCTGTTGGGCGCCGCGATGGCCGGGATCCGTTTGCGCCAGGAGCGGCGTCAGCGCGAACTGGAGGCCCTGCGGCGCATGGCGCACGCGCTTTGAAGGAGGCGGGTATGGACGAACGGAACTTTCTGTATATGTTTTATGGTTTCCTGGCGGCGTGGCTGATCCTGGCCGTTTACGTGGTGGCGCTCGCGGGCCGGGAGCGCCGCTTGCAGCGCGAGATGGAAAACCTCCGTCGTATGATCGAGGAAAGACAAAAGGAGGCCTCATGAGACGCAGGGATTGGTTGCGCGGAACGGTGGGTGGGTTGGGCGCCGCTGTCTCCGCCCGGCAGCTCGCCGCCCAGGAGCGTGTGGAACGGGCCACGCGCGGCATGCCGTCGCCACGTATCCGCGACGTGCAGGTGATCGCCACCGCGCCGGCCGGTTTGCGGCTCGTCGTGGTGAAGATCCTGACCGACCAGGACGGTCTGTACGGTTACGGTTGCGGCACCTTCACCCAGCGCGCCGAACTGGTGGTGGCGGCAGTCGAGAAATATCTCAAGCCCTTTCTGCTCGGCAAACCGGCGGATCGCATCGAGGACACCTGGCATGCCTGTTACAACTCTTCTTACTGGCGCAACGGCCCCGTGCTCAACAACGCTCTCAGCGGAGTGGACATGGCCCTGTGGGACATCAAAGGCCGCCAGGCCGGAATGCCCGTCTACCAGCTTCTCGGCGGCAAGTGCCGCGAGGCGGTGGATTGTTACGCGCACGCATCCGGTCCCGACATCCCGCAGGTCATCGAAAACGCACGCAAGCTCATGGCGGAGGGCTTCCGCCACATCCGCGTGCAGGTGGGCATCCCGGGCATGGCGGCTTATGGCGCCGGCCGCGGCGAAGCGCGCGTGGAGGCGCTTCATTCCGGTCCCGTCTTCGAGCCCGCAGTGTACATCCGCCGCACGCTGAAGCTGCTGGAGGAATGCCGCAAGCAGTTGGGCGACGAGATCGAGTTGCTGCACGACGTGCACGAGCGCATCTCGCCCACCCAGGCCTTGCAATTCGCCAAGGATTGCGAACGATTCCGTTTGTTCTTCCTCGAGGATCCCGTCTCGCCCGAGGATATTGGCTGGTTCCGCCTTCTGCGCCAGCAGTGCGCCACGCCGATCGCCATGGGCGAGCTCTTCAACAGCCCGCACGAGTGGACGCCGCTCATCGCCGAGCGGCTGATTGATTACATCCGCGTGCACGTCTCGCAAGCCGGCGGCCTGACGCCCTGCCGCAAGATGGCTGCCCACGCCGAGATCTACGGCGTCAAGACAGCCTGGCACGGACCGGGCGACGTTTCGCCCATCGGCCACGCCTGCAACATCGCGCTCGATCTGGCCTGCTGGAATTTCGGCATCCAGGAGTACACGCCGTTCAACGAGCGCGTGCGCGAGGTCTTCCACGGCTGCCCCGAGATGAAAAACGGCTACCTGTACGCCAACGAGGCGCCCGGATGGGGCATCGAGGTGGATGAAAAAGCGGCCGCCAGGTATCCGTTCGGAAGCTTCGAGTCAGGCGAGCGCAAACGGCTCAACGGGGGCTGGGGCGAGGTCCGCCGACGTGACGGCACCATCATCAAGCAGTAAGGGATCGCGCGCGGCTTCGCTCGCGATCGGCGAGCGCATCCTGGGCGCCGCGCGCGACCTGTTTCTGGAGCGCGGCTACGAGGGCGCCTCGGTCCGGGCCATCGCGCGGCGGGCGCGATGTTCGCCCGGCATGATCTACCATCTCTACGGCAGCAAAGAGGAGCTGCTCGCCCAACTGGTCAGCCAGACGCTGGGCAAGTTGGAAAAACGTCTGGCACAATGCGCCGGCGGTCCGGGTACGCCGCTCGAACGCTTGCACAAGGCCCTCGGCGCCTATATTGACCTGGCGCTCCATCATCCGCACGAGTACGAGTTTCTCTTCCGCCACCGCGACCACCCGTTGCCACCTCGCCTGCTCGAGGTCTTCCGGACCCACGGCATGGCCAGTTACCGATGGCTGCTGCGACTCTGCGAGGAAAGCCGGCGCGCGGGGTTGATCCGGGATCCGGATGCCGATCCCGCCGAACTGGCCCAATGCCTGCTTGCGGGCGTGCACGGCCTGGCCCACTTCCTCAATTCCGCCCGCGGTTTTCCTTTCGTGGCGCGCAGCCGTTTGATTCGGCGCCATCTCCAGGTGTTGCTTGCCGGCATTTCGGGCGCCGCCATTTTCCCCGAAAAAAATTTGTATCTCGATTGAACACTGTTCAATCTATATAGGTAGGATGCAAGTCCGAAGCGATCGGGGCCTGGCCTTCATCGCCTGGCAGATGCTGACCGGGGACCGCAGCAAGTATCTGGGACTGGTCCTGGCTATCGCCTTCTCCACCCTGCTGATGTCCCACCAGGTCTCGATCTTCGTTGGCCTGTTGGACCGGACCCGCTCCCAGATTCGCGACGTGAGCGAGGCTCGGGTGTGGGTCATGGATCCCAAGACTCGCTACTTCGACGAGGTGCGAGCGCTCCGTTCCACCGATCTCTACCGCGTGCGCGCCGTGCCCGGCGTCGAGTGGGCCGTGCCCTTGTTCAAGGCCGTGGCCCGCATCAAGGGGCCGGACGGGACGTTCCGCAACGCCACCTTACTGGGGCTGGACGATGTCAGTCTCGTCGGCCTGCCGCGGAAATTCCTGGCCGGCGATTGGCGCGCCTTGCAGTTTCCCCGCACCATTGTCCTGGACCGTCTGGGTTACGAGTTTTTCTTTCCTGGACAGCCCTACCGCACCGGAGCCGAGCTCGAAGTGGGGCCGCTGGTCGTGCGCGTTGGCGCCGTCGTGGACAGTTCTCCTCCTTTCGTGAATCTTCCCATCGTGTACGCGCGCTACAGCGAGGCGCCGGACATGGCAGGCCGCGAACCGCGTAGTCTCTCCTATGTGCTCGTGCGCCCGCGCGCCGGTGTTTCCGATGAGGAGCTGGCGGCGCGCATCGCCGCGGCCACCGGGCTGAAAGCGTTGACCAGCGATGCCTTCGGTTGGGAAACCATCTGGTATTACATTCGCAACACCGGAATACCCATCAATTTCGGAATTACTATCTCGATCGCGCTGTTAGTCGGCGCCCTGGTTTCGGGTCAGACCTTTTCGCTGTTCATTCTCGAAAATATGAAGTATCTCGGGGCGCTCAAAGCCATCGGAGTAACCAGCGGGCGGATCGTGCGCATGCTTCTGTTGCAGGCGCTCATCGTGCTGGCGGTGGGCTATGGGATCGGCATCGCTGTTACGGCGGCGTTTTTCTACTTCACCAGAAATAACCTCGAGCTTCGTGGTTTCCGCTTGTTGCCCGAAGTCATGCTCTTGACCGGCGGCACGGTGCTGATCGTAGTCTTGCTTGCCACCGCCCTCAGCGTCCGGCGGGTGGTGGTGCTCGAACCGGCGGTGGTCTTTCGCGGATGAGGGAGCCGATCGTGAACGTGCAATCGAGCGCGCAAAATGGGATCGCCGTCGCCGTGCGTTCCGTCTGGAAGTCGTTCGGCAGTGGCCCCACCCGGCTGCAGGTGTTGCGCGGTGTGGATCTGGACGTGCGCTACGGCCAGATGACCTACCTGCTGGGACCATCCGGTTCTGGCAAGACCACGCTGCTCAGCATCATCGCCGGGCTCCTGCGGGCCGACAGCGGCTCCGTCACGGTGCTCGGGCACGATCTGGCCCGACTCCGCAACGGCGAAGCGGCGCTGTTTCGTCTGCGCAACCTGGGCTTCGTGTTCCAGCAGTTCAACCTGATCCCGGCTCTGACCGCGGCCGAGAATGTGGCCGTTCCGCTGCTGGCCGCCGGCGTGCCGCGCAGGGAAGCGGTGGAGCGGGCGCGTGGCTTGCTCGCCGATCTGGGCATGGGTCACCGCGCGGACGAGTTGCCCAGCAAACTCTCCGGCGGTGAACAGCAGCGCACGGCCTTTGCCCGAGCCATGATCCAGTCGCCCCGGCTGATCATCTGCGATGAGCCGACTTCCGCGCTGGACGGGCCTACCGGGCGGCGCGTCATGGAATTGCTGCGCAAGCACGCGCTCAGTCCCGACCGGGCAGTGCTGGTGGTTACCCACGACTTCCGCATCCTGGAATTCGCCGACACGGTCGCAGAGATCAATGACGGCGTCATCGTCAAGGTAACGGAAGCTACAGGAGTTCGTTAAGTGCGCGTCAATTTCGGTTTGCTCTTGAAATATGGTTTGCCGGCGCTCGGCGCTGCGGGCCTGACGCTGGCGATTCTTGTCGTTCAAGCCATGAGACCGGAGCAGGTGCAGGCGGATCCGGTCGTTCCGCCGCCTGCTTCGGCATTCCCGCAGCAGTTGGCCGGCGTGGGAATGGTAGAAACCGCTTCGGAAGACATCGCGATCGGAGTGCCCGTGACTGCGCTGGTCGCCGAGGTGTACGTGCGTCCGGGCGATCGGGTGCGGCAGGGGCAGCCGCTGCTGCGCCTGGATGACCGCGATCTGCGCGCGGAGCTGGCCTTGCGCGAGGCTGGCGTCCAACTGGCTGCCGCCCGCCTCGAGCGCTTGCGCCAGGCGCCGCGGGCCGAGGAGATTCCGCCCGCCGAGGCGCGTATGGCGCAGGCCCGCGCCGAACTGGCCGACGCTGAAAGCCAGCTTCGCCGGATCGAGGCGGTTACCGACCGTCGCGCTGTCCGCGCCGAGGACCTAGAGCGGCGCAAGTGGGCGGTTGAGGCGGCGCGGGCCCGCGTCCAGGAAGCGGAAGCCACCTTGGCGCTGCTGCGCGCCGGCGCCTGGCAGCAGGATATTCGCGTCGCCGAAGCCGAACTCGAGCAAGCCAGACGGCAGCGCGATCGCCTTGTTGCCGAGCTGGACCGCTTCACCGTGCGAGCGCCTGTTTCGGGCATCATCCTGCGAGTCAAAGTGCGTCCCGGTGAGCTGGCCGTGGCCGCGCCCTCGCCCGAACCGCTCATTTTGATGGGCGCGGCCCCACCGTACTACGTGCGCGTGGACGTGGACGAAAAGGACTCCGTCCGTCTGCGTCCCGGAGCGCGGGCCGTGGCCAGCATCCGCGGCGATGCCCGGCGGCGTTTCCCGCTGCGTTTTGTGCGCATCGAGCCGTACGTGACGCCGAAGCGCAACCTGACCGGGGAGACCACCGAGCGCACCGATACGCGCGTTCTACAGATCCTCTATGCGTTGCCCGCGGACGCTCCGGTCTTCCCGGGCCAGCAGATGGACGTGTTCATCGAGGTGCAGGAGGACCAACCGTGATCGCCGCTTTGCTGTTGGCGACGCTCGTTCCGGATCCGTCCGCGTGGTGGAAGACCTATGGCGATCCGGTCCTCGTCGAGCTGGTCGAGCGGGCCACCGAAACCAACCTGGACGTACGCAAGGCCCTGGCCCGCATCCGGGAGAGTCGGGCGCTGGCCGGCGTGGCGCGTTCCGCGCTCGTCCCTTCTTTGAACTGGAACAGCTCGGCGCAGCAGTTGCGCGGCGGCTATCAACAGGGCATAATCCGCATCCCGCAGGGCCCCGAGTCGGGCCGGGCCTTCGTGGCGCCGTTTGAAACCGGACTGGTCTCGTCCGGACTCGATGCCCGCTGGGAACTCAGCCTGTGGAGCGCCGCAGGCAAACAGCTCAACGCGGCCCGCGCCGACCTCGCCGCTGCGCAGGAGGCTGCGGCCGACGTCCGACTGATGGTCGCCGCCGAGGTGGCCCGCAATTACTTCGAGGCCCGCGGTCTGGAAAGACAGCTCGAAGTTCTCGAGAAAAATCGCGCCCGGCAGGCCGACGTCCTTGCCTTGACCCGGGAGCGAGCCCGAGCCGGCTTGTCGCCCGAGCTGGATGTCGAGCGCCAGGTTGCGGAGCTGGCCGCGCTGGAAAGCGAGATTCCTGCCCTCCGCGCCGCCTTGCGCGCCCGTATGGATGCCCTGGCGGTTTTGCTGGCTGACCGTCAGTTCGCACAGAAGCCGTTGCCTCCCTCGCCTCCTTCCTGGACCATTCCCGAATTAGGGGACGGCGTGCCCTCGGATTTGCTGCTTCGGCGCCCCGACGTCCGCGCCGCTCACGCACGGATACTCGCGGCCATGGCCCGGCGCAAGGCGGCGCGCGCGGAGATTTTCCCCAGGGTACTGCTGACCGGACTGGCGGGCCGGCAGGCGACCCGCTTCCCGGATTTGACTCTGGGGAGCGGGAACTTCTTCGCTATCGGGCCGCAACTGGTGCTTCCGATTTTCTCCGGCGGTCGGATCCGCGCCGGCATCGAGGCGGCGGACGCACGTCTCGAACAAGCGCGACTGGAATACGAGCAGGAACTGCTGGTCGCGTTTCAGGAGGCCGAGGACGCCATCGCCGCCTACCGCGCGCAGCAGGAACGCATTCGCAAGCTGGAGCAGGCGCGGACCAGTGCCCGTTCGTCGCTCGACCTTTCCCTGGACCTCTATCGAGCCGGGCTGGCGGATTATCTGAACGTGCTCGACGCGCAGCGCAACGTTCTCGAACTGGAGAGAGCTCTGGCCGAGGCGCAGAGTAATTCGCTGGTCCAGTCCGTTCTGTTGTTCAAGGCGCTGGCCGGCGGCTGGCCTGCGCCCTCAACCTCGAGCGCTGGCGCCTTCAATTAAGCCCGAATAGCTGGCGCCGGACGCGCGTGTAGGTGAAGCGCGCGGGATTGACCGCCGTCAGCCCCGGCGTGTCTACCTCGATGATGCGACGGGCGATCGGCTCGTAGGCGGCGCGCGGCGCGATGGCGCCTTTCACCACGAGGATCTTCTGCCGTTCGGGGTAAATGCCCAGGCTGATCAACTGGTGCAGACTGTTGGGACTCGTGCGCCGGCTGTTGAGAACCAGCAGGCTCGGTTGTTCGGGCATGGACTCATCCACCGCGATCACCGCGGTCAGCCCCTGCGAAAAGTAGCGACCGCCGCCGTGACGGACTTCCGGCTCGAAGAAGAAGCCGTCGTGCAGCGACTTCACGCGTCCCCGCACGCGCACCGGCTCGCCGTGAAAGCGGTCCGTCTTGCCTCCCACCGCGCCATCGAACACGCTGCCGACGCCGCCGCGCGCCGCCGCTTGCACGGCCTCCGGATCGTACAGCGTCACCACCCAGCCCCGTGCGCCCTGCCGGAGCAGTTCGGCCAGCAGGAACGTGCTGTCCCCTGCCGAGCCTCCGCCGATGTTGTCCCCCAGATCCATGAGCGCGATGGGCCAGCGGTCCGCGGCGATGGCCTGTCGGACGGCTTCGGCGGCGTCGGGCAATTTCAGCACCAACTGGTGGCGCGTGGCCCACAGCATGTCAGCCAGTCGCCGGGATTCCCGCTGCGCCAGTTCCGCATCGCCGTCCGCAACCACCACGACCGACGGTCCCATGGCTTCCACATCCGCGTACTGATAACCTCCCGCCACGCTGGCCGCCAGGATTTTGGGGCTCTGCTCGAGTCGCCGCGTTTCTTCCACGATCGGCGCCAGCGGAGGCCGCCGCGTGTTCTGGTAAACGATGTTGTAAATCATGGGCGGCTTGACCAGCGCCTGGACCGGGCGGGCGCGTCCGGTGACCGCCGCGGCCATGATGCGCGCCGCCTGTTCGCCGCGCTCGCGCGTGTCGGTGTGGGGATTCTCCTTGTAGGTGAGGAGGGCGTTGCAGGCCGAAACAATTTCATCGGAAATGTTTGCGTGAAAATCGTGGATCACCACGATGGGCAGCCGCGGGCCCACCGCGCCTCGCACCCGCCGCACGATCTCGGCGTCCGCGTGCGGGTAGCGCTCGCTCACCATGGCGCCGTGCAGATCGAGAATCACGCCGTCCAGCCGCGGCGCCGCCGCGATCCTTGCCACCAGCTCCGCGGTGAGCTTCTCGAAAGCCTCCGCCGTGACCGGTCCTTTGGGCGTCGCCGAGGCGAACAGGGTGGGATGAAGTTCGAGGCCCGCCGCGTGTGCTCCCGCGATGATGCCCGCCAGCGTGTCGTGTCCGGATGCCAGCTTTTCCAGGTCCGGGGGGCCTGGCGTGCGCCGCGTGAAATCAGCCAGGGTGGTCCGCGAGGGGTTGAAGGAGTTCGACTCGTGACTGATGCCACCCACGGCGATTACCGGGCGCGGAGTTTGCGCGGCCAGCCACATCGCTACCATCCACAGGAGGAAAGATCCCACCATGCTTCCCAAGCATACCCGAAGGCCGAGCGGGGCGCAGGCGTCTCAGGAGGCCACCGGGCCGCAGAAGAAATCCAGCGCCTTGGAGATGAACTGCTTGAGTTGCGGTCGGGGCACCACCGCGTCCAGCATGCCGTTTTTGAGCAGGAACTCGCTGCGCTGGAAACCCTCAGGCAGCTTCTGGCGGATGGTCTGCTCGATGACGCGCGGCCCGGCGAAGCCGATCAGCGCGCCTGGTTCGGCGATGTTGAGATCGCCCAGCATGGCAAAGCTGGCGGTGACGCCGCCGGTGGTGGGATCGGTGAGTACGCTGATGTAGGGGACGCGCGCCTCGTCCAGTCGCATCAGTGCGGCCGAGATCTTGGCCATCTGCATCAGGCTGACCGCGCCTTCCT
>JAPWUP010000154.1 GCA_028275505.1 Bryobacteraceae bacterium
TGCTGCGCGGAGCCAGGTAGTGGAAACACGGCCCTCCACTCATCGCGGGGCCGATTCTGGCGCCAGCCAAACGAGTAGCTGGGCGGGACGACCGTCGGGCGGGAATTCCTGACCTTGTCGCCGTATTTGTGGGTCCGAATCATCGGGCCTATAGTGCCGTCAGCCGCACCGGCGGCCCCGGACTCCACAACACTTGCCGGCAAGACGCGCGGGCGTTCGCCGTGCACACTGAGCACCAAGGCATGATCTCTGAATAGGGTGGCCGGAAGAAGCTGAGGGGACTGTACCGGGAATATTGGTCGGGGCGGGCAGATTCGAACTGCCGACCCCCTGCGCCCAAGGCAGGTGCGCTACCAGGCTGCGCCACGCCCCGAACTCGGCTCTTCTTATTTCATTCTATCTTTCATTCTATCTATCGCGGCTGCCACCGGATCCGAGCGGGACTTTCCAACCAGGTCCCCGGACATCGCACGGACACAACCGACCGCTTCGCGGGCCGTTGTCCGCTGGTCGCTTATGCCCGCTTGCCTCCCCGTGGCCACCAGCGAGGGACGCGGCGGCAATACTCGCGATACTCCTCACCGAACCGCCGCTCCATATCGCGCTCTTCGTAGGCGCGGATGAACCAGCGGATGTACACGATGAAGGCCGCAAAGCACAGCCACAAACCCACCGAGCCGCGCCACAGCGCCAGCCCCACCAGGATGGCCCCCACCGCGTACATCATCGGGTTGCGCACCACCGCGTAGGGACCGCTGGTTACCAGGCGTTTCGTTTTCGCTGCGAAGGGATGGGGCGTGCCTCGCCCTTGCCGTACCAGCAACCAGGAACACCACCCGGCCAGCGCACCGCCCGCCAGGAGCAGTGCTCCGCCCAGCCAGCGCACGCGCGGGCCGCTCCAGCCCACCGCCGCATCCAGCCACACCCACGACCAGACGACCAGCACCACCAGTGCCGGATACCAAAGATGCCGGACCCAGCCCATCAAACCTTCAGATGCTGTACCGAAGCTCGCGTCGCACGCGATGACGCTCAAGCGCCAGCTCGATGAGCCGGTCAATCAATCGCGGATAAGGCAGTCCCGTCGCCTCCCACATGCGCGGGAACATGCTGATCGAAGTAAACCCGGGTATGGTGTTGATCTCGTTGATGTAGAGCTTCTGGCTGGGCTGCTCCCACAGGAAATCCACTCGTGCCATGCCCTCGCACTCGACGACCCGGTAACAGGCTACCGCCAGCCTGCGGACCTCCGCCGTGATTTCCGGAGGCAATTCCGCCGGAACGATCAGCCTGGCCGCGTCCAGAATGTACTTGTCCTCGTAATCGTAAAACTCGCGCGAGGGAATGATTTCGCAGGGCAGGGAAGCCTCGGGCTGCTCGTTGCCCAGCACCGCACACTCGAGTTCGCGCCCGGAAATGGCGCGCTCGGCAATCACCTTGCGATCGTACTGCGCGGCCAGCTCCAGCGCGGCCTCCAGCTCCGCACGATTCCGGGCCTTGCTCACGGCCACCGACGATCCCAGGTTCGCCGGCTTCACGAACACCGGATAGCCGAAACGTCGCTCGATCTCCACTGCATTCAGGCGGCCCCGCCATTGTACGACGTGCTCGACCACGGGCAATCCGGCCTCGCGGCACAGCCGCTTCATCACGTCCTTGTCCATGGAAACCGCGCTGGCCAGCACTCCGCCCCCCACGTAAGGCAGGTCCGCCAGTTCGAGCAGGCCCTGAAGCGTACCGTCCTCGCCAAACGTGCCGTGCAGCACGGGAAAGACCACGTCAATGCCGGGATTGGCCCCGGGCTCGGGAAGAATGGGGTGCGGCTGCCAGCGCCCGTCCTTGCCGATGAAGAAACGCAGGACCTCGTAACGCTCCGGGTCCATCGCCGCGATCACGCTCTCGGCCGAACGCAGCGAGACTTCATGCTCCCCGCTTCGCCCGCCATAGATCACCGCCACGCGGAGTTTCATAGGATTCGCTTTCCCAGCGCAGACATGACCAGCTCCACGGCCAGCACCGCCGTCCGGTTGGCCTCGTCAATCACAGGATTCACCTCGACGACTTCCATGGACACCATGCGCCCGGAATCGCAAATCATTTCCATGGCCAGATGCGCTTCCCGATAGTTCAAGCCGCCGCGAACCGGTGTGCCGACGCCGGGGGCTTCCTGAGGGTCCACGCTGTCCATATCCAACGACACGTGGAACCCCTCGGTGCCGGCCATGGCGATCTCGAGGGCTTCGGCCATGATGGCGCGCATGCCGCGCTCGTCAATGTCGCGCATGGTGAAGGCCCGCACACCTGAACGTTTTACATGAGGTTTTTCCAGCAAGTCCACGTCGCGCAAGCCGATAATCGCTACGTTTTTCGGATCCACCTTGGGCGCGTAACCGTAAATGTGTGTCAGAGGCCTCGGCCCCATCCCGATCGAGCAGGCCAGCGGCATCCCATGCACGTTGCCGCTCGGGCTGGTCTGCGGCGTGTTCATGTCCGGGTGGGCGTCTAACCAGATTACACCGATGCGCGCCTTGCGTTTGCGAAAATGGCGCGAAACGCCGGCGATCGTGCCGATGGCCACCGAGTGGTCGCCTCCCAGCACCAGCGGAATCTGGCCCCGCGCCATGGCCTGTTCCACCGCCCGCGCCAGACGGCGGCAGGTTTCGGCGATCTGCGGAAGATACCGAGCGTTGGCGGGGCCTTGCGGCGCTCGCTCGGGCTGTTCCACCGCGACGTTGCCCCAATCCTCGATCTGGTAGCCGAGGCTCGCCAGCCGGGGACCGAGGTTGGCTACCCGGATCGCCGACGGCCCCATGTCCACGCCCCGGCGATTCGCGCCCAAATCCAGCGGGGCCCCGATGATTGCAATTTGTGCGGACGCCATAAGCTCAGGGCCGCGTCCGGTACAGCATGCGCGGGAAGGCGATGGTTTCGCGCACGTGATCCAGCCCGCAGATCCACGCCACGCAGCGCTCGATGCCCATGCCGAAGCCACCGTGCGGCACCGTGCCGTACTTGCGCAGGTCTATGTACCAATCAAACGCCTCGCGCGGCAGCTTGTGTTCTTCGATGCGGCGCAGGAGCAGATCCAGATCGTGGATGCGCTGGCCGCCCCCGATGATTTCGCCGTACCCTTCCGGCGCCAGCACGTCCACGCCCAGCACGACCTCGGGCCGCTCCGGATCCGGCTGCATGTAGAAGGCCTTGACTGCCGCCGGGAAGCGGTCCACCATGAACGGGCGATCGAAGTCCTCGCTGAGCAGCGTTTCATCCGTGCCGCCGAAATCGGTCCCCCACTGGATGGGGCTCCCTTTGGCCTGCAAGCGCCGCACCGCTTCGTCGTAGCTGATCTGCGGGAACGGCGGCTTGACGTTCTCCAGCTTGGAAATGTCCCGTTCCAGCACGGCCAGTTCTTGCCGTCGGTTCTCCAGCACGCGCTGCACCACGTAACAGACCAGCTCTTCGGCCACCCGCTTGACGTCATCCAGCGTGGCGTAGGCCATCTCCGGCTCGACCATCCAGAATTCGGTCAGGTGACGTCGCGTCTTGGAGCGCTCGGCGCGGAACGTGGGACCGAAACAGTAAACCTTGCCGAACGCCATGGCGGTAGCTTCGTTGTAAAGCTGTCCGGACTGCGTGAGGTAAACCTTGTCGTGATCGAAGTAATTCACTTCGAACAGCGTGGTGGTTCCCTCGCAGGCCGCTGGCGTGAAAATGGGCGTATCCACCAGCGTGAAGCCGTGGGAGTCGAAATAGTCCCGGACCGCGCGGATGACCTCGTGCCGGATACGCAGGATGGCGTGCGGGCGACGGCTGCGCAGCCAGAGATGGCGACGGTCCAGCAGAAAATCAATCCCGTGCTCTTTGGGAGTGATGGGGTAAGGATCGCTCTCGGGCACGCGCTGGATCACCCGGATGCCGTCGAGCTCGAGCTCGTAGCCGCCCGGCGCACGCGGCTCGGCGCGCACCTTGCCAGTGACGATGATCGAGGACTCCTGGGTCAGGTCACGGACGGTTTCGAAAACTTCCGCCGGGAGCGCCGTTTTGATAGCCACGCACTGCATGATGCCCGTCCCGTCGCGGACGAGCGGGAAAACGATCTTGCCGCTCTCGCGCAGGTTATACAGCCAGCCCGCGATGCTGACGCGCTCACCGACGTGCCGGGCGGCGTCCGAGATCGCCATGCGGGGAGGAAGATCCGGGGTGAACATTTACAAATTCTCCAGACGATCGAATACCTGCTGGACGGTTTCCAGCGGATTTTTCATTTCCGGAACCTCACGCACCTCGAGCAGCACAGGCACATCCTCGCCGCAGGATCGCAGCAGATCTACCGTCTTTTTCCAGTCCACGGTGCCCTGCGGGGCGCTCAGCGGGAACAGGTGCGCGTCGTCCTTTCCGTCGTTGTCATGCACGTGCGTGGACCGGATGCGGCCCTCTAACTTGCGGAACGCCGGCTCAACGCCCTCATCCAGATGAGCGTGCCCCACATCGAAACACACGCCCAGATTGAGATGGGTGACCTCGAAGAAGCTCGCCAGGCGCTCGGCCGTGGAAAGCGCGTTCGGAATGTTTTCCAGCAGGATCTCCACGCCGCGCTGCCGTGCGAACACCGACAGTTCGTCGAGCGATGAAAACGCCGCGTCAATCTTTCGCTCGTCGTACTCTTCCTCGGGCAGGCCGAGGTGCTGGATCAGGTAGCGGAAGGGCGCATACTCGGCAATTTCGATGGCACGCTTGATCTCATCTACGGACTGGGTGCGCCGCGTTTTGGAAGGCTCGGCAATGTTGAGGATGGCGCTGGGACCGGAGCGCCCCCAGGCGTCATCGCTGTAGAGGGGCGAGTGCAGGGAATGGAAACGCAGTTCCGAATCCCGGAACCAGTGAGCCAGCTCGGTGATCTGCGCACGGTTGCGGTAATCCAGGTGCTGCCGGGCGCAGAAGATCTCCACCGCGGGCAAACCTGCCCTGTGGATCTTGTCCAACAAAGCCGTGGTCAACCGGTAATTGACGAACAGATAAGTGGAAACAGCGCGGATCATAGGCGTCAGAAACCGGCCGCCTTGCCCTCCACGCGGGAATCGGCAGCCCCATGGAGCCAGCCTCCCTCGGCCAGCACGGCCGCGACTTCTCCCATTGACCGTGTTACCTCGATCGCGAATCCGCGCGCGGCCAGCAAGGCTCGCGTGTCGGGAGAAATGCCGGGCTCCAAGTACAGTTTATCGGGAAGCCACTGGTGATGGAAACGCGGCCAGTCCGTCGCTTCCTGGATATTCATTCCGAAATCCACTACGTTCACGATCACCTGGAGCACGGTGGTGATGATGCGCGGCCCGCCCGGCGACCCCACGACCATGTAGAGCCGCCCGTCGCGCAGCACGATGGTGGGCGTCATGGAAGAGAGCGGGCGTTTGCCGGGCGCAATGGCGTTGGCTTCGCCTTGCACCAGCCCGTAATAATTGGGGAAGCCGGGCTTCGCGGCGAAATCGTCCATTTCGTTGTTGAGCAAAAAGCCCAGTCCGGGCACGGTGACGCCTGACCCGTAGCCGCCGTTCAGCGTATAGGTGACAGCCACCGCGTTGCCCTGCGGGTCCACGATCGAGTAGTGGGTGGTCTCGGCGCTCTCGTACTGGCGCGGGTTGCCAGGCCTGAGACGTTCGCTGGGCGTAGCCCGTTCGGGGTCTATCGAGCTGCGCAGTTGAGCCAGGTACCGCGGATCGAGCAATCCCCGGACGGGCACGCGGGTATAGTCGGGATCGCCCAGGTACTCGCTTCGGTCAGCGAAGAAACGCCGCATGGCCTCGGCCATCCAATGGATCGCGGCGGCCGAGCCCGCGCCGTATCGTTCGAACCCGGTGCCTTCCAGCACGCCCAGCATTTGCAGGATGCCGACGCCACCGGAGGAAGGAGGCGGGGCCGTCAAAATCTCCAGACCCCGGTAGCGGCCGCGGAGCGGCTCGCGCTCGATGACGCGGTAAGCCTTGAGATCCTCAACCGTGATCAGGCCGCCATTCTCGCGCATGGCTGCAGCCAGCCGGCGTGCAGTCTCACCCTCATAGAATTCGTCGGCGCCATGACGCGCGATGCGTTCCAGGGTCGCGGCCAGCTCTGGCTGCACCAGCCGCTCGCCAGGTTCGAAAAAGCGGCCATCGCGCTGGAAAATCCGTCGCGATTCGGAAAAGCGAGCCAGCAGTTTGCTTTGTCGCAAACTCTGCGCCAGCCCCCAGGAAACCGGGAAGCCTTCGCGGGCCAGTCGAATGGCCGGGGCTAGCAGCTCGGCCCAAGGCTTGCTTCCGTACTTGCGGGCCGCGTATTCGAGGCCACGCACCGTGCCCGGCACTGCCGCGGCCCTCCAGCCTTCGATGCTGTCGCGCGTCGGCTTTCCGTCCGGTCCCAGATACATGTCGCGCGAAGCCGCTGCCGGCGCTCGCTCGCGGAAATCCAGAAACGTGGCCCGCCCGTCGGCGAAACGGATGAGCATGAAGCCGCCTCCGCCCAGATTGCCCGCCGCGGGATGGGTGACGGCGAGAGCAAATCCGACGGCCACCGCCGCATCCACCGCGTTTCCGCCCGCGCGCAGCACGGCGACGCCCGCATCCGTTGCGTGCGGTTCGCGCGTCACCACCATGGCGTGACGCGCCCGCACCGGCTGGCGGGCTTCGAGGACGAATGGCGCACATGCCAGCAGAAGCGTGAATGTGGATGCCGTTCCCATGAGTCTTCCGATTGTACTATCGCGGCGGCCGCGGGTCACGAATCGCCTTGCCGGATCCAAGCCGTGTTGATGCGGACGTGTTTGATCGTCTTGCGCGGCTCGCCCTCAGGCAAGTGATTCAGGAAGTAACTGTAAGTGATGTGGATCGTCCCGTCGCTGGCCTGGATGACCGAGGGGTAGTGGAAGGAGCCCGCGCCCTGCTCGCGACGGTCCAGCTCGAGATGCCGCTTCCACTTCCAGCTTGCGCCTTCGTCATCGGAAAGCGCCACCACGAGCGAGTTCCGCCCGCGCTCGGTATCGTTGTAGACCATCACCCAGTGGCCGTCGCGCAACACGATCACTTCCATGCTCGCGCCGGGATTGGGGATGTCCGTATCGGTGACCGCGGACCAGGTGACGCCATCGTCGCGCGAGACACTCGTCATGATCCGTTTGGGCGGCGGTCCGTTGTCCCGCATATAAGCCACCAGCGTTCCGTCGCGTTTGCGCGCCAGGGTGGGCTGGATCGAGCCCGGACCGACCAGCGGCTCGCTCGTGGACCACGTCATCCCTCCATCGTCGGTGATGCCGATCAGCGAAAAGCTGAACCCGTCCGAGTACAAGGGAACCAGGATGCGCCCCGAGGGCAGCTCAAGCGGATGATTGCGCGGCATCCATCCCATGCGGGTGAAATACTTGTCTGCGGCGCGCTCGAGCAGACGTTTGGCCCACTGCTGTTGCAGTTCGGTCGCGTCCGGCACGAGCAGCGGCTCTACCGTCCGCCGCACTTTTTCCTGAAAATTGCGCGGGACGACGAGCCACGGCTCACTCACCTGCCATTGGGGCGGGCCGGGACGCCGGTAATCCGTCGAGATGCGGTACTTCAGCAGGGCCGTGTGCCACTCGTTGGCGATGATCACGGGCCAGATCAGCCACAGACGCTGGCGGGAATCCACGAACAGCACGGGATTGCAGTCAGGGAAGCCGGGCGTGTCGGCCAGCACGAACGGCTCGCTCCAGCGCGACTGACCGGCGGCGCGGCGCGCGGCCATGATCTGGACGTCGTCCGCGGTGCGCTCGCCGGAACCGCGGTACCAGCAAACCATCAGCTCGCCGCCGGGCAGTTCGACGATCGAGGAGGAATGATTGTGTAGCCGGTCCAGGGGGAAGATCAGCTCGGCTTCGTAAAGGGGCTCCTGGGCCAGCAAGCACGGCGCCAGGACACATGCGAAAAGCAGACCGTGAGCACGCATCGCTCCCCAGTCTAATACGGCGCCTGATCAGGAGCGGGACAACGCGACCCAGATGATGGAAAGGTTCCAGACCACCAGCGCGGCGTACCAGTAATTGAGCCAGTGGATGAGACGGCGGCGCTGGATCCACACGCAGAAGCCGGCCAGCGCCACCGCCATGACCTTGGAGAGCAGGGCGCCGAAGACGGGACCGCCGCCCATGAGCCAGCGGATGAACGGGCTCAGCTCGACCAGCCCCAGCCGCAGCCCGACGATCGTGGTCAGAAAGTCGAGCAATTGCAAATACAGGAAGACTTGAAGGTACGCCGGCACATAGGACTTATCGGTCCGGCTCGATGCCGCTTGAGCGGCTCAGCCCGGCAGCCGCACGCGCGGAATCCGCTCGGCCAGAGGGGGCAGGGGAGGGAAGTCGGTATAGGGCTCGGTCTGGTACCAGTAAGCCACCGAGTAAAAGTTGTCGCCGCGATCGTTGGCGTGGCCGTGCTCCATGGTGTACTTCATGTAGCGCGTGAAGGTCACCGGGTTGTCCCCGTGGAAGCGATAGCAGCAGTAGCGGCCGCCGGTGCGCTCCGCCATGATGATCACCGGCGCTCCGTAATAGTGGTGGGCGAAAGGCGTCGCGCCGTCGCGTCCGCCAAAGTTCCAGCTCCCCAGGAAATAATCCTCCGAACCCGTGCCGATAATGACCGGCTTGGTTTCGTCGTCAATGAAAATCATATCGTCGCCCTCGCCCATCCAGCCGTCCTCGTTGAGGAGCACTCCCAGCGTGCAGCCCATGATATGGCCGCGGCCCCGCGCTTCCGCATAGACGTAGTTATCCTTGCCGTCCGGATTGAGTTTGGCGCCGCGATTGGCCTTGCAGGGTGCGGCCTGTCGGTACTGTGCATGGAAATACATTGCGTCGCGCGGGAGAGCCTCCACCAGCATGTAATCTATGTTGGAGTAAAACGCGTTGACCTGCTGCGAACCCTCGTTAGTCACTGTGATTCGCGCCGAGCGCCGGAAAGGCATGGCAAAGTAACAATTGAGCGAGCGGCCCGGCGAACAGGCCAGGTAAGCCGACTGGTAAATCTGGTACTCGCCGAGGTTCAGACCGAAAAAGTCGCCGATCGGCGTTTCCACGCTCGGTTTGGCGTTGCCTTCCCAGTACATGCGCAGCACGATTTCCTTGAGGTGCATCCTGCTGGGCGAGGCGATGGTGAACCAGATGTGGGTAATGATGCCGGGTCCGGCGGCGTTGAAGACCTCCTGCGTGCCGCCCGGCGGGATCTGCCAGCGGTCGGCGTTGCCGCCCGTACGATCGTAACTGGATTGCTTGAGCGAGCGATGATTCTGGAGGCGCGCGTAAGCGGGCAGGAAGTCACAGCGCTCCGGCGGGGCCGGCTGTGCGCCGGCCGTCGAACGCGCGACCGCCGTAACGCCCGCCAGAGCCACCAGCCGCTTGAAGAAACTCCTTCGTTCCGCCGCTTCGATGAATCGGGGCATGACAATCATCCTCCTTGCCAGGCACGATTGATTTTCGGGCCTCTGGGATTATAACAAGGGGATGGGGGAGAAACGGTAGAGGCGGCGGGCGCCGCCCGGAACCCCGCCGCTCCGAGCCGTTCCCGCCGCTTGTTGTCGCTATCGCCGTTAGCGAAGGGCCAGGACGATCTGTTCGGACCCGCGCTGCGCGACTGCCAGTTCCCGCTCGACCTTGGACCTTGACAAGCGGTGCCCATACGCCCGCCCCGCAATCCAGATCTCGGAAAGGAAGTAACGATCGCCATAGCGGTCGAAGATCGGTTATAGCTGCATGCGTGGGTCCGCTCGGCCAACGGAGCCCCGGGAGCC
>JAPWUP010000025.1 GCA_028275505.1 Bryobacteraceae bacterium
CTGCCGCCGCACGTGCTTCGCTATTGGGAAACGGAGTTTCCCTCGCTGGCGCCCAAAAAATCTCCCGGCGGCCAGCGTATGTACCGGCGCAAGGATCTGGAGCTCCTGCTAATGATCAAGCACCTGCTCTACGACCAGAAGTTCACGATCGCAGGGGCGCGGCAATGGCTGGCGCAGCAATCGCGGCGGCGCAAAACTGCGGCAGATCCGGCGCAGGGACGCCTGTTCGGAGATCCCGTTGCGCTGTTGGAAGAGATCCGGCGCGAGCTGATCGAGCTGATGGAAATGCTCAAATAGTCGTGCGGCAAGGCGCGACTGCCATGCCAGGTCCCAGCGCGTCGGCCGGCAAGCTCGCCTGGCCCGATCAACTCGCGCGGGGACCCATGACTGCGGGCGGCGTCCGAGCCAGGTGCGCCAGTAGCGCGAGGCAGGCCTCCAGTCCCTCCAGCCGACCGCTCAGGCCGCGGCGCACGCGGCGGATCGCGCCCCGCAAGGTCTCGGCGATGGCTTGAATCAACTCCCAGCGCTCGCCTTCCAGGTCCGGATAAGGGGAAACTGGCGGGAGGAGTTCAGCCGAGCGCTCGAGGGCGTCTTCCAGCGCCGGAAGGTCGGCTGCCTCCAGGGCAGACAAAATCGCGCGAGCCGCTCGAACCGAATCGTGAGCGCCAGAGGGCGTCATTTCTCCTCCCAGGGTTGCTTATCGGACAGCGCCCGGCATGCTTGAACCGCAGTTGAGGGCGCTGCAAGACGCGGGAGATCGTCCGATAAGGGAGGGAGAAGGAAACGTCCATGATTTGCCTGACGCGCCTGAACCGCGTTCCGATCATGCTGAACTCCGATCTGATCGAGCACGTGGAGGTGACGCCGGATACGGTGATCACGCTGACCACCGGCCACACCTACATGGTGCTGGAGTCGGCGCAAGAGATTCTGGAGCGGGTGATCGCGTTCCGGCGAGCCATCTACGAGCGCATGTGCCAGTGCCCCACGTTGCGGGAAATGGAGCGGCAACGGCAGGAAGCGGGGTCGGGCCAGCAGCAAAAATCCTGATCGGGTGCAACCGCCATGGCGGAGCAGCCGCAATCCACGTCCGTTTCGGCTTCGCGACGAGCCGGCGGCGGGCGGCCCGATGTGGCGACACTCTGCGGGCTGGGACTGGCCTTCGGCGGGATCCTGGGCGGCCTGATCCTGGAGGGCGGCACGATCGCGGAGGTCTTGCAGCCCACGGCCGCCATGATCGTGTTCGGAGGCACGATCGGGGCCGTCATGGTCGCCACGCCGCTCCGCGTGGTGCTGGCGGCGGTGCGCGAGCTGTTCAGCGTGTTTTTCGAAAAGCAGCAGGATCCGGAAGCCGTGATCGAGCAGATCATTGGTTTCGCCACCAAGGCGCGCAAAAACGGGATCGTTTCGCTGGAAGAGGAAGCGGAAGCCGTCGAGGACCGCTTCCTGCGCAAGGCCCTGACGCTGGCCGTGGACGGGACGGATCTGCAAGAGATTCGCAAAATGATGGAGCTGGAAATCGCGCTGGAAGAACAACGGGCTGAAGCGCGCGCCAAGGTCTTCGAACAAGCCGGCGGGTATGCCCCGACCATCGGCATCATCGGCGCCGTGATGGGGCTGATTCAGGTGATGAAGCACCTGGCCAACATAGACGAGGTAGGTAAGGGAATCGCCGTGGCCTTCGTGGCCACGATCTACGGCGTAGGCTCGGCCAACATCTTTTTCATTCCCTCGGCCAACAAGATTCGCGCCCGCGCTCACGCCGCATCCCAGCTCCGCGAGCTCATGCTGGAAGGGATTGCGGGAATCGTGGAGGGACTCAACCCGAAACTGATCCGAAGCAAGCTGGAAGCCTATGTGCACGCGGGCCAGGCCCCGGCCGGCAAGAAATCGGCTGCCAAAGAAAGCGCAGCTCCGGCGCGCGCCGCCGCGCGATGAGGAGGCGTAACATGGCCCGGCGTCACAAACATACCGCACACGAAAACCTGGAACGCTGGCTGGTTTCCTACGCCGACTTCATCACCCTCATGTTCGCCTTCTTTGTCGTCATGTTCGCTTCCTCCCAAACCGATCGGGCCAGGGCGCAGCAGGTCTCCGACTCCGTGCGGCGGGCGCTGGAGGAAGGCCAGATCGCCAGCGTGATCGCGGGCATCCTGGGCGGCACGGTCGGAGAGAAAGGCAAGGGCAACGCCATGCTCAAGGGACCGGGAGGAACCAAGACCGAGCCCACCAGCCGCGAGAAAAATCAATTCTGGGCGGACTTGTTGCCGTCCTTGCAGTTACTGACCGATGAGCTGAAGACCGAAATCGCCGCAGGCAAGCTGAGCGTGAAAATGGAGCCGCGCGGCCTCGTAGTCAGCCTCACCGAAGCTGCTTTCTTCCCCACGGGCGAGGACACCATAGACCCTGCCAGCTATCCCAGCATCGAGAAAATCGCAGCCGCAATCCGGAAATTGCCCAACCCGGTCCGACTGGAAGGCCACACGGATTCGGTGCCCATCCACAACGCCCGCTTCCGCAGCAACTGGGAACTCTCGGCCGCGCGCGCCATCGCCATGTTGAATCTGCTGACCACGCGCTTCGGAGTGGACCCCCACCGGCTGGCCATTGTCGGCTACGCGGACACCATGCCTGTGGACACCAACGAGACCGAAGAAGGACGCCGCCGCAATCGCCGTGTGGACATCGTGATCCTGAACCGGCTGGGCTTTGAAGTTGAGCCCCTGCCGCCCGAGGGCAAGCAGCCCGCAGCCGCTCACTGAAACCACGGCCCGCCCACCCCCCTTGAGGCCCGCCCCGCGTGTGCTACGCTCGGATGCAGTGCCTGACTTTGACGTCGTGGGTATCGGCCTGAATGCGACCGATACCCTGCTCATCGTGCCGCACTTTCCCGCTTACGCCGGCAAGGCGCCGTTCCTGGAGGAACTGGTCAGCCCCGGCGGTCAGGTGACCGGTGCTCTGGTGACCTGCGCGCGCCTCGGCCTGCGCGTCAAGTACATCGGCACCGTGGGTGACGACGAACGCGGGCGCATCCAGCTCGAGAGCCTTCGGGCGGAAGGCATCAACACGGATCACGTTCAGGTCCGCAGGGGCTGTCCCAATCAGTCCGGCTATATTCTGATTGACCGTTCCACGGGGGAACGTACGGTCTTGTGGCGGCGTCCGGAATGCCTGCGCCTGGATCCTGCCGACATCCAACCGGAAATGATCACCTGCGCGCGCCTGCTGCACGTTGACGGCCACGACACGCCGGCCGTGGAAAAGGCGGCCCGCATCGCCCACGCCAGCGGCATCCCGGTCACGGTGGATGTGGATACAATTTACCATGGTTTTGACAGGGTTCTGCCCCACGTAGACTATCTGATTGCCAGCTCCGAGTTTCCCGTGCAATGGACCAACGAGCGCGATCCCTTCAAGGCCCTGGAAATGATCCAGAGCGAGTATGGCATGAAGGTGGCGGCGATGACGCTGGGGCCTTATGGCGCGCTGGCGCGGGCCGAAGGCCGCTTCTATTACTCGCCGGCCTTTGTGGTCAACTGCGTGGACACCACGGGGGCGGGCGACGTTTTTCATGGCGCCTTCTGTTACGCCGTGCTCGAGGGGATGTCGCTCGAAGAGGCGCTGGATTTCTCCAACGCCATGGCGGCTCTGAACTGCATGGCCCTGGGGGCGCGCGGCGGCATCCGCACACGAACCGAGGCCTGCCAGTTGATGCGGCGCGCGGAGCGCCGCGTTCATCCGGATTTTCACTTCCGGGCCAATTGCGCCGGCTGACATGATTCCCCTGCGCGATTCCCAACCCAGTTATTCCCCGCCGGTCGTCACTATCCTGATCATCATGGCCAACACGGTGGCCTTCCTTTACGAACTGAGCCTGGATCATTTTTCCCTCAATTACTTCATCGCCACTTACGGGATCGTACCGGCGCGCTTCGAGTTCAGCACCCTTTTTACTTCCATGTTTCTCCACGGGGGCTGGCTTCACTTTCTCGGCAACATGTGGTTCCTGTGGATTTACGGGGACAATGTCGAGGATATCCTGGGCAGGTTCAAGTATCTGATTTTCTATCTGGCCTGCGGGGTGGCTGCGGGACTGGTCCATGTCATGATGTATCCGGACTCTCGCGTTCCCACGATCGGCGCCAGCGGCGCCATTGCCGGAGTGATGGGCGCCTATATGATCAAGTTTCCCCATTCCCGTATCCTGACCCTGGTGCCGGTTTTCTTTTTCCTGACCACGGTCGAGGTGCCCGCAGTTTTTATCCTGGGTTACTGGTTCCTGTTGCAGTTTTTTAGCGGCGTGGGATCTATCGGTTACTCGCATCTTTCCCAAGGCGGCGTCGCCTGGTGGGCCCACATCGGTGGCTTCCTGGCTGGCATGTTCCTCATCCAGCTCATGCACCCCCGCCCGCCGCGTCGCCGGCGGCGGGATTTGTACTGGTAAATGACCGCAGCGGCCACTCCCGTCGAGTTGGACGTCCTGGCGATTGCCGCCCACCCGGACGACGTGGAGCAGACCTGCGGCGGCACGCTGATCCGCATGGCGGAGGCCGGCTATCGCACAGGCGTGCTCGATTTGACGGCAGGAGAAATGGGCACCCGCGGCGATCCCGAACAACGCCTGCGGGAAGCGGAGGCCGCGGCGGCGCTCATGGGCCTCGCCTGGCGCGGAAATCTGCGGCTGCCCGATGGCCGGCTGGAGAACAGCTTCGAGGCGCGCCTCAAGCTGGTGGAAGCGATCCGCCGGCTCAGGCCGCGGGTAGTCATCCTGCCTTACTGGGAGGCGCGTCATCCCGACCATTACCGTGCCTGCCAGATCGGTTACGAGGCTTGCTTCCTGGCCGGATTGCGCAAGATCGAAACCGACGCCCCGCCGCACCGTCCCCGCAACATCGTGTACGCGTCCTTGTACGCCAATGTCGCGCCCTCCTTTGTGGTGGACATCACGGCACAGTTCGAGCGGCGCATGGAAGCGCTGCTAGCCTACCAGTCCCAATACGGCCTTCGCGAACAGGGATCGGGGCTGTTCCCCACGCCCGAGGAGATCCGCGAGA
The DNA here is from genome assembly GCA_028275505.1 of Bryobacteraceae bacterium. Taxonomy (GTDB): domain Bacteria; phylum Acidobacteriota; class Terriglobia; order Bryobacterales; family Bryobacteraceae; genus DTHT01. The sequence continues at coordinate 5,055 of JAPWUP010000025.1, forward strand.
GACTCGCAGCGATTGCCCGCTTTTACGGCAATCTGATCGGCGTGCGCTACGGCGAGCCGTTCGTCGTCAAGGAAACTTTGCGCATTGACGATCTCATGTCCCTTGGTTCACCCAGTTTCTAGCGGGCGCCCGCGCGGGGTATGTTGAAAAAGATGCCGGCATCGGAACCAGGGCGTCTGACCCGCGCCGAGATCTTTCAACAACCGGAAACCTGGCCCGAGACCGTGGCCAGAGTGCGCCGCGCCGGACTTCGCGATCTTCCGCCGCCCGTGCTGACCGGGGCAGGCACCTCAGCCTACGCAGCACAAGCGGTGGAGGCAGGCTGGCCCGGGGCGCGCGCCGTTCCTTCCACCGAGCTGTTTCTGGACTTTCGCCGTTATCTGGGCGGGGAAGGGCTGGTGGTTTCGCTGGCGCGCTCCGGCGACAGCCCCGAAAGTCTCGCCGTTGTGTCGAAGATCCAGCGCGCACTGCCCCGCGTCCGACACATCGCCCTGGTCGCCAACCCGGAAGGCAAGCTGGCGCACTGGCCCGGCGTGGAAGCGATCCTGCTGGATCCGCGCAGCAACGATCGCAGCCTGGTCATGACCAGCTCGTTCACGAACCTGGTGCTGGCCGGGCTGGCGCTGGCGCGGCCGGAGGAAGTACAACAGGCCCTGCCCGTGCTCTGCGACTCGGTACGCGAGATCCTGCCGCGGCTCGATGAGGAAGCGGCGCGGTGGGCGGAGCGGCCGCCCGAACGCGCCGTGGCCCTTGCCTCGCCGCCCCTGATGGGCGCGGCGCGCGAAGCCTGCCTGAAAATTCTGGAGATGACGGCAGGACAGGTGACCGTTCTGGCCGAGACCTACCTGGGCCTGCGGCACGGCCCCATGAGTTTCCTGCGGGCCGAAACATTGGTTCTGTGTTTTGTTTCATCCGAACCCGGCCTGCGCCGCTACGAACTCGATCTGGTGCGCGAGCTCCGCGCCAAAGGCCTGGGGCGGCTGATCGCGCTGGGCCTCGCCGAGGGGGCGCCGTTCGACCTCGAGCTGTCCACGCCCGCCTCGCGACTGCCGGACTGGCTGCGCACCCCGGCCGAGATCGTCTTCGCCCAACTGCTGGGCTGGCACCTCAGCCGCCGGTTCGGGCTCGATCCGGACAATCCCAGCCCGGCCCGAGTGATCACGCGCGTGGTCGAGGGAGTGCGAATCTATGAGGACTGACGAACGCCCGCTGGACGTCATCGTCGCCGGTGAAGCCAATGCGGATCTGATTCTGACCGAGGTCCCGCCTCTGGAGCTCGAGCAGGAAAAACTGGCGCGCGACATGCACCTGGTGCTGGGAGGATCGAGTTCCATCACGGCTCACAATCTGGCGCGACTGGGCGTGCGCGTGGGTTTCGTGGGCGTGATCGGCGATGACCTGCTGGGACGCCTGGTCGAGGAGCGGTTGCAGTCGGCGGGAGTGGACCTCCGCTACCTGCGGAAACTCCGGGGCGTCCAAACCGGCCTGACCGTCTGGCACACGCGAGGCCGCAAGCGCGCCGGCGTGACCTTTCCGGGCACGATCGCCAGGCTGCGAGCCGCAGACGTGCCCGCGGGCTATCTCGCCCAGGCTCGCCATCTCCATGTGGGAGCGTACTTCTTGCTGAAAAACCTCCAGCCGGAGGCCGCAAAGCTTTTCCAGCGCGCGCGGCGCCTGGGCCTGACCACGTCGCTGGATTGCAACTACGATCCCACGGAGCGCTGGGATTCCGGGTTGCTCGAAACTCTGCGTTTTACGGACATTTTCTTCCCCAACGAAGACGAAGCCCGCAAGATCACGGGACGGGCCGAGGTGCGCGCGGCCGCCGAAGAGCTGGCGCGCGTGGTGCGGATCGTGGCGATCAAGCGCGGCGCCCGGGGCGTGCTCGTCGCCAGCGAGGGCCGCATGTTTCACGTGCCGGCCGTGAAGACGCGCGTCGTCGAGACCACGGGCGCCGGCGACAGCTTCAACGCCGGCTTCCTGGCCCGTTTTGTGCGCGGAGCGTCACTGGAGGAATGCGCGCGAGCCGGGGTGCGGGCAGGAGCGCGCGCAGTGACGCGAGTAGGGGGAACCGCAGCTTTCGAGGAGTGAAGCCATGCACAAACTGTCGGGAACGGCCGTGGTGGCGCATGGCGGCGGACCGACGGCGGTGATCAACGCCAGCCTCGTCGGCGTGATCGAAGAACGGAGGCGGCACAGCGAGATTACCGCTCTGTACGGAGCGCGCCACGGCATCCAGGGCGTACTCCAGGAAGACTTCATTGATCTCGACCGCGAGGATCCCAATCTCATCGAACTCATCGGACGGACGCCCGGCTCTGCCCTGGGGTCCTGCCGCTACAAGGTCAAGGAAACCGATTACGAGCGCATCCTGGAAGTATTCCGCGCGCACAACGTGCGGTACTTCTTCTACACCGGCGGCAACGATTCCATGGACACCACCCTCAAGGTGGCGCGGCTGGCGCGCGAGAAGGGCTATGAGCTGCGGGCGGTGGGTATCCCCAAAACCATTGACAACGATCTGGCGGAAACCGACCACTGCCCCGGCTACGGATCGGCCGCGTGGTTCTACGCCTGCGCCTTGCGCGACATCGGCGCCGACTTGCGCGAGCTGCCCGGGCGCGTAACGGTGGTGGAGGTCATGGGTCGCGATGCCGGCTGGCTGGTGGCCGCCACCGCTTTGGCCCGGCACGAGCCAGACGATCCGCCCCAGTTGATCTACCTGCCCGAGAGACCGCTGAGCGGCGAAAAACTGCTGGCCGACGTGGAAGCGGTCTACCGGCGCCTGGGCTACGCCGTGGTGGCGGTCTGCGAAGGCCAGCGAGATGAAAAAGGCGAGCCGTTCGGGGCGGACCTGATCGCTGCGGACGGCTTCGCACACGAGCTGGCGGGAAACCTGGCGCATGCGCTGTCGCAGTTGATCGCAAGGCGGCTCAAATTGCGGGCGCGGAGCGAGAAGCCGGGGCTGCTGGGACGCACCAGCGCAGCGTTCATCTCGGAACATGACCGGCAGGAAGCCAGGATGTGCGGGCGCGAAGCCGTGCGCGCGGCTGTGGAAGGCGTCACCGACAAAATGATCACGCTGGTGCGCGAGCCGGGTCCCGAATACCGCGTGCGGACCGGGTTGGTGGACCTGGAACGAGTGGCCAACGTGGCGCGGAAATTCCCGCTGGAATGGATCCACCCGCAGGGCAACGACGTGCTGCCGCCTTTTCTCGATTATGTGCGGCCCCTGATCGGCCCGGTGGAGCCGCGCGCCCGCCTGCGCGGCGAGCCGGTTCCCAAGCGGCTGGGGTGAGCGCGTTTCAGTCGCGCACCTGATACGGCTCCTGGATCACGAACGCGCGTTTGCGGCCGCTGCTGCCGATGAATCCTTTGAACTTGGGAACGCCATTGACCTTGACTTGAACCGGCCTTTCGATCGGGTAATCCAGCACCAGGATGTCGCCCGCTTCCAGAGCCAGGATTTCCTGCGCTGCGAGGGTCGGGCCTTCCAGCCGAACGTCGAGTTGAACGGAAGCGGGTTTGATGAGGCGAAGAATGCGGGCCTGCTCCTCAGGGGTGGACTGCGCGCGGCGCACCGACCACTGCTGGTCGAATTTCTGGCGCAGCATCTTGACGATGATGGAGGGCATAGCGATGTTCATCATGCCCGTGTTTTCCGCCATGCGCACTTCCAGGCCGATCGTCAGAACCGCCTCGTTGGGCGCCATGATCTGGAGCAATTGCGGCTCGGTTTCGCGCGTCTCGATCGCGAAATCAATCTCGGTCACGGGCGACCACGCCTGTTTGAGATCGTGCAGGATGATCCGGTACAGCCCGTCCAGGATGCTCTGCTCGATCTCGGTGACTTCGCGGTTGATTTTGGCGCCGCTGCGACCGGTGCCGCCCAGCAGGATCTCCAGGATCGGGAATACCAGCGAGGGATTGATTTCGAGCACCGCGCTCCCTTCGTAAGGACGCATGGCGAGAGAGACCAGGCAGGTCGGGGAAGGCAAGCACTGGGAAAATTCGGAGAACGAAAGCTGCTCCACCGAGACCAGGTTGACGATCACGTAAGCCCGCAGGTAGGCAGACAAACTGGAAGCGAGGTTGCGAGCGAAGTTTTCGTGCAGCAGATGGATGGCGCGGAGCTGATGCTTGGCGATGCGGTCGGGACGGCGGAAATCGTAGGGAACGGCCTTGCGGCAAGCTTCTTCCGCCTTGGACTTCTCTTTCAGGCTGCGAAAAACGCTGTCAATTTCCTCTTGCGAAAGCAGGCGGTCAGCCGCCATAGGAGCCTCCCGGCAGGGAATCGGCCGAAGGCGCGATCCGCTTTACGATGCCCTCCGGCGCGCGGCGTTCACAAGGCCGAACGATTTTCTTGCTCCGACTTTTCAGCAGGTTGCCCGGGTTGACCGGGCGGATGCAACCGGCCCCCTCGCCAAGCTGGGCACGGAGGTTAACGTGCCTGCATTACCGTATCCCAAGTATTCCCTCGACAAGCTTTACCTGTTTCCCTATTACCAGACGCGCGAAGACTATCGCCGCGCCACAGGCCAGGAGCCGCCGCCCTGGGACCCCAACCGCCCGCCCAAGTATTGGTTTGATCCGAACGCGCGCCAGAGCACGCGCCGCAACGTGGTCTACGACTACGTGATCGCCACCAGCGAATCCGGCAAGCCGCTGATGGGACCGGACGGCAAGCCCATGCTCGATTTCCTGGTGCTCACCAAGGAAGAGGCGGCTACGGTGAACATTCCACCCAAGGACGTCAGCAACGTCCCCGGCGCTGACAAACCCGAAGTGCCCTGCCCGCTGCGCCCGCTGGAACCCGGCGAAGAACTCTTCTTCGATTTCGGCGGCGTCGTGGCGGTCAAGAACACCGAGCTGTACCCGCAACTCGAAGTCGGCTTCACCGCCCAGGACCGAGCGCTCCTGCGCGCCATCGCCGAGAAGCTGGGCGTCCCAATCGCGCGCTAGCCATTGAGCGCCAGCAGGCGGCGGATCTCGGTCACCGTGACTTCCGGATTGCGCAACATCAGCGCCACGTCGTAATATTCGTGCGCCCCACCGGCTTCGAACAGAATCTGGTGATTGATGTACGTTCCGCCGGGCCACCAGACCGGTTCGCGCAATTCCGTGAACGAAAATCGTTCGGGGTCAAGGCCGGCCTTTTCCAGCGCCTCCTTGAGCACCGTCACGGGGTCCGCCGCCTCCCCGCCCGACGGCGTCTCCGCGGCAGCGGCACGAGGAGCCTCTTCCGCGTGAGCCGCGGGCAGACTGACAAGAATTTGACGCGCGCCACCTTCCGGACTCGCAGCCGGCGCCAGCGCGACCTTGAACCGATCCGGGGGCAAACCTGCCTTCACCAGCGAATCGCGAATCACCCCCGCCAGTTCTTCTTCGAAAGACAAACCGTTACTCGAGCTGGAGGCCGGCAGCGATTCGAGAAAGCTCGCCACCGCGCTCGTGCTGCCGCTGCGGCTGAATTCCACCCTCATGCTGGGTCCCTTCCTTCCGCCTGAACCCAAGCAATCCGGTGGCCAAAGAAAGACTTCAGCGCGGCAGCGCCTTTTCGACTTCCGGCGGGACAGCGAAGGTCACATGGATCGGGATGACCTGATTGAGCGGCTCCACGCGGACGTTCACCGTCAATGCAGGCTTGGGTGACTTGTCCCGCGGCTCGATCCGGAGCAGGAGCTTCACCGACTCGTTCGCCTGGAGGGCCTCCCGCTCCAGCTTCGCCTCGAATCCCGGAAAGCCGTTATACTCCAGACGCAGATTCACCTGGCCCGGCATCTGGTTGGTGAGCGTCACCACGTCCGAGGCGGGCTCGTAGCTGCTGAGACGAACCTCCGTCTTGTCCGCTGTCACCTTGCCCAGCAGCCGGACGGCGTCCTCGGGTCGCGTGGGGATGTTCAGATTGAATGGTGCCGAGCCGCCCTCGCCCGGACGCATGGTTCCAAACGGCGTCTGCCGACCCGCGTTGGGGTCAACGTACCACCACCATTGGCCGTTCTCCAGCTTCCAGAGGCTGACCAAGGGCGCCTTGACCGGGATCTTGCCGATTCCCGGCGCCATGAAATCCGTATCCACAGCCACCACGACCCGCGCCCGGGTGAAGTTGTCGCTGTAAACGATGCGTACGATCTCGAATCCACGGTAGCGCGGCTTCTCGGCGGCGAAGAAAGCGTCCTTGCTGTCTTCAGCCACCACCTGATCAGCCTGCCGGAACTTGCCGTCCACGTGGCACTGGTAAAAGAAGGCGATGCGCTCGCGCAGAGCCTTGTCCACCTCGGGCGGCGCTTTCTCGAAAACCTCGGCTGCGGTCTGGCCCCACAGGGAGAGGGCAGCCGCGCTGCACAACAGCAGGCTCGCTCGCATCGAGTACTTATTCTATCGCCCGGCCTCAGCGCCTCACTGAATCAGCATCGCCGGTCGGAGCCTCAGGGGAGCGTCTTTGCCGCCAGCCCCGCCGCTCCGGGAGGCCTCAGGCGGACCGGCTATCCGCTGCAAGCGCAGCCAGAGAAGTTCGAAGGCGGGCGAGGGATCAGGGTCCAGCGACACTCGCGTCACCCCCGTGCCCTGCTCGTCCTTCTCGTCTACCCGGCGACCGTGACCCTGATCCCACCACAGCGTGGACTCGATCGCGTACTTGGCGATGATGTCCAGCAACGCGCTGACGTTGATGGCTTCCTGCTTGCTGAAGCTGCGCGTTTCGCCGTTAAAGGTCATGGTCGCCTTGTCCATGTTGATCAGGTAGGTCTCCGTGGTCAGCGGCTTGTAGACGCCGGTCTTCGGATCGCGTTCCCCTTTGGAGATCACCCAGGTGAGTTCACGCTTGACGGAGTTCCAGGTGACCGATTCCAGACGGCGCGGCGAGCGGGTGGGTTTGGCCTCCGGCGTCCTCTCCTGCGCGCATCCCAGCGCGGTAAGGACGACCAGCGCCACCAGGCGTGAAAGCAGGAACCTTGGCGCGGATGACATCTTACTTCCATGATGAACCCAACCGCGGCGGGGGTCAACCGCGGGATCGGGTCGCCCTGCCCCGCCGTTCTGCTACGCTGACCTCAAGGATGCGCAGGGAAACCACACGAACGGCTCTGCTTGTTCTGGTTGCGGCGCTCACCCTCGGCGCCCAGGATCGGCGGCAGCGGGTGGCGCAGGCCGCGGAAGCCATGCGGGAGGCGCTCATCGCGCAGCGGCGGGACTTCCACATGCACCCGGAGCTTTCCAATCGCGAAGAGCGCACCTCCCGGGTGATCGCCGAGCGGTTGCGGCGCCTGGGTCTGGATGAAGTGCGCACGGGAGTGAGCCGCTACGGCGTGGTGGCGTTGCTCAAAGGCGCGCGTCCCGGCCCCGTGGTGGCGCTCCGCGCCGACATGGATGCGTTGCCCATCGAGGAAACGCTCGACGTCCCCTACCGGTCGCGCAATCCCGGCGTAAAGCACGCCTGCGGCCACGACGTCCACATGACCGTGGCGCTGGGAGTGGCCGAAGTGCTGAGCCGCCTGCGGGGCGAGTTCCCGGGCGCCGTGAAATTCCTGTTTCAGCCGGCAGAAGAAGGAGCGCCGGAAGGCGAAGAATCCGGCGCCGCGCAGATGATTCGCGAGGGCGCGCTGGAGAATCCGCGCCCATCCGCCATTTTCGCTTTCCACGTGGATCCCATGCTGGAGGTCGGCAAGATCGGCTACGTGGCGGGGCCGGCGCTGGCCTCCTCGGATACGTTCCGCATTCGCGTCGTCGGCCAGCGCGTGCACGCCGCCTGGCCTCATCAAGGCATTGATCCCATCGTGGTTGCGGCCGAGTGCATCCTGGCGCTTCAGACTGTCCGCAGCCGGCGGCTCGATCCCGTGGAGCCCATGGTGCTGAGCATCGGCTCGATTCGCGGTGGCAATCGCAGCAACATTCTGGCAGACGAGGTCGTGCTGGAAGGCACGCTGCGCACTCACAACGAGGCGGTACGCGAGCGGGCCATGGCGCTGGTGCGGGAGATCGTCTCCGGGGTGGCGGGCGCGCACGGGGCGCGCGCGGAAGTGAGCTGGTCGCCGCGTTCGATCCCCGTGACCGCGAACGACCGTGAGCTGACGCTCGCCTGCCTGCCGTCGCTGAAGCGGACCCTGGGGGACGCCAACGTGGTGGAGGCCCGCCCGGTGATGGGGGCCGAGGATTTCTCGTTCTACCAGAGACAGATTCCTGGCGTTATGTTCTGGCTGGGAGTCGGCAATGCCTCCCGCGGTATCCGCGCTGCCCTGCACACGCCCGAATTCGACGTGGACGAGGAAAGCATCACCGTGGGCGTCAAAGCCATGGCCAACCTGCTGCTGGACTATCTGGAAGGCGCCGTGAAGCGCTGAGGGCAACTGCGGTTTGTGGAACCGCCCGTTGCCGCGCTATACTCGACAAGTTCGTCCAAGCGGCGAACCTTCATTGCGGGCGAGGAATGTTCGGGAAGGCGGTGAAAATCCGCCACTGCCCCGCAACTGTGAGCGACCGTAAAGAACGGCCCGCGCGGTCACTGCCTTCGGGTGGGAAGGCCGCGCACCCGACCCCCGGGAAAGGCCTGGTCGCAAGTCAGGAGACCGGTTCCTCGCCTTGAATCCGCCTGTCCGGCCGAGGCCGGCAGCGCGGAGCGCGATGAGAGAACGTTCCGAGGGAGAACGGCTCATGCGTCAAACGAACATTCTCAGCGTGATTGGTTTGGTTGGGGCGGCGTGCACCTTTGCCCAGCCCGCCGTCCAGGGCGTAGTGGTGGATCCGGCCGGGGGCGCCGTGGTCGGGGCCCGCGTGGAATGCGCGGGACGGCAGACGCGCACCGCGGCCGACGGGCGCTTCCTGATCGCCGGCGTGGCGGAATGCGAAGCCAGGATCGAGGCGCCCGGCTTTGAAACAAAACAGGTAAAACTTGTCGCATCCCAGCCGGTCCGCGTTCAGCTCGAGCTGGCTGCGCTCACCGAACGCGTGGTCGTCTCCGCTACGCGCCGCGAAGCCAGCCTGGAAGAAACCGGGCTGGCCGGCGATGTGCTGACGCGCGCGGATCTTGCCCTCCGGCAGTTCCCCGGCATCGGTGATCTGCTGCGCGAATTGCCGGGCACGCACGTCACACGGTACGGTCGCCCCGGCAGCCTCACCCAGGTCTTCACGCGGGGCGGCCAGCGCACGGCAACGCTCGTGCTGCTGGACGGCGTCCCGCTCAACGATCCCGGCGGTGAAATCAACCTGGCCACGCTATCCACGGCCTTCTTGGACCGGGTTGAAGTAGTGCGAGGCCCCGGCAGCGCGCTGTTCGGCGCTGAGGCGTCCTCCGGCGTCATCCAGCTTTTCACGCAGCGCGGCGATCCGGAGCGCTCGTTGCCGCGCACGCGCTTGAGCTACGAACGCGGCAGCTTCTCCACGGACCGCTGGATCGCCGGCCTCTCGGGCGCTGCGGGGGCGCGGCTTGATTATTCGCTCGGGGCCGAGCAGTTTCACACGGCGGGCGAGTTCCCCAATGATTTCTTCCGCAACACGTACGGGACGGCGAACATCGGCCTGCGGCTCAGCAGCGCGACTCAACTCCGCGGCCTGCTGCGCGGGGGCGATGCCGCACTGGGGACGCCCGGCCAGGTCGGTTACGGGCTCATCAACTACGACGCCCGCCAGTTGACGCGGGACTGGCTGGCCTCACTCCGCCTGGACGACGTGCGCAGCGCCCATTACGCTCAGCGGGCCTCGTTCGGCTATCACCGCCTGCGTGACCTCTACATTGACAACGGTGTGGGCGGACCTTACCGCGTGGCCGCACTGGTGCGGGACGTCGAGCAACCGGTACGGCGGGTCTATCTGGTGGGGCTGGTCCATCCTGACCTGCCTCCTTCGGCGATTCCGCCGGGCACGCGGCTGGTGCGTCGCGACGTGACCTTGTTCCCGTCGGATCCTTACCTGTGGCGTGCCTCGCGGGCGCGAGCCGGATACGAGGGTTCGCTGACCACATCCCGCGGCGCCACGCTGTTCGGCTATGAATATGAGCGCCACGAGGGTCTGGTCACCAGTCGCGACGTCGCACGCGACAATCACGGCGTGTTCGCCTATCATCAGCAGACCGTAGGCGGGCGCGTGTTCCTTTCGGGCGGCCTCCGAATGGAGCGCAGCAGCGCGTTCGGCGTCAAGTGGGCGCCGCGGGCTGCGGCCAGCATCCGGCTGGCGAGCCAGCACGGCCCGCTTTCCGACACTTTCCTTCGATTGAGCGCAGGCCGCGGCATCACCGAGCCGAGCCTCATTCAGAACTACGCCCGCGATCCCTGGTTCGTGGGGAACCTGGCGCTGCGCCCGGAACGGACTACCAGCGTGGATGCCGGCCTCGTGCAGACGTGGCTGGAGCGGCGCCTGCGCACCGAAGTAAGCGTTTTCGACAGTTCCTTCCGCGACCTGATCGTGTTCGTGTTCCTGCCGTGGCCGGAACCTTCCACGTGGCGCAACATCGAAGCCAGCCGGGCGCGAGGGCTGGAGATTTCCGCCCAGGCGCGCGTGGTTGCTTCGCTGCTGGTGACGGGCCAGTACACGCACATGCGCACGCGCATCACACAGTCCAGCTCGCCGAACTCGCTGTTCACCGGGGTTGGACAAGAGCTGGCGCGGCGGCCCCGCAATTCCGGATCCCTCACGCTTTCCTGGACGCCACGACGCTTTCTGTTTCAAACCGGCGCCGTGCTGATGGGAGAACGGCAGGATAACGATCTGTTCGGCGTCACGCGCAACCCGGGATACCAGAATGTCTATGCGGCGCTGAGCTGGCGCGGACCGGGTCGGCTGGCGCCTTATATCCGCGTGGAGAACCTGCTGAACGCGCGCTACCACGAGGTGCTGGGCTACAGCAACCTGGCGCGCAGCGTGACGGGCGGAGTCCGCCTGGAATGGTAATCGCATCGCTGGTCCTGGCGCTGGGGCTGGGCGCCGCGCCCGAGCGAATCGTCTCGACGGCGCCCAGCATCACCCAGATGCTGTACGCGCTGGGGCTGGGCGATCGCGTCGTTGGAGTCACCACCTACTGCCGCTACCCGCCCGAAGCGCAGCACAAGCCGAAGATCGGCGATTACCTTCGCCCCAACCTGGAGTTGATCGCGGCCGCGCGACCGGATCTGGTGATCGTGGAACGCACGGGCGTCAAGCCGGCGCTGGCGCGTGGGTCTCTCTCGTTCCCGGTTCTGGAAGTGGACGACGGGACTCTGGCGGGCATCTTTGCCTCGATCGAAGCGATCGGGCGTGCTGCGGGCGTGCCGGAGAGAGCGGCCGCACTGAACGCCCGGTTGCGCGCCGAACTCCAGCAAGTCGAGCGGACGACGGCGGGCAAGCCACGGCCGCGCACCATGGTCGTGCTGGGGCGGACGCCGGGCAGACTGGAAGGCATCGTGGTGGCGGGCAAAGGTTCGTACCTGGACGAGCTGATCCGGCTGGCCGGCGGCCACAACATTTTCGCTGATACTGTTTCGCCTTACTCGAAGGTTCCGCTCGAGGAAGTGCTGGCGCGTGATCCGGAAGTGATCGTGGATCTCGGGGAGATGTCCGCCGGCCAGGGCCTGGATGCTGCGCGCCGGCAAGCCGTGCTGGCGCTCTGGAAAACCCAGCCCAGGCTGACCGCGGTTCGCACCGGGCGCGTGTTCGTCGAAGCGCCCGACCTGTTCGTAGTTCCCGGCCCTCGTGTGGCGGAGGCGGCGCGCGCGCTGGCTCGCATGCTGCACTCGCGGTGATCACCATGTACCGGCTCCGCGGCGTGGGCATGAGTTACAACGGGACGCCGGTACTTCACGACGTCACGCTCGAGTTCGAAGCGCCGCTGTTCGCCGCTGTGGTCGGGCCTAACGGGGCGGGCAAGTCCACATTGCTGGGCATCATGGCCGGGCTGCGTCCGGGCTATGCCGGCCAGTGCCTGTATCGCGACCGCGAAGTTCGGCGCTGGCCGCGCCGCGCCTTCGCGCGCGAGGTCTCGTTCGTACCGCAGACCGTACGCATCGAGTTCCCGTTCACCGCCGAGCAAGTCGTTCTGATGGGCCGTACGCCGTACGCGGGTGGCTTGTTCGAATCGCCGGAGGACTGGGAAGCAGTCGAGCGCGCCATGCAGCTCACCGATACGGTTGCCTTCCGGCACAGGGACTTCCGATCGCTCTCGGGCGGCGAGCGGCAGTTGGTCCTGCTGGCCTCGGCCCTGGCCCAGCAACCGCGCGTGCTGCTTCTGGACGAGCCCACGGCCTTTCTGGACCTGCGGCATCAGATCGCGATTTATGGACTGCTCGTTGAGCTGAGCCGGCAAGGGTTGCTGGTGATCGCGGCCACGCACGATCTCAACCTGGCCGCGGCCTTCGCGGACCGGATCGTAGCGCTGCGCAGCGGGCGCGTGGTGGCCGACGCTGCGCCGGAACGGGTGGTAGATCCCGCCGTGATCCGTCAAGTCTTCGGCGTGGAAGCTCGGGTTGCTCCCGGCCCGCGCGGGCGTCCCTGGATTCTCTATGGCGAGTAGGCGGCCTGGCTCGTGGATCGCTGCAGCGGCAGCCGCTCTGGTGGCGGCGGCTGTGGTCCTGCCTTTGGTAGGGCCTGTGCGCGTGGACCTCGCCCGTGCCTGGGCAGGCGTCTCACCCGACCATGAGATCCTCTTTCATGCCCGACTGCCACGCGTGCTGCTCGCTTTGCTGGCTGGGGGAACGCTGGCCGCCGCCGGCGCGCTCTTTCAGGCCCTGCTGCGGGATGCATTGGCTACGCCGTACACGCTGGGCGTTTCGAGCGGCGCATCGCTGGGCGCCGTGCTGGCCATGTCGCTGGGCTGGGAACAGATTCTGGGGTTTCCGGCGGTGTGGGCCGCGGCATTCGTGGGAGCGGCGACTGTACTCGCCCTGGTCGTCGCCATCGCGTCCGAAGGGCGGCGAATGTCGTCGTTCACCTTGCTGCTGGCAGGCGTCACCATCAACAGCATTTGCCTGGCGCTGATCCTGCTGCTCCAATATCTGGCCGGCTTCGCACAATCCATCGCTATCGTGCGCTGGCTGATGGGCGGGATCGAAGCCGTTTCCTACGGCGTGCTCGCCGCCGTGGCTTGCGCGGTGCTTCCGGCAGTCGCTTTCGTGTGCTGGCGGGCGCGCGAGTGGAATCTGCTGGCGGTCGGCGAGGAGTGGGCCGCTGCGCGGGGTGTGGACACGTCACGGGCCCTGCTGGCCGGCTACCTGGCAGGCTCGTTCGTAACCGGCTCGATCACAGCGCTGACGGGGCCGATCGGTTTCGTGGGCCTGATCGTCCCGCATGCCCTGCGGCTGAAAGTAGGGGCCGACCATCGGCTGCTGATCCCGTGCTCGTTTCTGGCCGGCGCGCCGTTCCTGGCGCTCTGCGATACGCTGGCGCGAACCGTGGCTGCGCCGACCGAAATCCCGGTGGGAGTGATCACGGCCATGCTCGGCGGTCCCTTCTTCATCTGGTTGCTTCGCAGCCGGCGGCGCAGTTTGTGGCTGTAGCGACCGGCGAGTCGCGCCCTCCATAATAAAAGATTGGTCAACAAACTCGTCCTGGAGAATCTGAAACACCGCCCGGTCCGCACCGCCCTGAGCATTCTCGCCATCGGGATCGAAGTGACGATGATGCTCACACTGGTCGGCCTGAGCCGGGGCATGCTGGCGGACGTGGCGCGCCGGGCGCGCGGTGTGGGCGCCGACATCGTGGTTCGGCCGCCGGGTACCTCTCTGATCGGCCTCTCCAGCGCCCCCATGTCCGAAAAGATGGTGGATTTTCTGCGGCGGCAGCCCCATGTGACGCACGCGGTTGGCAGCATGACGCACCCGCTCAGCGGCGTCACGACGATCACGGGCATCCGGCTGGATGAGTTCGACCAGATCAGCGGCGGCTTCAAGTATCTGGAAGGCGGCCCCATCCGCAACCGTGACGAGATCATCGTGGATCGCTACTACGCCCGGCAGAACAACCTGCACGCGGGCTCCACGATCCAGTTGCTGAATCGCACCTGGCGAGTGGCCGGAGTAGTGGAGGAAGGCAAGCTGGCGCGGCTGGTCATCCCGCTGGACGTTCTCCAGGAGCTGACCGCGAATCCGGGCAAGATCAGCCAGGTCTGGGTGAAGGTGGATGACCCGGCCAACATACCCAAGGTCATCGCGTCTCTGAAGGAGCAGCTCAAAGGTTACCCGATTTACTCGATGGAAGAGCTGACTTCGCTCATCTCAGTGAACAACGTGCCGGGGCTGAAAGCTTTCATCACCGTCATCATTCTGCTGGCCATCGTGGTGGGCTTTCTGGTGGTCTTTCTTTCCATGTACACGGCGGTGCTGGAGCGCACGCGCGAGATCGGCATCCTGAAAGCGCTGGGCGCTTCGCCGCTGTACGTGCTCAACATCCTGTTCCGCGAGACCGTGCTGCTGGCGCTGGCCGGAACGGTTCTGGGGATTCTCTTCAGCTACGGCACGCGGTGGGTGATCATGCGCTGGGCGCCGGCTTCCCTGACGCAGATGATCGTGCCCGACTGGTGGGCCATCGCGGGCGCCATCGCGCTGGGCGGGGCTTTGCTCGGCGCCAGTTACCCGGGATGGCGCGCCGCACGCCAGGATCCGATCGAGGCGCTGGCCTATGAGTGAAGACTTGATCATCCGCGTGCGTGACCTGCGCAAGATCTACCGCGTGGGCGAGGTGGAAGTGCACGCGCTGCGCGGGGTGAATCTAGACGTGCCGCGGGGCGAATTTCTCTGCGTGGCGGGGCCCTCGGGATCGGGCAAGTCCACGCTGTTTCACATTCTGGGCGGCTTGCTGGCGCCGACTTCAGGCACGGTGATCGTGGACGGGCACGATCTGAGCAAACTCACAGATTCCCAGCGCACGGCACTGCGTCGCCGGATGGTCGGATTCGTCTTCCAGAAGTTCAACCTGCTGCCCACGCTGACCGCGTACGACAACATTGCGATCGCGCGTCATATCGCGGGCCGCAACCAGGACAACGATCCGTGGTTCCGCCAGGTGGTGGAATTGCTGGGAATCGCCGACCGGTTGCACCACAAGCCATCGAAGCTCTCGGGCGGCGAACAGCAACGGGTGGCCATCGCACGCGCGATCATCAACCATCCCGCGATCCTGCTGGCGGACGAGCCTACCGGCAACCTGGATTCGCAAAACTCGGCCGCGGTGCTGAAAATCCTGCGGGATCTGAATGAGCGGCTGGGCCAGACCATCCTGCTCATCACGCACGATCCGGTAGTGGCTTCCTACGCTCACCGCGTGGTGCACATGCTCGACGGGCGGATCGTGGACGCAGAGAGCTGAGGGCCTCCGGCGTCCCGATTCTTGTGGCTCTGCCTGAGGCGCGTACTTCCGGATCGGGTGTTGGCTAAAGGCGATCCGGCTATGGCGGCACGGCGCCCAGCCCGGGACCGCGGATTTCGCCCGTACGCATCATGCCGTCCTTGATGCGGAAGATACCCGGAAACTTGTCTTCCCAGCCTTTGTTCGCCGCAGGCACGTACTGGCGCGCGTTGGCCTCGATCGCAGCAACGCCCGGAATGTGCGCCGCCAGCCCCGCGGAATGGATCAGCGAAGCGCCCGGACAGGTCAGGTCCTGCACGCACAGGAACATCTTGAACTTCTGGGCCGCCGCGGCCATCAGTACGGCTTGGGTCTGGCCCTTGCAAGCCTTCAACGCCGCCCCCGTGTAACCCATTTCGCGGGCCAGCAGCAGGTTTTCGAGGTCCGTCAGGGACTCGTCAATCACAATGGGCCGCAGTTTCGCCGCTTCGTGCATCACGTTGTGGCGATTGGCCTTGAGATCGCGCGCCGTGGGTTGTTCGATGTACTGGATGCGTTCGAAACCGCGCGGCGCCTTCTCCTTGACGCGTCGCAGGAACTCGAGCAGGTAATCCACGTTGGGGCAGCGCTCGTTGAAATCCGCTGAGTAATACCATGTCTTGACCCCCCGCTGTTTCTGGGTTTCCTCCGTCACGCGGTCAATGCGCAGCACCCGCTCGACGTCCCATTTCAAATCGTCGCCGTTGAGCTTGATCTTGATGTGCGTCAGCCCGTTATAGCGGATCCATTCGGGCAGGGTTTCCGGCAAACCGTCGTTGATCCGATGGACGATATCCTCGTCGGTAATCGGATCCAGCGCGCCCACCAGGTGATAGAGCGGCATGCGGGGCTTGGGATCGAGCAGCACGTACTTTTCCAGGTATTCGCCTTTGAATTCGGGCAACAGGTAACGGGCCAGGTCATGCTCCATGAAGGACGGCCCGTAGGTACGGTAGCAGCTCAGGCCGTGCAGCTTGCCATAAGCATCGTGGATCGCGGCGTCGAAGGGGCTGGCGACGACCAGGGTGGCGAGCTTGGGAATCGGCTCGGGCAGTTTGAGATCGCGCGCCACTTCTTCGGCAGCTTTCAGATAAGCCGGCTCCAGCGCCACGTTGATATCCACCGGGTGGCCGGTCTCGCCGGACCCCTCGGTGATTTTGGCGATCCGCGAGGCCAGCTCTTTCATGGCGCCGAGCGTGGTCTCGTAAGGCAGCTTCGACGGCCAGGCCCAGATATTGCCCATGGGCATGGAACCGAAGCCGCGGGCCGTCTTGCCGTTGGCGGCCCGGACCACGCAGTGCACGTTCAGCAAGGTGACGCGATCCAGGACCTGACCGCCGAACTTGATCGGCGTGCGGTAGCGATAATCCTCGTAGTCGAACCGGATGCTCTCGACGCGGATGCGCCGGGCGTCGGCTGCGCGCAAGATGAAAGGCGCGCCGATCGCTCCGGCGACGCGCAGGAATTCACGACGACTTGTCCCCGACATCTGCACCCGTTATTGTAACTGCCGTCCCTCGCCGTTCGAGCAACTTCAGGACCAGCGCCAGCGCCGCGAACAACCCCACGGCCAGCGCGACCATGAGCAAGCCGTGATCGCGCAGAAATTCCGAAGGGCTGGAACCGAGGTTTGCCCCCAGCCACGCCAGCCCGAAATATCTCAGGGACCGTCCGCCGATCACCGCGGCCAGAAAAGGCAATCGCCGTGCATTCAACGCGCCGGCCAGGAGCACGAAAATCTTGGTAGGAAGGGGAGCGGGAACCAGCACCGGAACGAAGACCGTCAGCAAGCCGTACCGCCCGTACCAGCGCCGAAACCGGGCCGCCCGTCCCTGCGCGCGCAGCTTGCGATCCACGTACGCTTCGCCGCCCTTGCGCCCGAGCTGGAACAGAAACAGACAGCCCAACGTGGATCCGAGCACTGCCAGCGCCGCCGCCAGAGACCCCATCGCGAAACTTTCCAGACCGACGGTAAGCACCAGCAGATCCACCCCGACAGGTATGGGGATGCCACCGGAATCCAGGGCAGCAAGCAGAAAAACGCCCGGGGGACCCCAAGCCACCAGTATGTCGGCAACTATAGTGAAGACCCGCAAATTTCAGGCTAGCGCAAGCTAGGCCCGCTCGCCCAGCATGCGCCGCAAGCCCGCCTCGTCGATGATCTTGATGCCGAGTTCCCGCGCTTTGGTCAGCTTCGATCCGGCTTCCTCGCCGGCCACGACGTAATCGGTCTTCTTGCTGACCGAGCTGGTGACTTTGCCTCCCGCAGCCTCGATCAAGGCGCGCGCCTGCTCCCGGGTCAGCGTGGGCAGGGTGCCTGTAAGCACGAACGTCAAGCCCTCCAGCGGGCCGCCTCGGGGCCGCTCCACCCGGTACTCGAACTGCAAGCCGGCCTCGCGCAGTCGCTCGACCAGCTCGCGGTTCCGCGGTTCGCGGAAGAACTCATAGATGCTCTGGGCTACGCGCGGCCCCACCTCCGGGACTTTCTGAAGGGTCTCGATATCGGCGTTGGCAATGGCATCCAGACTGCCGAACTCTTCCGCCAGCAATTGCGCAGTGCGCTCGCCGACGTAGCGAATGCCCAATGCAGTCAATACCCGGGGCAACGGCTGCCGCTTGGAAGCCTCGATGTTGCGCAGCAGCTTTTCGGCCGATTTCTTTCCCATGCGCTCGAGCGTAAGCAGGTCTTCCAGCCGGAGCTTGTAGAGGTCGGCCACGCTGCGCACCAGGCCTCGGTCCACCAACTGGTCCACCAAAGCCTCACCCAGTCCGTCTATGTCCATGACGCCGCGCGAGGCAAAGTGCAAAATGGATTCCTTCAAGCGGGCCGGGCAGTTGGTGTTGATGCAGCGGCTAGCCACCTCTCCTTCCTCACGGACCACCTTGCCGCCACAGACCGGGCACTGTTTGGGCATGCGGAAGGGCCGGCGCGGGCTGCCATAGGCCTTCACGCGGACCACCTTGGGAATCACGTCGCCGCTGCGCTCGATGATGACGGTGTCGCCGATCTGCAGGCCCAGCCGCTCGATTTCGTCCTCGTTGTGGAGCGTGGCGCGCGAGACCGTGACCCCGCCCACCTCCACAGGACGCAGGAGCGCCACGGGCGTGAGCACGCCGGTGCGTCCCACCTGCACAGTGATATCCTCGACCACCGTCTCGGCCTGACGGGCCGCGTACTTGAAGGCAATGGCCCAGCGCGGCGCCTTGGCCGTCCAACCCAACCGCTGTTGTTGCGCCACCGAATCTACTTTGACCACGATGCCGTCAATGTCGTAGGGAAGGCTCTCGCGGCGCTCGCTCCACTCGCGCCAGAACTCCAGCACCTCAGAGGCGTCGCGACAGAAGCGCCGGTGCGGGTTGACCTTGAAGCCCATGCTGGCCAGGGCCTCGAGCGACTGCCAGTGGCTCGGATAATAGGGCTGCCCGTTCACCAGCAGGAAATAAGCCCAATAGTCGAGCCGGCGCGAGGCTGTAACCCAAGGCTCCAGCACCCGGATCGAACCCGCGGCGGCGTTGCGCGGGTTGGCGAAACGCGGCAGCCCCTGCCTCTCGCGCTCCAGGTTGAGCTGCTCGAAGGCGCGGCGGTTCATGACCACCTCGCCACGAACCTCGAACGCGGCCAGGTCGCTCTTGACCCGCAAAGGGAGCGAGCGAATGGTGCGGGCGTTCTCCGTCACGTCCTCGCCTTCGATGCCGTCCCCGCGCGTCACCGCCTGGACGAACAGCCCGTCGCGGTAATGGGCCGCCATGGAAAGCCCGTCCAGCTTGAGTTCAGCGACATAGGCGTAAGGCTCGCCGCCCAAAAGCTGCCGGACGCGCCGATCGAAGTCCAGAAACTCGGCTTCGTTGAAGACATTGTCCAGGCTCAGCATGGGCGAGCTGTGGCGCACCTTGACAAATCCCTCGCGCGGCTTGCCGCCCACGCGCTGGGTGGGCGAATCGGGCGTGATCAGCTCGGGGTGCTCGGCCTCCAGCCGCTTGAGCTCGTTCATCAAGGCGTCGAACTCGGCGTCAGTGATCTCGGGCTGATCGAGCACGTAGTAGAGATATTCGTGGCGGCGGATTTCTTCGCGAAGGCGCTCGATTTTCTCGCGGACGTCCTCGGACATGGCTCGTATTCTCTAGGGCGCGGGCGGCTGGGCCGCCGGCTACGCGTTTATTATAATTGTCGGTTTCACAAGGGGCCGAGAGCCATCGCGATCTACCGGAACGCCTTCCTCATCTACAATCCATGTGCGGGCGGGCTGCGGTACTTTACTGCGCGGCGCGTCAGCCGTGTGCTCGAAGTGTTGCGCGCCGCCGGTCACTCGGTAACGCCCCTGATCACACCCGCGCCGGGGGAAGCGGCCGCCATAGCGCGACGCTGTGTCGAATCGGGCGCAGATCTGGTCATGGCGCTGGGGGGCGACGGCACGCTCAACGAGGCCGCCAACGGCATGATCGGGAGTCAGGTGCCGCTGGCCGTGATCCCCGCCGGGACCGCCAATGTCCTCGCCCGAGAACTGGGACTGCCGCGCAACAGCGCCGCCACGGCCGCACAGCTAAGCCAGCTCGTGCCGTTGCGGGTCAGCGTGGGGCTGCTGCGCAGCCACGCCACCGCGTCCCAACGCTATTTTCTGCTCATGGCGGGAGCGGGCTTCGACGGCCACATCGTGTATCATCTCAACCTTGGCCTGAAAGCGCGGCTGGGTGAGGTGGCCTACTGGGTGAGCGCAGCCAAGGAACTCTTCCGCACTCTCGACGAGTTCGAAGCCGAAGCTGCCGGGCGCCGCTTTTGCTGCACCTTCGCCCTGGCCAGCCGCGTCAAAAACTACGCGGGCTATATGCGCATCGCGACCGGCGCTTCCCTGCTGCGCGACGATTTTCAGGTGGCGATCTTCGAAGGTCGCTCGACGCTGCGCTATTACGGCGTCTATCTGTTTTCCGTACTTGCTGGGCGGACGGATCGGACGCGCGGCATCACGTATCTCTACGCGCCACGCGTGGATTTCAAAGCGCCAGACGGCCCTTCCGTGTACGTTCAGGTGGACGGCGAGTACGCCGGACGGCTGCCCGCCAGCGTGGAAGTCGTCCGCGATGCTCTGACCATCCTGGCGCCGCCCGCTTTTCTGTCAGCCCGCTGAAGCCATGGACCCACTCACTCATCTGTTGAGCGGCGTGGTTCTTGGCCGGGCGGGGCTTGCGCGTGTGAGCCCCCAGTCCCGCTGGGTTCTTCCCCTGGCTGCGATGGCGCCGGACGTGGACGTCCTTGCGAGTTTCTGGGGCAGCGAGACTTATCTTGCCTGGCACCGGCAATGGACTCACTCGCTGGTCCTGCTGCCTCTGGTGGCCGCCCTGCCCGTGGTGCTGGTGGGTCTGCTGAGCCGTGGGCGCATGCCCTGGCGGCGGACTTATCTGGCCGCTTTGCCCGCCGTGGCTCTGCACGATGCGCTGGACGTGATGAATGCTTACGGCGTGCGCCCGTTCCTGCCTTTCTCCAAAGCGTGGGTGAGCTGGGATCTGTTCTACATCGTGGACCTGTGGATTTGGGCCGTATTGTTGATCGCGGTGCTGGGGCCGATGCTGGGGGGATTGGTGAGCCGCGAAATCGGCGCTCGCAGCGGTACGGGACGCAGTGCAGCGATTGCCGCGCTCGTGTTCCTGGTGTTGTACGGAGCAGGACGCTGGCTGCTGCACGAGCGGGCGGTCCAGACGCTCGAAGCACGGGTCTACGAGGGCGAGATACCCCGGCGCGTGGCCGCGCTGCCCTACCCAGGCAACCCCTGGCGGTGGCGCGGCCTGGTCGAGACGGGACCCTTTTATGCCACCGCCGAGCTGGATTTGCGCGAGGAGTTTGACCCGACGGCAGCGCGCATCCTGCACAAGGCGGGCAGCGATCCCGAATTCCAGCGGGCCGAGCAGGCAGCCCGCAACTCGGAAGCATTCCGCGTCTTTCTGGATTTCAGCCGTTACCCGCTGTGGCGCTTCATCCCTGCCGATCAACCCGAGGGCGCCACACGCGTGGAAGCGATGGACCTGCGTTTCGGCGAGCCGCCAGCGCAGCGCTTCGTAGCCACCGCCATCGTCACCGCCGACGGGCGCGTGTTGCGCTCCTGGTTCCGGTTCTGAGCGCTCGGCCCACCTTGAAACGGGGCTCAGGGTCCCCGGGCGCCCCTCTCACACTGTGAAGGAGGTTCCGCAGCCGCAGCTCTTGCGTGCGTTCGGATTCTGGAAAACGAAGCCCGAACGCATGAGCGATTCCTGGTAATCGAGCGTCAGGCCCGCCAGGTAGTTCATGCTTTTCGGATCCACGAAAATGCGCACGCCGTCAAACTCGAAGACGTGGTCGTTGGCGCGCGGCTGAGCCTCGGGGCGGATCAGGTAGCTCATGCCCGAGCAGCCACCGCCCTGCACTCCCAGACGCAGTCCGCCTTCGGCGAGACCTTCCCGGGCCAGCGTCTGCCTGATCTTTTCCACTGCCTTGGACGTGACATGAATCATGAGCCCCTCCGAGAAAAAGATCAACAATTCTGCCGGCCGGCGTCGCTCGCCGACCGGAGCTTTTCTTTCATTGTCTGATAAATCGGGGACTGCTCGCGCAACTTGCGCACCGCCTCGATCAAGCGCCCGGCCGCATATTCGATTTCTTCTTCGGTGTTGAATCGTCCCAGTCCGATGCGGATGGCCCCGCGGGCCAGATCCGCCGGCAAGCCCAGGGCCCGGAGAACATGACTGGGTTCCGGAGTAGCTGAGCTGCACGCCGAGCCGCTGGAGACGGCGAGTTCCTTGACGTTCATCATGAGAGTGGTGGCTTCCACACCGAGGAAACTCAGATTGAGGTTGTTGGGTAAGCGGTGCTTGAGACTGCCGTGAATCACCACCTCGTCCAGCTCGGCGAGCAGGCGATTCATGAGGCGGTCGCGCAGAGCGGCAAGACGCTGCCCCTCCCCTTCCATCTCGCGCTGGCAGATCGCACAGGCTTCGCCAAAGCCGACGATGGCCGGGACATTGAGCGTTCCGGATCGCAAGCCGCGCTCGTGCCCGCCGCCGTCTATCTGGGGGACCAGCTCGACTCTCGGGTTGCGGCTGCGAACATAGAGCGCGCCGACGCCTTTCGGGCCATAGAGCTTGTGGGCGCTGAAAGACAGCAGGTCTATGCCATCCTCCTCCACGTGGACCGGGATCTTGCCGACCGCCTGGGTGGCGTCGCTGTGAAACAGAACGCCGCGTTCGCGCACCACGCGGGAGATCTCACGGATCGGTTGGATGACGCCGATTTCGTTGTTGGCGAACATCACGCTGACCAGGATGGTGCGCTCGGTGATGGCGCGGCGCACTTCGTCGGGATTCACCAATCCTTCGCGATCCACGGGAAGGTAAGTCACGCGCAGGCCGCGGGCCTCGAGGCGCCGGCAGGTATCCAGCACCGCACGGTGCTCGGTAACCACGGTGACAATGTGGTCACCCCGCCCCTGGTACGCTTCGGCGACACCTTTCAGCGCAAGGTTGACCGACTCGGTGGCTCCGCTGGTGAAGATCATTTCGCGCGGCGAGGCGCCGATCAGGGCGGCGATGCGGGAGCGGGCGTGCTCGACTGCCTGCTCGGCCTCCCAACCGAAAGCGTGGTTGCGGCTGGCAGGGTTGCCGAACTTTTCGCTGAAGTAGGGCAGCATGGCCTGGAGCACGCGCGGATCCACTGGTGTGGTGGCGTGGTGGTCCAGGTAGACGGGCTTTCCCATGCCACTATTTTGATGCGGGCGTGGGCAGCGCCGGTCCAAACTCTGCCCCGCCCCTCTCCCTTCGTGCTAGACTGCCTCAATCAGTGGTCCGGGTCTTCCGAGTCTCCGTGCCCACCAGCCTGTTTCTGCTGGTGGTTTGCGAGGCGCTCCTGCTGACGGCAGCCTACGTGATCGCCAGCTTCCTCACGCTGGAAGTTGATCCCACGGTCTTTTTGCTTTACGACGGCGGTCTGGCCCGCAGCCTGCTGGTGGTGGCCAGCGTCATGCTGGGCCTGCACTTCCTGGATTTGTATTCGGGACGCTGGGCAGCGTCGCGAACCGCCCTGGCGCTGGAGCTGGGCCAGGCCTTCGGCATCGCGTTTCTCGTTCAGGCCTTCCTGACCTACCTCAACCGCAACTGGATGTTGCCCCGCACCGTGATGCTTTACGGAAGCGCGATGGGATTGGGCATGACGCTCGGCTGGCGTCTGTTTTACGACGCCGTGCTCATGCAAGCCATTGGCGCGCATCGCGTCCTGTTTGTCGGGACCAACCTGCTGGTGGAGGAGATCGCCTCGTATCTGCGGCGCCATCCCGAGTTGGGCATGGAAGCGGTGGGTTACCTGGACGACGACCGCCCCGTCGGCTCGGAACTTCACGGGGCCAAAATCCTGGGACCGCTTTCGGCGCTCCGCGCCGTGGCCGAGCAGACGCGGCCGGATCGGATCGTGGTGGGCCTGCGCGAGCGACGGCAGAAGCTCCCCGTGCAGGACCTGCTGGATTTGCGTTTCTCAGGCATCCTCGTGGAGGAGGTAGCTACCACCTATGAGACCGTGCGCGGGCGAGTAGCCACGCAAGAACTGCGCCCGGCCCAGTTGATCTTCTCGGGCGAGTTGGGGCCGCGACCCGCATACGTGCGTCTGCAAAGGATCTACTCCATCCTCATTGCGGCGGCGGGCCTCGTGCTGACCTTGCCCCTGATGCTGCTCATCGCCCTTGCCGTGAAAATAAGCTCGCGCGGCCCCGTGCTCTACCGGCAGACCCGCGTGGGCCAGTACGGGCGCCCCTTCACGCTCTACAAGTTCCGATCCATGTACGCGGACGCCGAAGCACGCACCGGCGTGGTCTGGGCGAGCAAGGACGACCCACGCGTGACGCCGGTAGGCCGCTGGCTGCGCCGCCTGCGCCTGGACGAACTGCCCCAGTTCTTCAACGTTCTCAAGGGTGACATGGCGATCGTGGGCCCGCGACCCGAACGGCCCGAGTTTGTCAAGGTTCTCTCTGAAAAAATCCCCTATTATCGCCAGCGCCACTTCGTGAAGCCGGGAATTACCGGCTGGGCGCAAATCAATTACAAGTACGGGGACACTATCGAAGACACCATCGTGAAGCTCGAGTACGATCTGTATTACATCAAGCACATGTCGCCCGCGCTGGATGCCTTCATCATTTTCCAGACCCTCAAGACGATGCTGCGGCTGCGCGGTGCGCAATAACCGGGCGGCGCTTCAGCCCTGGCCGGCCCGCGCCAGCACGTAAGGCCCCTCCGGTATGACGGCGACGCGGGCGCCGGGCTCCAGCTCGGCAGCCAGAGTTTCGAGCGCCATTTCCATCGTCGGGAAGCTACGGCCCCAGAGCGAGGAGCGGTATTCCTCGGGCAGACCCGGCACGAAGAACAGCAGATCCGCCCGTTCCCGCACCAAGGCCAGTTTCTCTAACTGCCACTGATCCACGACTACAGGGGCGTCGCGGATGCGGTCCAGAAATTCGCGCCAGTCCGGCGATTCCTTCAGCATCTGGCGGAACTCCGGGCCGCCGGCGCCCTCTTCACAAGCCGCCGCCAGCAGAATCTTGCCGCCCGGGCGAACGATGTGCGAAGCCGCGGTGATGCCCTTGATCGCCTGGTAGAAAGTGAGGTCCAAGGGATAGCCGGCGCCTGTCGTGATGGCGGCATCCACCGGCGAGTCCAGCTTCTCCAGCAGCGCGCGAGAGACGAATTCGACGCCTCGGCGATGCGCCTCGACGGGGTGCCCGGCAAACACGCCGGCAATGCTCCGGTCCCTCGCGAGCGCCACGTCCACGATGAAATCGTGACGGGCCAGCCGTGCGATCTCGAGCAGTTCGTGGTGCAGCGGATTGTCATCCAGCGAGCCCTCGGTGGCTCTCGGGTCGCGCATGAAGCGCGGGCTGTGCAAAGCTTCGATGGTGGGCTGCGCAGCCAGTCCGGGCGCAATCAGCTTCCGCCCTCCGGAATAGCCCAGCATGAGATGGGGTTCGATGAAGCCCAGCGTGAGATGAAGATCCGCGGTCAGAAAGCGCTCGTCAATCCATACCGGCGTGCCCGAGGCCGTACGACCCAGGTAGCGATGCATCGCCAGATCGCGCGCGTCATGATTGAACACTTCGTAGTGAGTCGCGATCGGCTCGCCCAGGATCTCGCGGATCTCATCGTCGGTGGCCGGCCGGTGAAGGCCGGTGGCAATCAGGATGGTGATCCGGGAACGCGTGATCCCGGCGCGGTGCAACCGCTCGAGGACGGGCGGGAGAACTATGCGGTTCGGGGCGGGACGCGTGATGTCGCAGACCGAGATGGCCGCGGTCCGCTTGCCCCGCGCCAGTTCCAGCAGGGGAGCGGCCCCGATTGGCTCATCCAGAGCGCGCTCGATGGCCGCGGGCGCATCGTTCAGGGGAGTCGCCGTCCGCGCCTCCAGAACCTGATACTGGAAACCGGGCGGCAGCTCGACATCCAAGCCGGTCCTGCCAAAGGCCAGTCTCACGCGCATAAGCCCGATTTTCTCACTGCCCGGCGTCGGGTTGCGAGCGAGGCTCGGCGAGGGCGTCCTGGCTGTGTTGCCGTTCCCGGCGGGCCGCCCACTCG
>JAPWUP010000374.1 GCA_028275505.1 Bryobacteraceae bacterium
TCAGGGCTGAAACAGAACTTTGCAGGATTGTTCCAACGCGGCGTCCTCGACTCCGCGGAACCCGAAGCCGTTCCAGCGGTAGGCCGCCACGCGGGAAGGCGGCGCCGCGGGATCCGGCGTCAGGAATGAATCCTTGCGATGCAGCGCGCACAGCGTGCCGTCTTCCCGGACCGCGACGTCGGCCAGCGGCCACGCCAGCCCGCTTCCCCGCCACACGGCCACCGGCCCGCGTTCGCTGATGCGGTAGACGTAAGGCCGCGGCGCCCATTCTCCGTCGAGCGTCGAGTAGCGCTTTTCGAGCGTCAACACCAGCGGGTCGCTGCCGTCCTGAGCGAACGAGGCCGCCTCCACGGCCAGAAGCGGTAACGGTCGTGTCTGCCAGCCATGGTTCGGCGCCGCGCGCGCAATGAGCACAATCCCGCGCGCATTCGAGACGCCGCGCAACTGCCACTCGCCCACGCGCAACGTCTCGCTCAGACGTACCGGGCAACCGGCGAGAACGGCGTTCGCAGCGGCATCCTCCCCGGCAAGACGCGGGAAGGTCGAGCGCGGCGGCGTCCGCGTAGCGAGCGCGCGAAAGCGCGCCACGCCCTCCACAATCCTGCATTCCGCCACCAGACCATCCTTGGTCCCGGGCGCGCGCTGATCGAAAACGTGATTGCCCAGCGAGTAGAACACAGGCTTGCCGTGGACGCACTCGGGGCGCTGCACCACGTGGGGATGATGCCCGATCACGACGTCCGCGCCCTGCTCGATCAGCCACTGTGCGGTGCGGCGCTGAGCGGCGCTCGGCGCCATCGCATACTCCTCGCCCCAGTGCACGAAAACCACGACCAGGTGCGCGAGCCGGCGTGCCAGACGCAGCTTTTGGCGCAGCTCCAGGGATGGTATGCGGACGAGCGTAGCTGCGCGCCCGGGAATCTGGTTCAGGGCCACAACCGCTACGCTCAGCCCGCGGAGGTTGGCCAAGTGCGGCGAGGTCTCGAACGTCAGCGGCACGATGCCAGCCTGGCGCAACACACGCTGCGTCTCGTCGAGGCCCGCGGTGCCGAGATCGCCCGCATGATTGTTGGCGAGGCCCAGCGCATGAAACCCCGCGCGTCGCAGAAGATCCACATAGGCGGTCGGCGCCGCGAAGCAAAGCCGCCGCAGTCCCTCGCAAGCCCGCGCGTCGCCGAGAGCACCCTCCAGGTTTCCCGCGATGAAATCCGCCCCGCGGAACACAGCGTCCCACTGGTCCCACGGCGAGCGACCCGTGCGCTCGATCTCGGTGCGGACGCCTCGATCGAGCAGAATATCCCCGGTAAACAGCAAGCGAATCTCGCCGGCCGCTGCTGCCAACGGCACGAGGATGATCAGAAGGGATCGCGCGGAGGGCATGACAGCGCCGTTGCGGCCAGATAGGGCCGGATCCAGGCTGGCGGTTTCTCAGTGGGCAAACGCTGCCGCCATTCTTCGTCGTTCAGCAATCTTTTCGAGACGAGTTCGTAAAACGAGTAGACCGCGCCCTTCACGATCTGGCGCCGCCCGTAGTACGGCACAACGTGATCCCACTCAAGAGGCCGTCCTACTGCAGCGAGGAGGAACGGCACGTGCGCAGGCCCGCCGCCCGCAACGTCCACAATCTTCGGCATCGGATCCGGGGTAGCCAGAGCGAGGTCCTCGCGCGCCAGACTTTTGAAGACGAGGAAGTGGTGTTCGGCGATGCGGCCAACGTCCAGGATGGACTCGTAGTCTTGGCTGGTGAGCGAGCCACCCTGGAGCTGGCGGCGCGCGATGTCTGCGAACTGACGGGCCTTGGCGGCGCTCTCGCGCAAGCGGCGCACGATGCCTTGCTGAAGGGGTTCTTCGGCCTCGCCGGGCACTGCGCCCATCATCCGAGGCCACGATGAGACCAGGCGCGCCGTCTCATCGAACAGAGCCGCGATGGTTTCGAACGTCGCCGGATCGGGCTCGACGGCGCCACGCGGGGGACGCAGCACGATGGGCTCGATGCCCTCTTCGCCGCACTCCGCTGCCGAACGCTCGTTCACGAGCACCGTCACGTGACGCAGCGTCGTCCACGAAGCCAGCCCTGTTTGAAGACGCTTGGCGCGCCACAGCGGCCTCTGCTCGGCAGGCAGAGCCGAGAGCGCATCTTCGGCCCACTGCACGGCCAGAGCCTCGATCCAGCGCTCGTAGAGCGTCGCGGGCTGCGCACGCTTCCGGGCTTGCAACGCGTCCAGCACTTGCGCCAGCGGCGGATACTTCGCGATTTCTTCGGCCAGCAGCTCGCGGGCGAAACGGCTGCCCAGCGCTGCCGCCAGATCGAGCGTAGAGGGGACGACGCGCGGACCGGCGGGTCCCGCGATCTGTTCCGCCGGCGGCCACGTGGAGTGATAAACCGTCGAGTTCAGCACTTCGTTGTCGAACCCCCAGCCGAGCGGGAAAACCAGAAGACGGTCGGCGGAAGGAGGGTGACGGACGTAAGGCGGGGGTTGGAATGGGCCTTCACGCCATACTATCGGCGAGCGGGGTGGGGCGATGAACTCCATGTAGGCCTGAATCCAGCGCAGGGCCGCGTCCCGGCCGGCCTGCGGCAGTTTGCGCAGCGCGAGCAGCTCCGAGGCCGGGACGGGGCTGCCTTGCTCGGGATCGGTTGCCCACGTGAGATGACGGAGGGCGCTGAAATAACGAGCCAGCGCGGGATCCGCGGCGTAATGGCCGCGCGGTTTGAGCTCTGAGTAATCGAACGTGACCCCCAGCACGGGCGACCGAGCGGGACCTTTTGCCGCCAGGATGAGAGCGGCTTCGGGATCCCCGACCGCGCGGCCGGCGAGCGCAGCCTCGATCGAGCGAAACATTTTTCCCAGTTTTGTTTCGAC
>JAPWUP010000206.1 GCA_028275505.1 Bryobacteraceae bacterium
TGACGCTCTCGATGCGAAAACGCTTGTCGTCGAGCCTGAGGCCAAAAAACAGCCGGTACGAGACGATGTCGCGGCCGCGTTTCTCGTCGTAGCCCGTCAGGAAGGGACGGGGTCCCGCCAGCAGCCGCTCGATCGCGCGTTGCGAACGATACACGATCTGCGGTTTGCCGCCGCTCTCCGCCAGCCGCCAGATCAGCCATTGTCCGCCCTGCGAGCCTGCCACGAAAAGCTGTTTGCCCTCAGGATGCCAGGCGAGCCAGCGCAACTGCGCGCCCTCCGGCTGCCACAGGGCGTCGAGCGCCGCTGCGCCGATTCTCCACACGGCGACGCGGCTCGAGCCCGCCGCGTTCTCGATGACCACGGCCACGCGCGGACCATCGGGTGCTGCGGCCAGATCGAGCACGCGTTCCCCCGAGGACAGTGCAAGGCGGGCGGGCGATCCAGGCGAAGGCGTCACCTGGATCTCGGGCCAATCGAAGACCGAGGCAGCCGGCGCAAGCCACGCCAGAATCAGGCAGGAAAGCAGCCCGGGCATCGCATTCCCCCACGGCGCCCTGGTATAGCACAAAAGCGCCTTGGCCGAGGGCGTGATGGGCTTAACGCCGAGCCACGGAGCGCGCGGTGCGCATCAAAGCGTGCAGGTTTTCCGGAGGCGTGCTGGCGGGGATGGCGCAGCCCGCGTTGAGGATGAAGCGCGGCGTGTCGGCGAAAATCTCCAGCAGTTCGCGGGTCTTCTCTTCCACGAGCGCGGGCGTGCCGTGGGCAAGCACGCCGGTGGGGTCGAGGTTGCCGACGAACGTCGTTCTGCCCAGCAGAACGTCGTGCGCGCGCCGAGCGTCCGTCTTGTAGTCCAGCTCGAGCGCGTCCGCGCCCGTGGCCACCATCTCTTCCAGAATCGGCTCCGTCTTGCCGCAGATGTGCAGCATGTAGGGCAGGCCAAGCCGGTGAGCTTCCTCGACCGCGCGCTTCTCGTATTCCCAGGCGAACTCGCGATACAGGCGCGGCGAGATCACGCTGGGGCCCGCAGGACTGTCGCCGTTGGAGACCATGTGCGCGCCCGTCGCCGCCATCAACCGGATGAATTGCAACGTGGCTTCGAGAGCGTAGTCGAGCAGGCGCCGGACGTCCGCTTCACGCTCGGGGTCCGTGAGATCGAGCATCCACTCGGCGGCGCCGCGGATCTGGCTGGCCAGCGAAAACGGGCACTGATCGCAATTGCCGCGGACGAAGATTTCGTGGTCGAAATGGCGCACCAGCAGGCGCGTCGCTTCCAGCCACACTTGCACGCCCTCGTAGCGCGCGACGTCGGGCGGCGCCAGATCGCGCACTTCCTCCAGATGCGCCAGCCGCCCGCCGCGACACACCGCCGGCTCGTCCTCGGGAAAAGCCACGGGCACGCCGACGGCGCCCGCCAGCGTGGCCGTATCCACGTCCACCACCACGCCGTCGTAGCCGTATTTCTCCACCGCATGGATGAACGAGCGCGCAATGGCTTCGGGATCGCGCCGGAACTGGCTCATCGAGACGCCGGCCTCGCGCGCCGCCATCATGAAGTTGTGCAGCATGACGGGCGTGGTGTCCGGCCACTCACCGCGCAACGCCGCCACGATTCTCTGGTAACCGTTCATCTTGTGTAGGGCATTGTAGCGCGCCCGCCGCCTGGCCGCCGGAAAGTATACTGGAACGGCCATGAGTGAACGATTGGGAGCCGCCATTCTGGGCACCGGCGACGTTTCCGGTGAGCACATCAGGGCCTATCAGCGGAATCCGTACACGGAAGTGCGAGCGATTTTGAGTCGCAGCCGCGAGCGTGCCGAGGCCAAGGCGCGCGAGTACGGTCTGACCAACTGCCGTGCCTACACGGACCTCGATGCCCTCCTCGCCGATCCCGACATCCATCTGGTCTCCATCTGCACGCCGCATCATCTGCACGTCGAGCAGGGCGTGGCCTGCGCGCAGGCCGGCAAACACGTGCTCATCGAGAAGCCGATCGCGATCGAACTGGAAGGCCTGCGGCGCCTGGACCGCGCCATCCGCGAATACAACGTGCGCAGTGTGGTCAGCTTCGTGTTGCGCTGGAACCCGCTGTTCCAGGTGATCCGCTCGATTCTGTCTCAGGGCTTGCTGGGCGATCTCTATTACGGCGAGGTGGATTACCTGCACGGCATCACCAAACAATACAGCGTCTACCCCTGGATGAGCCGGCGCGAATACGGCGGCACGGCGCTGCTTGCCGCCGGCTGCCACGCGGTGGATGCGCTGCGCTGGTTCGTGCAGCGCGAGGCGGTAGAAGTCTTTGGCTACGCCAATTTCAGCCGCGGCAACCCGCTGGAGTACGAGTACGAACCCAACAGCGTCATCCTCATTCGCTTCGAGGACGGCGTGATGGGCAAGGTGGCCACTTCTATCGAGTACATGGCGCCCTACACTTTCCCCATCGTGCTGATGGGCAATCGCGGCGTCATCCGGGACAACCGCCTGTTCACGCACGCCTGGCCGGGGCAGACGGGATGGGCGACGATCCCCACCATCCTGCCCGACAGCGGCGCGGTGACGCATCATCCTTTCCAGGCCGAGATTGATCACTTCGTGGACTGTGTGCGCAACGGCGTGGAGTCGCACTGCAACGTGGCCGACGCGGTCAAGACGCACGAGATCTGCCTGGCGGGCGAAATCTCCAAACAGGAAGGCCGTCCCGTGAAGCTGCCGCTGGCCTGACTCGTCAGCGCGCCAGTGCGCTGTGCTTGCGACCGAACAGCCAGTACACGGCTGCGCCCGCCGCCATCCAGCCGAAGAAGCGAAGCCAGGTTTGAAGCGGCAGGCTCAGCATCAGGATCAGGCAGAACAGAATCGAGAGCGCGGGTACCCACGGAGCTCCGGGGACGCGAAAGCCGCGCGGGCGTTCCGGCTGAGTGCGGCGCAGCACGATCACGCCGGCTGCGACCGCTGCGAACGCGAACAGCGTCCCGATGTTGGCCAGATCCGCGAACGTCCCCACGTCCCAGATGCCCGCAGGAATGCCCACGAACAGGCCGGCCACCCAAGTGGCCACGTGCGGCGTGCGGTGCCGGGGGTGAATCCGGGAGAAGGCGGAGGGCAGCAATCCGTCGCGCGACATGGCATACCACACCCGCGCCTGGCCGTACTGGAAGACGAGCAGCGAAGAAACCATGCCCATGATGGCGCCCACGCCCACCCAGCGGCGCACCGAATCCAGCCCCAGCGCCTTGAGCGTTTCCACCACGGGCGCTGCGGTGTTCAGGGTGCGCCAGTCGGCGATACCGGTCAGAACCAGCGCCACCGAGACGTAGAGCG
Source organism: Bryobacteraceae bacterium (assembly GCA_028275505.1). Taxonomy (GTDB): domain Bacteria; phylum Acidobacteriota; class Terriglobia; order Bryobacterales; family Bryobacteraceae; genus DTHT01. The sequence continues at coordinate 3,316 of JAPWUP010000206.1, forward strand.
CCGTGCAGATGGCGAGGCTGGCCATGATGCCGAAGGGCAGATCCTTTTGCGGATTGCGCGCCTCCTCGGCGGCGGTCGAGACCGAATCGAATCCGATGTAAGTGAAGAAGACGATGGCCGCCCCCGTGAGCACGCCGCCGAAGCCGTTGGGCATGAAGGGGCGCCAGTGATCGGGCTTCACCGCTTTGGCGGCGCCGATGACGAAGATCAGGATGGCGGCCACCTTCACCATCACCATGACATTGTTGGCCCCGGCGCTCTCGCGCACTCCGCGAACCAGCAGCCACGTCAACAACAGCAGGATCAACAGGGCGGGCAGGTTGAACCAATTGCCCGTGAACTGGCCGGCGGCGATGACCGGGCCGCACAACTGCGGCGGCAGGCGCAGGCCGAACAGGCTGTCCAGAATGTCGTTGAAGTGGGCCGAAAAGCCCACCGCCACCGCCATGTTGGAGACGGCGTATTCCAGGATCAACTGCCAGCCCACCATCCACGCGAACAGCTCGCCCAGCGTCGCGTAGGCGTACGTGTAGGCGCTGCCCGCGATGGGGATCATGGAAGCCAGCTCGGCGTAACACAGGGCCGCGAACGCGCAGGCGATCGCCGTCAGCAGGAAGGACAGCGAGATCGCAGGACCCGCGCCCGGCCGGCCAATGGTCGAGACCGCGTTCGGGCCGAAGCGCAGCAGATCCAGCACCGGCGCGTGCAGAACGGAATGGAAGCTCAGCGTTTCGCCTGCCGCGGCCGTGCCCGTGAGGATGAAAATCCCCGAACCGATGACGGCCCCGATGCCGAGCGCGGTGAGACTCCACGGCCCCAGCGTCTTGCGCAGGCGGTGCTCGGGAGCCTCCGCGTCCGCGATCAGTTGGTCAATGTCCTTGGTGCGGAACAGCCGGCTCACGGCAGGCGAACGCCACTAGCGTTTGCGCTGGCCCTTGGGCATCTTGCGGGGCTTTTTCTTGTGGGACCCCCGCGGAACATCGGGCGGGCGTTTTGTTTTGGGCGGACGCCGCTTGCGGGCCTCCCTCTTCAATCGCTTGCGTTCGGCTCGATCCTTGATGTGCTTAGTGTTCATCCTCGCTTCTCAAGGCGTAGCGTTCGATCAGTTTCTTCAACCCGTAACCAGGGAAGCTAACCGTGATTTTGGCATATTCGCCCTCGCCTTCGCGACGGACCACCGTGCCCCGGCCCCAGCGGGGATGCTCGATGATGGAGCCGATGCTCACCTTGCGGGCCGGCTCCGGTGGCCGCGTGGGCAAGGGCTTGGGCTTGGGCGGTGCGGGATGAGCGGGCGGGGCAGCCGCCGCGCCCCGGCCCGCGAAGAATTGCTGGATGGCCTCCACCGAATTGTAGGTCTTGCCCGTGTAGGCGCGACGTTCCACCGCCTCGCGCACCTCGTGGCGCTCGGCGGTCAGATCCAGCTCGGGAAGGCCCGCCGGGCGCAGCCTCTCCGTCAGATGGGCCGGTACCTCGCTAAGAAACCGCGAAGGCACGGAGGGTTCCAGGATGCCGCTGGCCCACCGCCGCCGCATGCGCGCCCAGGTCAGAATCAGCCGCTGCTGCGCGCGCGTCATGCCCACGTAGAACAGGCGCCGCTCCTCCTCCAGAGCCTGCGGAGAGTCCAGCGAGCGCGCGTGCGGGAACAGACCGTCCTCCAGCCCCGTGATGAAGACCACCGGGAACTCCAGGCCCTTCGCGTTGTGGAGCGTCAGCAGCAGAATCTGCGCGCGCTCGTCCAGCGTATCGGCTTCGGAGACCAGCGCGGCATGGTCGAGAAATTCGGCGAGCGTCTCGCCCCGCTCGGCAGCCTCGGCCGCGGCGTTCACCAGTTCCTGCAAGTTTTCGCGCCGCGACTCGCCTTCGGGGGTGTCGTCCGCCTCGAGCATCTTCAGGTAGCCGGTCCGCTCCAGCACCAGCCGGATGACGCCTTCCACCGAGAGTTCGCGCGCCTCCTCGCGCATCTCCTCAATCAGCCGCCGGAAGCCGGTGACCGCGGCCTCGGCGCGCACCCCCAGCCGCCCCTGGCCTACGATTGCCTCCAGGGCTTCCCAGAGCGAGATCCGGCGCTCCATCGCGAAGGCTTCGATCTGCTCGAGCGTCGTGCGTCCGATGCCGCGCGCTGGAGTGTTGATGATCCGTTGCAGGCTCACGGAATCCTGCGGGCTGAGCAGGACCTTGAGGTAGGCCAGCACGTCTTTAATTTCCGCGCGCTGGTAGAAGCTGAAGCCGCCCACCACGTGATAGGGCCGGCCGTAACGCCGAAGCGCTTCTTCGAACTGCCGGGACTGGGCGTTGGTGCGATAGAGGATCGCGATGCGCTGGTCCGGCCGCCGCGCCAGGATACGCTCGATTTCATCGGCCACGAAGAGCGCTTCCTGCTCGCCGTCCGCTGCTTCGAACAGGCCCACACGCGGGCCGGCTTCCGCCGAGGTCCACAGCCACTTGCCCAGCCGCTCGCGGTTGTGCGCCACCACGTGGGAGGCGGCCTCCAGAATATTTTTCGTCGAGCGATAGTTCTGCTCCAGTCGCACCACCACCGCGTCCGGGAAATCGCGCGTGAACTCGAGAATGTTGCGAATGTCGGCCCCGCGCCAACTGTAAATGGACTGGTCCTCGTCCCCCACCACGCAAACGTTGCGGCGCCGTTCGGTCAGCAAGCGCATCAGCTGGTACTGGGTGCGGTTGGTGTCCTGATACTCGTCAATGAGCAGGTGGTGAATGCGCTCGTTGTAAAGGGCGCGCAGTTCATCGTTGTGGTGCAGCAGCCGCACCGCTTCGAGCAGCAGGTCGTCAAAATCCAGCGCATTGGCCTGCCGCAGCCGGGCCTCGTACTCGTCCCAGACCGCCGCCAGCCGCTTGAGCCGCGGATCGCGCGCGGCGGCCGCCATTTCCTCCGGCGTCTGGCTGTGATTCTTGGCGAAGCTGATGCGCGCCAGGGCCGTGCGGTACGGCATGAAGTGTTTCTCGTCCAGCCCCATGTGCCGGTAGACCGCTTTGATGACGGCCAACTGGTCGTCCTCGTCGTAGATGGTGAACTGCGGCGTGAAGCCCGGCCGCAGTTCCGCCAGGGAACGACCGTCCCGGCGCAGGATGCGCACGGCGAAGGAATGAAACGTGGAAACCGTCAGCCCTGCAGCCGAGCCGCGCCCGGCGAGCAGCGCCTCGACGCGCTCGCGCATCTCATCCGCGGCCTTGTTGGTGAAAGTGACGGCCACGATGCCATAGGGCGGCACGGCGCGGGCGTGGATCAACCAGGCGATGCGGTGCGTGATGACGCGCGTCTTGCCGCTGCCTGCGCCCGCGAGAATCAACAAGGGCCCCTCGCCGTGTTGCACGGCTTGCCGTTGCTGCTCATTGAGACCCTCGAGGAAATCCATGAGCGGAGCGTTTCGCGGCGTGACGGTTCAAGACGATTCTAGCACGGGGCGCC
>JAPWUP010000156.1 GCA_028275505.1 Bryobacteraceae bacterium
TCGCGGAAGGCGTTTCACGCGAGCAAGCCGAGCGCGAGATCGAACAGATCGCGCAGGACGTGCTGGCCAATCCGGTGATCGAGGATTACCGGGTGGAATTCCTCGGCTAGCGCCAGGCAGAAGGCCTCCCGCGTAAGTTATGATGGAAATGGTTTGGGCCTCGTGCCCTTCATCCTCGCCGCAGGGGAGGAGGTGATAAAAGCTTGGCTGAAGTTATCGTTCAGGAAGGCGAGACTATCGAGAGCGCGCTGCGGCGCTTCAAGCGAAAGGTGCAACAGGAAGACATCATCAAGGAAATCAAGAAGCACTCTTTCTATATGAAGCCTGGTGAAAAGCGGCGCGCCAAGGAAGCGCTCGCCCGCAAGCGTGCGCGCAAGAAGTTGGCCAAGCTCATGGCGGAGTGAGGCGAGGGTAGCCGGCCGGGAAAGCGCCGGCTACCGCCCCATCCGCTTCAGATCGCTCTCCACCTGTTTGAATCCCGCAGGGACTTCGAGGCGCGAAGGGTCTACCGGCGCAGTGGAAAAGTTGCCGGCTTCCGTGATCATTTCCATCAGAAGCCCCGCAGAGCCTTGTTGTGCGGGCGCTCCGGTTTCAGCCGCGGGCGGTGGTTCAGGCGATTCCTTCTTTCGTCCCAGGCGACCGAGCCGTCCCAGTCCACCCAGCCGTCCCAAAGCGCCGCCCACAGAAGGCTGCTCGGCGGGTGGCTGCGATTGCCGCGGCTGCGCAGTCGGTTCGCCGCCGGCGCCGGGCTCTCCGGCCATATCCATGCGTGCGATCTGATACAGCGTTAGGCCATCGAGGGCAGCGGCTTGCTTTTGGAGCTCCGCCATGCCCTTCGTGACCTCGCCGCGGCCGGCTGCCAGAGGGCTGGATCCGGGCATCCATGCGAGCTTCTGCGCCATGCGACGGTAAAAGTTCTTGACCTCCTCGTAGCCGGGCACGTTGCCGACCCAGTGCTCCGAATTGAGAGTCATGAGGCTGCTTCGGTTGCCGGTCTTCTTGTCGGTTGTCTCCATTTCCACGCGGATGCGGACCAGGCGCGCCTCGACCCCGGCGATCGGCTTGGTCTGGCCGGTCGGTTCCACGGAGGCACGGACGGAGACCTCTGCGTCCTTGCCCCGTTCGGACGCCATTCGCGCCTCCGCCTCTTTGACGAATTGCGCCAATTCCGCAAAGGTGATCACCGAATACGTCTTCTTGCGGAAATCCACGTGGGTGATGGTCTCGCGGTCCAGGTCCACGATGTCGGCGTCCTCCTGTCTGATGAACGCCATGCGGTTGCCCTTGAGCAAGTGGGTGGTGCGCATGGGTTCGCGCGCCTCTTTGGAAAAGACAGCCGCGACTTTCATGGCTCCCGCCATCATGCCGCCGGTGACCCTGGACGTTTCCTGGTAGCTGAAATCTGCCAGCAGGACACCGCTGGCGAGCAGCAGCATCCCCGTAACGTGCCAAGTCGTCATCTCTCCTCCTCCTCTTGGAGTTTTGACCACGATAGCGCATTTTGGGGCGGGTGCGCAGGGAGGGCTTCGCTACAATGAACCTTCGGGCGCCGCGGCAATCCGCGGAGCCGCAGGAGGTTCTCATGAGCGAGCAGGTGATCCGACCGACGCTGAAGTGGGTGCGATTCGCCTACACGGTGTGGTTTCTGATCGCGTTCGTGGCCGTGCTGGTGTGCAACAACTACTGGAAGGGCGAATACCTGGAATGGGTGGCTGCCGGCGTGGGTGTGCTGTGGATCCTCTGGCCGCTGCGGCTGCAAATTCGCCGCCGGATGACCAAACTGGTGATCGAAGGCGACAAGCTGCGCCTGGAGGTCGGCCTGATCTCGAAGACCACCCGGACCTTGCAGCTCTCCAAGATCCAAGATCTTACCGTCAAGCAGACACTGATCCAGCGCATGTTGAAGCTGGGCGATCTCCAACTGGAAACGGCAGGCGAGTCGGGTCCGCTGGTGATCCGCAATCTGGATTATCCTCAAGCGCTGGCGGACCAGATCATGGATCTGGCGCGCGAACAGCAGCCGCCGCAAACCAAAAGGAAGGAGCAGAAGAATTGAGCACGCGTCTGGATGGCAAGATCGCGGTTATCACGGGCGCCAGCCGGGGGCTGGGGAAAGCGATGGCGCTGGCCCTGGGCGAGGCAGGCGCCAGTCTGGCGATGGTCTCCCGCGACGCCGTGGCGTTGGAGCAGGCTGTGGCTGAGGTGCGTGCGCGGGGAGCGGAGGCCGAGGGCTTCCCGGCGGACGTGAGCCAGGAGGACCAAGTTTCCGCGCTGCGCGAACGCGTCATCGCGCGCTTCGGCAAGGTGCACATCCTCATCAACAACGCCGGCATCAACATACGCAAGCCGGTCACCGAGTTCACGCTGGAGGAGTGGCGACGGGTACTGGACACCAACCTGACCGGCGCTTTCCTGATGGTGCGCGCCTTTCTGCCGCACATGCGCGGGCACGGCTACGGGCGCATCATCAACGTGACGTCCACTCTGAGTCACGTGGGCTTGCCGCTGCGCACCGCGTACGCTTCGAGCAAAGCCGGGCTGCTCGGTTTTACGCGCGCGTTGGCGCTGGAGCTGGCGCCGGAAGGCATCACGGTCGTGGGGATCAGCCCTGGCCCCTTCGCCACTGAAATCAACCGTCCGTTGCTGGAAGATCCGGCCGTGAGCCGGGAGTTCATCGCCCGCGTTCCCCTGGGGCGCTGGGGTCGGGTGGAGGAAGTGGGGAGGCTGGCCGTCTACCTGTGTTCGGAGGAGGCGGCCTACATTACGGGCAGCGACATTCTGATAGACGGCGGCTGGTGCGCGCAATGAAAGCGGCGGGATGGTTCGTCGCGGTGGCGCTGGTCGCCGCCGGCTGTCAGCGAGAGCAGCGCAAGGTGATCGGCGTCGTCCCCAAGTCCACTGCGCATATCTTTTGGGTGGCGGTGGAAAGCGGCGTACGGGCGGCGGCGCGGGAGTTTGGCGTGGAAGTGATCTGGAACGGCCCGCCCGCGGAAACCGAGTACGACCGCCAAATCCAGATCGTTGACTCACTGGTTGCGCGCCACGTGAACGGGCTGGCGGTGGCGGCGGCCGAGCGCAAGGCGCTGGTGACGCCGATCGAGCGCGCGATGGCGGCAGGCATCCCGGTCGTGGTGTTCGATTCCGGCGTGGATTCAACGAATTACACGAGCTTTGTCGCGACAAACAACTACGAAGCAGGACAGATGGCTGCGCGCACGCTGGCGAAGCTGCTGGGCGGGCGGGGCAAGGTGGCCATGGTCCTGCACGCGCCGGGCAGCTATTCCACGATGGAGCGCGAGCGCGGCTTCGAGGACGTCCTGCGGGAGGAATTCCCCGGGATTCGCATCGTCGCTCGCCAGTTTGGAATGGCGGACCGGGCCAAGGCGCGGGCCGCGGCCGAAAACATGCTGGCTGCGCACCCGGATCTGGACGGGCTGTTCGCCTCGACGGAACCTTCGTCGTCGGGCGCCGCCCTGGCTTTGAAAAGCCGCAACGTGGCGGGCAAGGTGCGCTTCGTGGGCTTCGATTTTTCCGCCGGGATGGTGGAGGACTTGAAGGCGGGCGTGCTGGACGCCATGGTAGTGCAAGATCCGTACCGCATGGGATACGAAGTGGTTCGCCTGCTGGTGGAGAAACTCGAGGGCAAGAACGTGCCGCATCGCGTGGATCTGCACGCGCAGGTGGTGACGCGGGCGGACTGGGAGCGTCCCGAGATTCAGCGGCTGCTCGTGCCGCAGTTGAAGGCGATGGAGAAACGATGAAAGTCGGAGAACCGCTGCCCGCAGTCGTGGTTCGGGCCGAGGATCTGAAAGCATTCATTGAGCGGATTCTGGTGGCAGCGGGCGTTCCGCCGGAGCGGGCGGAACTGGTGGCTGACCCGCTGGTGGCGTCGAGTCTGCGCGGCGTGGACTCGCACGGGGTGCAGCTCCTGCCGCATTACGTGGGCCAGCTCGAGCGCGGCGACGTCAACCCTCACGCGGATGGACACGTGGTTTCCGAGAACGGCGCGTGCATGGTTTATGACGCCGAGCACGGTCTGGCGCAGGTCACGGCGCGCATCTGTTGCCGGCACGCGGTGCGGCTGGCCCAGCGCTGCGGGCTTTCCATGGTCGTGGCCCGGGAAGCAAACCACTTCGGCGCGGCGGCCTACTGGGGTCAGATGATCTCGCGGGAAGGCCTGATCGGGATCGTGATGTGCGACGCCTCGATGCAAGTGCCACCCTGGCAAGGCCGCGAAGCGCGGCTGGGGACGAATCCGATCTGCGTCTCGGTGCCGCACCCGCAAGGGAAGGGCTGGCTGCTGGACATGGCCACGACTACGGTGGCTTACGGCAAGATCGAGCAGGCGCTTTTGCGCGGGGAAAAGACGATTCCTTACGGCTGGGCGGTGGATCGGGAAGGCGTGCCGACTACGGATCTGGAGGCCGCCTTGAAAGGCTTGCTCATGCCTCTGGGCGGGTACAAGGGGACAGGCCTGGCGATGATGGTCGAGATTCTTACGGGCATCCTCGCGGGAGGTCCGGTGTACGGCACGCAGGTCACCGGGGTGCGGCACCGCGGACGTCCGATGCGGTGCAATCACACTTTCATAGCGATTGACGTTCGCCGCTTCCTGCCGCTGGAGGAATTTTACGCGCGGCTGGAGAGCTGGATCGCGGACGTCAAGTCCGCCCGGCCCGCCAAGGGGTACGACGAAGTGCTGGTGGCGGGCGAGCCCGAGTGGCGGACCGAAGAGCGACGCAGGCGCGAGGGCATTCCCATCATGGCGGGCCACTGGGAGCCGCTGGTAAGGCTGGCGACGCGCTACGGAGTGGCTTTGCCGCGGACGGTGGCGCCTGGCGGCCAGGACTCACCTGTCGGCTGAGGGCAGTTGCGTTTTATACTGACTTGGGTTCCTCGCACACGAGGAAGAAAGGAGTCGGGCAGAGCATGACCTTCGGATTGATCGTCGGCAATCGCGGGTTCTTTCCGGATCACCTGGCCCGTAGCGGGCGGGAGCAGATGATTGCGGCCTTGGAGGCGGCCGGGCACCGGGTGGTCGTGCCCGGACCGGAAGACACCAAGTACGGGGCGGTGGAGACGCGCGCAGAGGCCAAGAAATGCGCAGAGATTTTCCGCGCACACGCTGCTGAGATTGACGGCATCATCGTCACGCTGCCCAATTTCGGAGACGAGAAGACGGTGGCCGAGACGATTCGGCTGTCGGGACTCAACGTGCCCGTGCTGGTGCACGCGTTTCCCGACGAGGCGGGCCGGATGACGGTGGCGGACCGTCGCGACAGCTTCTGCGGGAAGATGAGCGTGTGCAATAACCTACGGCAGTACGGGATCCCGTACTCGTTGACCACGCTGCACACGGAATCGCCCGACTCGGACGTGTTCCGCCGTGATATTGAGTGGTTCGCCGCGGTCTGCCGTGTGGTGCGCGGCCTGCGCGGCTTGCGCGTGGGAGCGATCGGCGCTCGCCCGGCGGCCTTCAACACGGTCCGCTTCAGCGAGAAGATCCTGGAAAGCTACGGGATCACGGTAGAGCCCGTGGATCTTTCGGAAATTTTTGGACGCGCCTGGCGGCTGGCGGATGATGCCGAGCCGGTCCGGAAGAAGCTGGAAGAAATCCGCAACTACGTGCCCACGGGCGGCACGCCGGAGGAAGCGCTGCTGCGCATGGCCAAGCTGGGCGTGGCGATCGAGGAGTGGATGGCGGCGGCCGAGGTCACGATCAGCGCGGTGCAGTGCTGGACTTCGCTCGAGCAATATTACGGCGTGGTGCCGTGCACGCTGATGAGCATGATGAGCAACCGCCTGATGTCGAGCGCGTGCGAGGTGGACATCCCGGGCGCCATCGCCATGCATGCGCTGCGGCTGGCTTCCGGAACGCCGAGCGCGTTGCTGGACTGGAACAACAACTACGGCGACGACCCGGACAAGGCGGTTTGCTTCCACTGCTCGAACTTGCCGAAACATTTCTTCGCCGACGTGCGCATGGACTTCCAGGAAATCATTGCTGGCTCGGTGGGCAAAGAAAACACGTTCGGCACGGTGGTGGGACGCGTGAAAAGCGGGCCGGTCACGTTTGCCCGCTTCTCGACGGACGATCGCGCAGGGCGGATCCGCGGCTACGTGGGCCAGGGCCGCTTCACGGACGATCCCCTGGAGACGTTCGGCGGCGCAGGCGTGATCGAAGTGCCGCGGATGCAGGAGCTGTTGCGCTACATCTGCGAGAACGGCTTCGAGCATCACGTGGCGGCGAATCTCTCCGAGTGCGCGGCCGCCGTCTACGAGGCGACGACGAAGTATCTGGGCTGGGAGATGTACTGGCACCGCTAGGGGGTCGGCATGGCTGTCGTCGCGGGCGTGGACTTTGGAACGCTGAGCGTGCGCGTTTCCATCGTGGACAGCGAACGCGGGCGTCTGGGTTCGGGCGTAGCGGAATATCCGCTGCATCGCAAGAGAGAGGATCCCGATTACGCCACCCAGAGCCACGCCGACCATATGCGCGCGCTGGTGGAGGCGATGGCGCGGGCGCTGGAAAACGCAGGCGTGCCGGGCGAGCGCATCGAAGCGATTGCACTGGACACGACGGGATCGAGCGTAGTGCCGGTGGGCGAAGGGCTGGAGCCGCTGGACGACTACTACCTCTGGTGCGATCACCGCGCCTGGCGGGAGGCGGCGGAAATTACAGCCAAGGCGCACGAAATGAAGCTGGAGGCGATCCAGTGGTGCGGCGGCGTCTATTCCTCGGAATGGGGCTTTTCCAAGCTGCTGCACTGGCTGCGCCACAATCCCGACAAGCGCGACCGCATGGTGACGGTGATGGAGCACTGCGACATGGTGGTGGCCGTGCTGTGCGGCATCCGCGATCCTGACCAGGTGCCGCGCTCGGTCTGCGCCATGGGACACAAGTGGATGTGGAACGCGGCGCTGGGCGGTCTGCCGCCGGAGGAGTTTCTGGTAGCGGTGGATCCGCTGCTGGCCGGCGTGCGGGACAAGATCCGGGGACGTTTCGGCGCTTCGGACCAGATCGCGGGCTATCTGTGCGAGGAGTGGGCGCACAAGCTCGGGCTGCGTCCCGGGATCCCGATTCCCATCGGAGCCTTCGACGCGCACTGGGACGCCATCGGCGCGGGCGTTCGTGAAGGGGACGTCGTGAACGTGGTCGGCACCTCGACCTGCATCATGGCGATCATGCGCGACGTGCGGCTTATCCCCGGCGTGTGCGGCGTGGTGCCGGGTTCCATCCACCCGAAGATGACGGGCATCGAAGCCGGCCTGTCCGCCAGCGGCGACATTTTCGACGCCATCGCGCGGCGGGCGGGAACGACGGTGGCGGAGCTGTCCCGCGGACTGGAGCACTACCGGGCGGGGCAGACCGGACTGCTGCGGCTGACGTGGGACAACGGCGACCGGACGGTGCTGGTGAATCCCGAGCTAGGCGGGGTCACGTTCGGCTGGAACCTGACGCACAGTCCGCAGGATGAGCTGTTCGCCGCCATCGAAGGCACAGCGTTCCACACCCGGGTGATCCTGGAGCGGATGCAGGAGTACGGCGTGCCCATCCAGCGGGTGATCAACGGCGGCGGCGTGCCGCAGCGCAACGAAGTGCTCAACCGCGTTTACGCGAACGTGTTCAACAAGCCAGTGCTCGTGCCGGAAACGGAGGTGACCAGCCTGGGATCCGCCATTTTCGCCTTTCTGGCGGCGGGCACCTTCAAGACCGTTGAGGAGGCGCAGGCGGCCCTGTGCCCCAGCTACCGGACGGTGGAACCCGATCCGGCTGCGGCAGCCGTGTACGAAGAGCTTTACCCGCTGTTCCGCAAGATGTATTTCGGGATGGGCCGGGCGGATGCCGCGGCTGTGGCGGCGGGCGACGTCCTGCCCACCCTGCGGCGCATCGCGGCGCGGCAACGGGGCAACGGATGAGTCTCGAGAAGCTGCGGGCGGAGGTCCTGGAAGCGAACCTCGAGCTGGTGCGGCGCGGCCTTGTCCTTTACACGTTCGGCAACGCGAGCGGGCGCGATGCGGCCAGCGGGCTGGTGGTGATCAAACCGAGCGGCGTGCCGTACGAGCGCCTGCGGGCGGAAGATTTGGTGGTGGTGGATCTGGAGGGTCGCGTGGTCGAGGGAACGCTGCGGCCATCGTCGGATCTGCCCACCCATCTGGCGCTGTACCGCGCGTATCCGCAAATCGGCGGCGTGGCCCACACCCATTCGAGGGCGGCCACCGCCTTCGCCCAGGCCCGGCGCGAGATCCCGTGCCTGGGCACGACGCATGCGGACTACTTCCACGGGCCGGTGCCGGTGACGCGCCTGCTGTCGCCGGAGGAAGTGCGCGATGACTACGAGGCCAGGACCGGCGAGGCGATCGTCGAGCGGCTTGGAGAGGAAGACCCGCTGCAGCGACCGGGTATCCTGGTGGCCGGGCACGGGCCTTTCACCTGGGGCCGAAGCGCGATGGAAGCGGCGCATCATGCCGTGATCCTGGAGGAGCTGGCGGAAATAGCGTGGCGAACGCTGGCTCTGAACCCGGCGGCGGGACCGCTGCCGCCGTATCTGCTGGAAAAACATTTCTTCCGCAAGCACGGGCCGGGCGCATACTACGGCCAGCCCGACGAGGAACGTAGATGAAGCTCACGGCTACCGCGGCTCTGGCGCTGCTGCTCGTTCTTTCCGGATGTTCGCAGAGCAGAAAGGAGGAGCGCAAGGTGGAAAAGCAACCCTTCGGAAAAACCGCAGACGGCACGCCGGTGGATCTTTACACTCTCACCAACAGCAAAGGCGTGCGCGTGGCGATCACCAATTACGGCGGAATCGTGGTCTCGTTGTTTACGCCGGATCGCAACGGCAACCCCGGCGATATCGTGCTCGGTTTCGAGCGGCTCGAGGATTACCTGAAAGGGCATCCTTACTTCGGCGCCATCATCGGGCGGTACGGAAATCGCATCGCCAAGGGGCGTTTTACGCTGGATGGCGTCGAGTACAAGCTGGCCCAGAACAACGGCGAAAACCACCTTCATGGGGGGCTCGTCGGCTTCGACAAGAAAGTCTGGAAGGCCCGCGACTTCGTGGACGCAGAGGGCCAGCATCTCGAGCTGCGCTATACCAGCCCGGATGGCGAGGAAGGTTATCCTGGCAACCTCGATGTTACTGTAACTTACTCGCTCAACGAGCAGAATCAGCTTCGCATAGATTATGTAGCGACCACCGACAAACCGACCGTCGTCAATCTCACCAATCACAGTTACTTCAATCTGGCAGGAGAGGGAGACATCCTCGGGCACCTGCTGCGTCTGAACGCGGACTACTTCACGCCGGTGGACGCGGGCCTGATTCCCACGGGAGAGCTGCGTCCCGTCAAGGGCACGCCTTTTGACTTCACCGAGCCAACGCCCATCGGTGCACGGATCGAGCAGGACGACGAACAATTGCGGTACGGGCGGGGCTACGATCACAACTTCGTCCTGCGGGGCGGCGGCGGCTCGCTGGCCGAGGCGGCAGAAGTTTATGAACCGAAAACGGGACGCGTGCTGCGGGTGCTGACGACCGAGCCTGGGGTGCAATTTTATACCGGCAATTTCCTGGACGGGACCCTGCGCGGCAAGTACGGGCGGGTATATCACCGCCGGACAGGATTCTGCCTGGAGACGCAACATTTCCCTGACTCGCCCAACAAGCCGCACTTCCCCACTACGGTGCTGCG
>JAPWUP010000029.1 GCA_028275505.1 Bryobacteraceae bacterium
TTCATGCACGGCAACGAGGCTTACGCCATCCCGGCGGGCGCGGTTCGAGACCGCGAGCGCATGAGGGATCTGGCCGCCTTCTTCTTCTGGACGGCATGGGCGGCTGCGGCCAACCGGCCTGGTCACGAGATCTCCTACACGCACAATTGGCCGCATGAACCTCTGGTCGGCAACCGCCCCACGGGCGAAAGCGTCATGTGGACGGGCGTGAGCATCATCATGCTGCTGGCGGGCATTTGCGCCATGGTCTGGTGGTACGCCGCCAGCCGTCGGGAAGCGGAACCGCTGCAGCCGCCCGCTTCCGATCCGCTGCAAACCTGGCAGGCTACGCCCTCGCAGCGCGCCACCCTCAAGTATTTCTGGGCCGTCGCCCTGCTGTTTCTGTTGCAGATCCTGACCGGAGTGCTGACGGCGCACTACGGCGTCGAGGGCCACGGATTCTACGGAATTCCTCTGGCGCGATGGCTGCCGTACACGGTCACGCGAACCTGGCATATCCAGCTAGGCTTGTTCTGGATCGCCACCGCATGGCTGGGCGCCGGTCTCTTCATCGGCCCCTTGATTAGCGGGCAGGAGCCCAAGCTTCAGAAGGTGGGCGTCAACTTACTATTCGCCGCCCTGCTAGTCGTGGTAGCCGGTTCGCTGGGCGGCGAATGGATGAGCGTGATGAACAAGATGGATGGCGCCAGCTCGTTTTATTGGGGCCATCAGGGCTACGAGTACATAGACCTGGGGCGCGGCTGGCAAATCCTGCTGTTCGCAGGACTGCTGATCTGGCTCTTGCTGGTGATCCGCGCGGCCCGCCCCGCCCTGCGACAACCCGGCGAGCAGCGTTCCCTGCTGTGGGTGTTCCTGGCTTCTGCCGCGGCCATCGGGCTGTTCTACGGCGCCGGGTTGAATTGGGGCCGGCACTCGCATCTGTCCATGGTCGAGTACTGGCGCTGGTGGGTCGTGCACCTCTGGGTGGAAGGCTTCTTTGAGGTTTTCGCCACAACGGTCATCGCCTTCTTCTTCGCGCGACTGGGCTTGATGCAGGCGGGCCTGGCGGCGCGGGTCGCGTTGCTGTCGGCGACAATTTACCTTGCGGGCGGCATCATCGGGACCTGCCACCATCTCTACTTCGCCGGCACGCCCACGGCGGCCCTGGCCTTCGGCGCCGTCTTCAGCGCCCTGGAAGTGGTGCCGCTGACAATGGTGGCGTTCTCGGCCATGGATGACATCCGGCGCGGGCGCGTGGCGCCGTGGGCCGTCCGCTATCGGTGGCCCATTTACTTCTTCGCGGCCGTGGCCTTCTGGAACATGGTGGGCGCAGGTCTGTTCGGTTTCATGATCAACCCGCCCATCGCGCTCTACTTCATGCAGGGACTCAACACCACGCCGGTGCACGGGCACGCCGCTCTGTTCGGAGTCTACGGCATGCTGGGCATCGGGCTGATGCTGGTTTGCCTGCGCGCCTTGCTGCCGCAGGCCCAGTGGCCTGAGAAATGGCTGAAGTTCAGCTTCTGGGCGATGAACATCGGACTGCTGGCCATGTGCGTGGGGAGCTTGCTGCCTGTCGGGCTGTTGCAAACCTGGGCGGCGGTGAATCGCGGCTATTGGTACGCGCGCAGCGCCGAGTTCCTGGACACTCCCCTTATGGACACCTTGCGCTGGCTGCGCGTGCCGGGGGATACGCTGTTTGCGCTTGGCGCCGTTGTATTGGCGGCCTTTGTATTCGCCTTGACATTGCGCGGTGAGCGGGCGCAGGAGGCCGGCGCCTGATCCTGGGACTGCTATACTGAGGGCGGACTCGGTCCGGCTCATGTGGCCTGCGCTTTGCCTGGCAGCCTTGCTGGTGTCGGCTGATGCTCCCCAGCCGGTGCGCGGGGTTTTGGTGGACCAGGAAGGGAACGCCGAGGCCGGCCAGATCAGCGTGCGGGCCGCCGACTTTTTCGTCCACGTCTTCCTTTGTGACGCGCGTACCGAGGTCTGGCGTGATGGAAAGCTGGGGGGCTGGGCGGCTCTTCGCCGCGGCGACGTGGTGGAAGTTGAGTGTGCGACGCCCGCGGCCAGAAGATGCCGCGCCGGGCGGATCGTCGTCATCAGGACTGCACCCGAGCCCCTGGCCGGAGCGGGCTTGCCGCGTTGGACTTCGCCGGACTGGAACGCAGGTCCGTTCCCCCGAGGGAATCTCTGGCTGGCGGGCGCGATTGCCGAGATTCAACCCGACTATCTTCGTCTACGGCTGCGGGGCGGCGAGCGACAGTTGATCCGCTTGCGTGACGACACCCGGTTTGTGGCCGATGGACTGCCGGCGGAACGGCCTGCCTTACGCGTCAACATGCACGTCTTCGTCCGGGCGGGGCGCAGTCTGGACGGCGATCTGGAAGCCTTCCAAGTCATGTGGGGCCGCATCGTTTCCGGGCGCTGATGCCCGCGGCGGTTTTCGGGGTTCGGGCCTGCCGAAGTTTGACAGTCGTGAAAACCCAAATCTATACTGAGATTTGGCCGAGGGCGTGGCTCGAAAGCTCAGTGTCAGGGGTGCGCCAGCGGCCTGTGGATCACAATGCCGAAACGTACCTATCAACCCAATAATCGGCGGAGAGCTAAGACTCACGGCTTTCGCGCCCGCATGCGGACCAAGGATGGGCGGGCGGTGCTGGCGCGGCGTCGCGCCAAGGGCCGCTGGAAGTTGACGGTCAGCGATGAGCGGGCCGTCCGCTGGGCCAAGTAATTCGACCGCACGCCCAAAACGCAGGTTCGCGTTTCCCAAGAGTGTGCGGCTTCGGCGCCGCAAGGATTTCGACCGGGTCTTCGAGCAGGGCTTCCGCGTGAGTTCTCCTTATTTTGTGGCTCACTGTTATGCGCGCGGGGATCAGCAAAGACCGCGGGTAGGCTTGTCGGCGCCGCGCAGCCTGGGCAAGGCTGTGGTGCGGAATCGGATCAAGCGCCGCCTGCGGGAAGCCGTGCGTCTGAACCTGGAGAAGCTGGCTCCCGGCTGGGACGTGGTAATCACCGCCCGCGCCAGTGTGGCGGAGGCGCCGTTTCCGCAGTTACTCAAAGCGGTCGAGGATCTTTTTGCGCGATGCCAGAGCTGAAGGCTGGCGGCAGGTTGGAGCGGGCGGCGCGATGGGCCGTGCTGGCCCTCCTGCGTTTCTACAAGCACGCGGTTTCGCCGTGGTTGCCCTCGGCCTGCCGTTTCTACCCCACGTGCTCCGAGTATATGATGCAAGCAGTGGAGCGATACGGCGTGGCGCGCGGGGTGTGGATGGGCGCGAAGAGACTCCTGCGATGCCATCCTCTCGCCGAGGGCGGATTTGATCCTGTTCGTTAGTAGGGGAGGAAGATGCTATGCCCGACCAGGACAGCGAGCCGGGAAAGCCGATTCCGATCGGTCCGGAAGAGCCGCGCATGGAATGGCGGCTGCTGCTCGCCTTCCTGCTGACCGGGCTGGTGATGTTTCTGGCGCCGTACATCTACCACCGGCTGTACGGTCCGCCGCCGCAAGCGACGAAGACCGCCGCAAAGACCGCTCCTGAGGCTCGCCAGCAGGCCAAACCGGCGGCCGAATCCGCGAAGCCCGTGGCAGCGCCGGCAACCCTGGCGCCTGTCAGCGCCGCCAAACCGGAAGAATTTGTCGTGGAAACGGACGTCTATCGCGTCCACTTTTCCAACCGGGGCGCCGTGGTTCTGCGGTGGGAGCTCAAAAAGTACAAGGATGCCGCCGGGAAGACGCTGGAGCTGGTCAACACGGCGGCGGCGCCGCAGGTCGGCTACCCGTTCGCGCTGGAATTCAAGGATCGCAAGCCGCCGATGGACCTCAATCAGGCGCTGTTCGCTGCGCGTCCCGCGCCGGACGGTCTGGGCGTGGACTACGAATTTTCTGACGGGCGAGTGTGGGTGCGGAAATCATTCCGCTTCGAGAAATCCAGTTACTTGTGGCGGTTGGTTTCCGAGGCGGCGGACGGCTCTGGCGGCTTGCCGCATCGCTTGCTGTGGCGGGGTGGCTTTGGCGATCCGGCGGTGGTCAATCCGCCGGCTCGTCAGCGCGCCCTGCATTTCGATCCCGCAGCGGGCAAGCTCGTGACCCAGGAGGCCAAGGTCGCAAAGAACGGCCCGGTCGTGTTGTCCGGGGCATTTACTTTCGCGGGGATCCAGGACACTTACTTTGCCGCCGTGTTCCTGCCGCGTACGGGAGCGACGATTGACCTGGAAGTTCTCAGCGACACCGTGCGTTCGGAGCTGGATCCCGCCGAGGCGCCCCACGTGGGCGTAGCGGTGGGAGGCGCGGCGCGCAATGAGTTCGCAGTGTTCGTGGGACCCAAGGATTTGGACATTCTCAGGCAGGTGGACCGCCGGCTCGAACAACTGGTGGATTTCGGTACGTGGTTCGGCTTCATCGCCAAACCGCTGTTCCTGATTCTGAAGTGGGTTTATTACAACGTGGTGCCCAATTACGGCTGGGCGATTGTGCTTCTGACGATATTTATTAACTTCGCCTTGCTCCCGCTGAAACTCTCCAGCCTGAAATCCATGAAAAAGATGCAAGCCCTGCAACCGCAGATCGCGGCCATCAATGAAAAATACAAGGGCATCAGTTTCCGCGATCCGCGCAAGCAGCAGCAGAATCAGGAACTGATGGAGCTCTACCGCAAGCACGGCGTCAATCCCATGGGCGGCTGCCTGCCCATGCTGTTGCAGATCCCGTTCTTCATCGGCTTTTACAACGTGTTGAGCGTGGCCATCGAGCTGCGGGGGGCGAGCTGGCTATGGGTGAAGGACCTTTCGCAGCCCGAGCACTTACCCATTCGCATCTTACCCGTGGCCATGGTCATCTCCCAGTTCGTGATGCAGAAGCTGACGCCTTCGACCACCATGGATCCGCGGCAGCAGCGTATGATGCTGCTGATGCCGCTGGTGTTTGGCTTCATGTTCTACCATTTCTCCAGCGGTCTGGTGCTGTACTGGTTGACGAGTAATCTGGTGGGCATCGCGCAACAACTGCTGTTCAACAAACTGACGGCCGCGCCGGCGGTCGCGGTTGCGGCCCCTAAGGTGGCGACGGGCGAGGCCCGGAAGCGGAGGAAGGCAGCGCGGTGAGCGTCCGGCGCAAGTACAGTGTGGCGGCGTTGCGTCCGCGGATCGAGCGCTTTTTGCGTCCGATCCTTCAGCGCTGCCGCCTGCGGCTTCGTTTCGAGATCACCGAAGGTCCCATCCAGGATCGCGAATGGGAAAGCCCCGACGTTCTGGTCAAATTTAGCGGGCCGGACGTGGAAATGCTGCTGGAAAACCGGGCCGAGTTGCTTCTGGCGCTCGAATACCTGACGATTCAAATGTTGCGTTTGCCGCCGGAAGATCACGAGCGGTTGTGCTTTGACGCCAACGATTACCGGCTGCTTCGGATCGAGGAGCTGCGCCTGGGAGCCGCGGCGGCAGCCGAGCGCGTGCGCCGCAGCGGGCGTCCCTACCAGTTCGGTCCCATGACCAGCCGGGAACGGCGAATCATTCATTTGGCGCTGCGCGACGAACCGGGCGTGCGCAGCGAGAGCCAGGGCGTGGGACCCAACCGCCGCGTCGTCGTTTATCCCGTCCCGGACAGCTCGCGACCGCGCCCCCAATCGTCGGTGGAGTCTGCCAGCCCTGCTGCGCCGCCTGACGCAGCGCCCTGAGCCAAGCACGCGTCGTTGATGAACCTCCGCGACACGATCGTGGCCGTCTCCACTCCCCCAGGCCGCGGGGGTCTTGGAATCGTTCGTATCTCGGGCGATGAGGCCCGCGCCATTGCGGAGCGCCTGCTTCGGTTTCGCCGGCCCCCATCGTGGCGCCCTTGGACGGTCACCCTGGCCGAGCTGCCCGATCCCGAAGGCCACACCGTGGATCAGGTGCTGGTCAGTTTCTTCGCCCGGCCGCGATCCTACACGGCGGAGGACGTGGTGGAGATTTCCTGTCACGGCTCACCTGTGGTCCTGCGCTACTGCGTGGAGCGCGCCTGCTCGCTCGGCGCCAGACTCGCGGAGCCCGGTGAGTTCACGTTGCGGGCCTTCGTCAATGGGCGGATTGACCTGCCGCGTGCGGAAGCGGTTCGCGATCTCATCGAAGCGCGCACGCTGTACCAGGCCCGCATCGCAGCCCAGCAGGCCGAAGGCTCCGTCTCGCGGAGACTGGCCCCGGTCAAGGACCAGCTCACCGACCTGGTGGCCCTGCTCGAAGCCGGTATAGACTTCGCCGAGGATGACGTGCCCGTGGCCAGCGCGGCCGAGATTGTCGCTCGTCTGGACCCCGTAATCGCGGCCATTCGCGAGCTGGTTTCCAGCTTCAGCTACGGCAAGCTGGTCCACGACGGGCTGGTGCTGGCGATCGTCGGCCGACCGAACGTGGGCAAAAGCAGCCTGTTCAATCGCCTGCTCGAGCAGGACCGCGCCATTGTGACCGATATTCCCGGCACCACGCGCGACCTTGTCTCGGAAACGGCTTCCCTCGGTGGCATCCCGGTGAAGTTTGTGGACACCGCCGGGGTGCGGCAAGGCGAGGATCTGGTCGAGCGACTCGGCGTGGAACGCACGTTCCAGGCCATGGCTGACGCGGACTTGACCTTGGTCGTGGTGGATCTTTCGCAGCCCATCGAGGAGGCCGATCGCGAGCTGATCGAGCGTGCGCGGCGTCAGGGCCGCTTTCTTCTGGTGGGCAACAAGTCGGATTTGCCACGGCGCGCCGAGCTGGACGAGCCGCACGTGGTGGTCTCGGCATTGACCGGCGATGGACTGAGCGAGCTGCGCCGCCGCATCCTGGAGGCGATCGCGCCCGGAGGCCCGGACGAGGTTCCACCCGGCTTCATCACCAACGCCCGCCACGAGAGGCTGCTTCGCGACGCCCTGGCGGCTTTGGAAAGGGCCCGGCAGAACGTGGAAGCCGTTCCTCACGAGATGCTGCTCGTTGACCTGTATTCAGCCATGCAAGCCTTGGACGAGCTCACCGGCGCCACTACTGCCGAAGACATCCTCACGCGCATCTTCTCGACCTTCTGCATCGGCAAGTGAACGACTTCGCTCGACCTCCGCGGGACATGGCGGGGTCTTCGGCACATGCCCGCGCGGCCGCATGTTGCTTGCCCCCGGCCGTCGTGCTAGCCTGAAAGCGACGTGGATTGATTTAGGGCCTTCGGCATCGGAGGCCTGGCTACTTGCAACCACGTAAAAAAAGTGCTAAAGGCAATCGGTCATCTGCAATACCGCGCGTAGCCCGGCGGCCTTGGCTTCCGGGTTTCTCGTTGTTGGGCCGGTTGCCTGTGCGGGTCTGGAGCCCGCACGGGAGGAAACATGGATCCGAGGCCCGACGTTCCTACGCAGCCTGCTCCCGCGCTTATGGGCGAGCAGGGCGAACTCCTCACCGTCTGGATCACGGTTGAGCCGCGAAAACTGGAGGCGCTCCTGGAGGCGCTCGCGCAACTGGATTTTCCCGTGAATGCGCAGATTTACCATCGCGCCTGCCTCGTGGGCGTGCGCGCCGACGGTAGCGAAGAGGAACATCCGACGCTGCTGGTCGAATTCCCTGCCTGGTCCAGGCGCCTGCCCGAAATCCATCGCGCCGTTGAGAAGCTCAACCTGCCGCCGCATGCCGTGAGCACCATGCCTTTGCTGGTGGCGATGCGGCAGCGCGCCATCGCATCACCTGCCCCTGCGGATTCTCCTTATCGCATGATCATTCGCTACCGCAGCAGGGAAGACCGCCGACAGGATCCGCAGGCGGGCCCCACACTGCTTTCTCGGGCGCCTGACAAGGCATAATCATTGGCATGAGCTCGCAGGATTCCACGCAACGCTGGCTATTTCGTCTTCGAGAGCAGGCCCGTGACATCTACCGGCTGGCATCGGGCCTGAACGAAGCGCAGCTTTCCCAGCGGCTGGAGGCAGGTCAGTGGTCCCTGAAGGAGCTGGTCTGCCATCTGGCGCGCGTGCAGCAGATTTTTGTGGCGCGCATCGAAGCCATGCTCACGCAGGACAATCCGGAGATCGCCGTCTACGAACCGGATGGCGATGAAGAGTTCGAGCGGCTGGTGCAGCGCCCGCTGGTGGAGACCATGACGAGCTTGATCACCGAGCGGCAGCGGCTGTTAAAGCGCCTGGAATCGCTCGAG
Organism: Bryobacteraceae bacterium; assembly: GCA_028275505.1. Classification (GTDB taxonomy): domain Bacteria; phylum Acidobacteriota; class Terriglobia; order Bryobacterales; family Bryobacteraceae; genus DTHT01. The sequence goes on from JAPWUP010000029.1 coordinate 8,114, forward strand.
CCAGCCGACTGGGAGCGGCCGGGTCAGCACCCTGAATTCCCGTTTTTCAACGTGCGGTTCCAGGTCGAGTACATGGTGCATCACGAGGCGCACCACATCTACCAGATGTACCAGCGTCGCGCGTGGCTGGCCGCGCCGCCTCGTTAAGCCGGTTCGCGGGTTTCCTCTCGATCGCCGGCGCCCAACTCCGCAGGCAGGCGAGTCGCCGGGCACCGCAGACCCACGTAGAAAGGCCCGAATTCGGCGTACTCGGCGCTGGCTTCGTCGAAGCGCATCTCGTAAATCAGTTTCTTGAAGTCCACGGGATCTTCCGCAAACAAGGTTACGCCCCATTCCCAGTCGTCCAATCCCATCGAGCCGGTGACGATCTGGCGCACCCGATCGGCGAAGCGGCGGCCGGTCTCACCGTGTTCGCGCATCATCACGCGCCGCGCCGGCATGGGCGTGCGGTAAAAGTTCTTGTGCTCGCCGCGGCGCCGGTTCATGGGGTAAAAGCAAATCCAGGCCGACTCGGGCAGTCGCGGGTAGAGTCGCGGCAGCATCGCCTGGCGCTGGCGATCGAGCAACTGCTGGACTGCGGCCTGCCATTCCGGACTGTGAGGCGCCACCCCGCGTCCCGCCAGTTCTTCCCAAAGCTTGGTGGTGGATTCGTAGAGACCGAGCTCGACTACAGAGACGAACGACCACACCGGTTCCATCCACTCCCAGAGCTCCAGAGCAGCCAGTTCCCGTTGCGCACGGTACAGCGCCGCGAAGTCCGGACGGAAGTGAATCCACAGCCAGTCACCCTTGTCTCCGACGATCCCGTACACGGCGGACTGCCCGTCGCTGCGGGTTTCGGCGGCGGCGAGCCATTCGGCAGCCTGGGCCGCGATTTCACGGCGGCGGTCCGCAGGCAGCTCGCGCCATGCGGCGCGACGCATCCTCACGATCTGGTGCAACACCGCGGCGCCTTCCAACGTGAGAGGCGCTTGGGGAAGCGCTGACCAGTCCACTTGCAGCCGGGACTCGCCGCCCGTGCCCTGCATCGAGACCGTGCTCTCTGTCTTCCTCACCGGATCCATCCTCCTCCCAGCACGACATCGCCGTCATAGAACACTGCGGCCTGCCCCGGAGTGATGGCGCGCTGCGGTTCATCGAAGCGGACCTCAACCGCATCCGAATCGGGCAAGGGCCGCAGTTCGGCCCAGGCGGGCTCATGCTTGTGCCTGATTTTAACCAGCGCCCGCAAACGTTCCGGAGGGCGCTCAAACGCAATCCAGTTGACCTGCTCGGCGACCAGCCGATCGCCCAGCAACTCGTGGTTCCTGCCTACCGTCACCTTGCCTTCCGCCGGGTCCGTAGCGATCACGTAGAGCGGTTCGCCTGCTGCGATGCCAAGGCCGCGTCGCTGCCCGATCGTGAAACGGTGAACTCCCTGATGCTCGCCGAGCACGCGTCCCTCTCGGTCTACGATCGGCCCGCGCCGGGGCTGGAACGGTTCGCCGCGGGATCGGAAGTAGGCCTCGATAAAGGCAGCGTAATCGCCGTTGGGAATGAAGCAGATTTCCTGGCTGTCCGGTTTGCTCGCCACGGGCAGTCCTTTGCGGCGGGCCAGCTCGCGGACCTGATCCTTGGTGAGATCGCCCAACGGAAACAGGGTGTTCGCCAATTGTTCTTGGCGGAGTCCGAAGAGGAAGTAGCTCTGGTCGCGCGCCGCATCCACGCCGCGCAGCAGCAGCCAGCGTCCCGAAGCAGGATCGCGGCGAACGCGGGCGTAATGCCCGGTAGCGATCTTCTCGGCGCCCAGGGAGCGCGCCAGGCGCAGGAACTCGTCGAACTTCAGGTAGGTATTGCAATGCGTGCAGGGGATGGGCGTGCGTCCGGCGAGATATTCGCGCACGAACGGCTCCACCACGCGCTGCTCAAACGTCTGCTCGAAGTTGACCACGTAGTAGGGAATGCCCAGAAACTCGGCCACGCGCCGGGCGTCGTAGACGTCTTCCAGCGAACAGCAGCGACCCACTGCGGGGTGAGGGCCAGTGAGTTCTGGCAGTCGCCGCTGGTTCCACAGTTGCATGGTGAGGCCGATGATGCGATGGCCGGCTTCCGCCAGCAGCGCTGCTGCCGTCGAACTGTCTACGCCGCCACTCATGGCGACGGCGATCGTGACGGGCTCAGACACGGTCCCCCACCGGCGCCAGCGCGCGGAGTCGCGCCACTGCTTCCGCCACAGCCTCAATCAGGGCTTCGATCTGGTCTTCCGTGTTGAGCCGGCCCAGAGAGAATCGGAGGCTGGCGCGGGCATCCTTGCGATCCAAGCCAATGGCCGTGAGCACATGCGAGGGCTCGGAGGCGCCGCTCGAGCATGCCGAGCCGCTGGATACCGCGAACCCGGCCAGATCCAGCGCGATGAGGAGGGCTTCGCCATCCACGCCGCGGAAGCAGATGTTGCTGGTATTGGGCACGCGAGGCGCGCCGCGCCCGTTTACGCTGACGTTCGGAATACGCTCCAGGATTCCATGCTCGAGCCGGTCGCGAAGGCTAGCGAGGCGGGCGGTTTCCTGCTCGAAGTCGCTCTGCATCAAGGAAATGGCCGCGGCCAGCCCGACAGCGCCGGGAACGTTCTCGGTGCCGGGGCGGCGATCCCGCTCGTGATGTCCGCCGAACTGGATGCGACCGAGGGGGACTCCCTGGCGAACGAACAGCGCGCCCACTCCCTTCGGCCCGTAAATCTTATGCGCACTGATCGAGTACAGATCCACGCCGAGCTCGTTCACATCCACTGGCGTCTTGCCCAAGGCTTGCACGCCATCGGAGTGCATCCAGACGCCGGCTTCCCGGGCCAGGCGCGCGATCTCCGCGATCGGCTGGATCGTGCCCAGTTCGTTGTTGGCGTGCATGATGGTGATGAGCACGGTTTCCCGCCGCAGCGCTCGGCGCACATCGTCGGGATCCACCAAGCCTTGCGAATTGACTGGGACGCGCGTCACTTCCACGCCCTCGCGCTCCAGTTGTGCGCAGGTTTCCAGCACCGCAGGATGCTCAATGGCGCTGGTGATGACGTGTTTCACGGGGCGCGTGTCGTAGCGGACCAGCCCCAGGATCGCAAGGTTGTCCGCTTCCGTGCCGCCGCTGGTGAAGACGATTTCGTTGGGTTGAGCTCCGAGGGCGTGAGCCACCTGCCGGCGCGCCTCCTCCAGTCGCCGTTTGGCCGCCTGGCCGAAGGCGTGAACGCTGGAAGCGTTGCCGAAGTCGTCCCGGAATACCGTTGTCATGGCCTCCAGGACGGCAGGCAGAACCGGCGTAGTGGCATTGTGATCGAGATATACGCGCATCCCGCGGCCTCGTTCGTCGGCGTGGCTGTTTCTCTTTCTATTCTAGTTCTGTGAGCCTGATCCCATGAGTCGCGGAATCATTACGCTGACGACCGACTTCGGATTGGCGGATCCCTATGTCGGCATCATGAAAGGTGTCATCCTGGGAATCGCACCTTCCGCTCGCATCGTGGATCTGACGCACCAGATCAAGGCGTTCGAGATCAGCGAAGCGGGTTTCGTGATCTGGCAGTCGTGGCGCTATTTTCCCAGGGGTACGGTCCACGTAGTGGTGGTGGATCCTGGGGTGGGCACGCTGCGGCGACCGATCCTGGCCGAAGCCGGCGGACACTATTTCCTGGCGCCGGACAACGGCGTGCTTTCCATGATCTTTGAAGAGGCGCCGCACAAGGTGCGGGCCATCACGGCAGAGCGCTATTTCCTGAAGCCGGTGAGCAAAACATTTCATGGTCGGGATGTGTTCGCTCCCGTGGCCGCCCGTCTTCTCCGGGGAGTGTCTCCCGCGCGCCTGGGCAAGCTGATTCGGGATTACGCGCGCCTGGAGTTTTACAAACCCGTACGCTCGGGCAAGCGGATCTGGACGGGGGCGGTGATGCGAGTGGACCGCTTCGGAAACATGATCACAAATTTCCGTTTCAGCGAGTTCCCCACCATCGCCACGCGTCCTTTCCTTCTTCGCGTCGGCCTGGAAACCATCACGCGTTTTGCTTCGACCTTCGCCGACTGCCCGCCCGGCGAGCTGGCGGTGCTGGAGGGCAGCACCGGCTATCTGGAGATCGTCATGAACCAGGACTCGGCCGCCAGGCGGCTGGGATGCGGTCCCGGTAGCCCGGTCGAGCTGACGGTTTACTGAAACGGCGGGCGCTGCACTTGGGACAATGAGAGCAAGGAGGTGTTCTATGCGCATCGGCGCCGGTGTCGGATTTCTGCTGTGTGTCTCGCTTTGTCTGGCGGATACACTCACGTTGCGCAACGGGAAAGTAATTCAGGGCACGTACCTCGGGGGCACTGCCCGGCAGATCCGGATGGCAGTAGAGGATCGAGTGGAAACTTACGACGTCAGCGAGGTGGCGCGGCTGGAATTCGAGGCGTCTCCGTCCGCAAAGCTGGAGCCCGCCGCGCGAGAGGCACCCCGGGGAGGTCGCATCATGGGCCCGGTGGGGATCGTGCGCCCAGCGCAGCCGGCATCCGCGCCCGCGCAGCCTGTCGAGATTCCGGCAGGAACTACGCTCGTGGTGCGGATGATTGACAGCGTGGATTCGGAGACGGCGCGTCCCGGTCAGACCTTCCGGGCCAGTCTGGACGAGCCTGTCGTCATTGACGGGCAGACCGTAATTCCCGCCGGCGCGGACGTTCTCACGCGGCTGGTCGAGGTCAAAGATCCGGGCAAGCTGACCGGCGGCGGCCACCTGACGCTCGATTTGGACTCGATCACGGTGGGAGGCCGGACGATCCCCGTGGGGGCTGCGGAAGTGACCCAGGCAGGACGTTCGCGGACGGGCGAGTCAGCCAAAGTCATCGGCGGCACAGCCGCGTTGGGCGCAATCATCGGCGCCATCGCGGGCGGCGGTCGCGGAGCTGCCATCGGCGCCGCCTCGGGAGCCGGCGCGGGCACGGCCATCCAGGTGCTCACCTCCGGTCCGCGCGTGCGCATCCCGTCGGAGACGCGTCTGACCTTCACCTTGCAGCAACCGCTTCGGTTATGATGACGGCTTGCAGCCTGCGCGGGCTCGCGCGTCGGCGCTACGGGCCGCGCGGCTGTTTCGCGGATCATGCCGGTAGACAACGACGCTCGACCGACTGCTATCGTGACGGGCGCCAGCCGCGGGATCGGGCGGGGCATCGCCCTGGAGCTGGCGCGTACTCATCGGGTCATAGGTACGTATCGCGGGCGTCGCGATGCCGCGGAATCGCTGAAGGCCGAGGCCGGGGTGGAAATCTTCCAGTGTGACGTCAGTTCGGCCCAGGACCGCGCCGCCCTGATCGAGTTCGCCCGCCAGAAATTCGGCCGCCTCGATTTGCTCGTCAACAACGCAGGGATGGCGCCGCGGGAACGCCGCGACATCCTCGAGGCCACCGAAGAAAGCTTCGACGAGGTTCTGGCTACGAACCTCAAAGGGCCGTACTTTCTCACCCAGGCGGCGGCGAGGTGGATGCGCGAGCAGGGCGGCGGAGGGCGGATCATTTTCATCACCTCCATTTCCGCCTACACGGCTTCCGTGAATCGCGGCGAATACTGCATCTCGAAGGCGGGCCTGAGCATGGCGGCTGCACTGTGGGCCCAGAGGCTTGCTGCAGACGGGATTCTGGTTTTCGAGATCCGGCCCGGCATCATTCGCACCGACATGATTGCCGCGGTCCAGAAAATGTACGAGGAAAGAATCGCCGGCGGGCTGCTGCCCCAGAGGCGGATGGGCGAGCCGGCGGATGTGGCGCGTGCGGTGCGCGCCATTGCCGACGGTTTGCTGGATTATTCCACCGGGCAGGTGCTCAACGTAGACGGCGGGTTTCACTTGCGGAGCCTGTGAGCGCGGCTGGTGAGGCCGCGTGATATAAAACCTGACAAGCGAGGTGCGCAGGTCATCATGAAACGGAAGGTTTTCTACGGCTGGTACGTGGTGGCCGCCGCGTTCGTGACCTTCGGGTTGGCGGTCGGCTGGCCTTACTACAACATCTCGTTCTTTTACGACTACTTCGAAAAAACCTACGGGTGGACGAAGGCCCAGATCACGTTCGGTTTCCCGCTGGCCGCGGTGTTGACGCTGTGGGTGGGGCCAGTGCTCGTGCCTCGCTTCAGCCCGCGCAAGCTGATCGTAGTGGGCACAGGGCTTACGTGCCTGGCTTTCATCGGCTTCGGCAACATGGGCGGCAACATTTACGTGTACTGGGCGCTGTGGTTCGTCTACACGGTCGGCTACCTGCTGTCCGGGCCGATTCCCCATCAGATCATCGTCTCGCAGTGGTTCCGGGCCAAGCGCGGGCGCGCCATGGGCGTGCTCTATGTGGGCGTGGGACTGATCGGCTTCCTGGGATCCTTTGTGGTCAAGCCGCTGACCGAGGGCACGAATTTCCATACGGCTCTCGTGGTCATGGGGTTGACGCTGTTGCTGGCCTGGCCGCTTGCCATCTTTGTCCATCGCGATCGCCCCGCGGAAAAGGGTCTTTACCCGGACGGCGCGGATACGCCACCGGCGGAAATTTCCGTGCCCTCACACAATTTCCGCTTCCTGCTGAGCCGGTATCCGTTCTGGCTACTGTTGCTCGGAAGCGCCTGCTCGATCGGCTCCATCGGCGCGGTGAACTTCCACATGAAGTTCGTCTTCCTGGACCAGATGACGATTCCACCGACGGATCCGCGCTTCCAGAGTTTGCTGAATTCGACCTGGCGGGCCGCTTCCATGATCATCCTGGCGTCTTCCATCGCGGGCCGGCTGGTTATCGGCTGGCTGTTCGACAAGCTGAACAAGAAACTGGTGATGATGGGCAGTTATTTCCTCTCCGCTCTCACCATTCCGATTCTGCTGACGGTGCGGCCGCCGGAAACGCCGTGGGTGTTTGCCTTGCTGTTCGGTTTCGCGATGGGTGCGGATTACATGCTCATCCCGCTGATGGCAGCCGAACTCTATGGCGTCAACTCGCTGGCCCGCTGCATGGCGATCATCCTGCCTGTCAACACGATCACGCAGACCTGGTTCCCGTACCTGGTTTCGCTCATCCGGCAGAGCTTCGGCACTTACAACGTGGCGATGGGAGTGGTCGTCTTCGGCGTGGCGCTGATGAGCGGCGTTGCTATTGCATTGATCCCCATGAGCGAGCGGGAACGGGCGGCCAGGCTTGCGCCCACCGGCGAACGGGCGCCCATCCAGCGCTGACTTCTTCCCGGTTGTGATGAGCGGCTGCAAGTTCTGCCAGATCGTCACCGGTGAGTTGTCGGCAGAGGTGGTTTTCGCCGACGCGGCTACCGTCGCGTTTCTCGATTACAGGCCCTGGCGTCTGGGCCACTGCCTCGTCATCCCGAAAGTCCATTACGAAACTTTGCTGGACGTTCCAAGGGAGGAACTGGCGGGGCTGTTCGCGACCGTTCAGCTCATAGGCCGCGCCATGGAGGCCGGTCTCGGCGCCGAGGGAAGCTTCGTCGCCATCAACAACCGCATCAGCCAGAGCGTTCCTCACGTTCACGTTCACGTGGTTCCGCGCCGTCGCAAGGACGGGCTGAAAGGTTTCTTCTGGCCGCGCGAAGCTTACAGCAGTGCGGAGGAACAGCAGCGCTACGCCTCCCTGTTGCGGGAAGCGATCGAGCGTTTGCGAGCCTCGGAGGCGCCGGCCGCTCCGGGCCAGTAGCGTGAACGCGCGCGCTCAGCGAGAAAACAGGCGCCAAGAGCGGAGGCAGTGACCTCGCGCGCGCGATCGCAGGGCGCAGTGGCTCGCGCAGGGCCGCCTTGTCAGCGCACGAACTCCACCTCTACCCGGTGCGGAATGAGGCCTGCTTCCCAGCCAAGATCGAGCAGCTTTTGCGCGGCCTGCGCGACAGGTTCGCCCGCTTCGAGCGTGTAGTCGTTGACGTACATGCCGACGAATTTTTCGGCCAGCGCGGCGTCCATATCGCGCGCGAACTGCATGGCGTAGGTCAGCGCTTCCTCATGATGCTCGAAAGCGTACCGAATGCTCTCGCGCAGCAGCCGGCAGCACTCGGCCTGCACTTCGGCGGGCAGGGATCGGAGCAGGGCAGTGGCCCCCAAAGGGAGGGGCAACTGGTAACGCTGTTTCCACCAGGCGCCCAGATCCACGATGCGATGGAAACCGCCGCGCGCGTAAGTGAGCTGGCCTTCGTGGATGACGAGAGCCGCGTCGGCGGCGCGCTGGCGAACGGCTTCCAGAACTTTGTCGAAGTCCACGACGACCGGCTCGATGTCCGGCTCCATCAGCCGCAGCACCAGATAGGCGGTGGTGAGCGTGCCAGGCACCGCGATGCGCTTGCCGCGAATCTCGGCCGGCGACAACGGCGAGGTCGCCACGAGCATCGGGCCGTAACCGTCGCCCACGCTGGAGCCGCAAGCCATGAGCACGTAGCGGTCGGCGACGTACGGCCAGGCGTGGTAGGAGATGGCCGTCATGGCATAGGCGCCCTCGCGCGCACGCTGGTTCAGCGTTTCGATATCGGCGAGCACGTGCTCGAAGGTCACCAGCGGGGAACGTACTTTCCTTGTCGCCAGTCCGTAAAACATGTAGGCGTCGTCGGAATCCGGACTGTGCGCGCACACCAACGAGAGGGGCGATGAGGCCAACATGCGCAAGCTGACCCCAACAATATAGCAGGCTCGTTGCGGCGTGCGTGTTCGAGAAATGTTTCAGCCGCGGTTGAGTTCCTCGGCCAGGCGCAGCAGAGCGCGTTCGAAACGCGCCACCTCGTCTTCGAGTTGGGGCGCGGCCTCACGGGCCTCTTGCAACTGGCCATTGCGAGCCAGGGTTTCCAGCCGGCGCGCCGCTTCAAAGGCAAGGCTTCCGCCCAGATTGCCCACAGAGCCTTTCAAGGTATGTGCGGCGCGAGCCAGGGCTGCGGCATCGCCTGCCTGCATGGCGGCGTGGATCTCAGCCATGAGGCGGTCGCGCTGTTCGCTGAACATGGCAGCCAGTTCCAGCAAGAATGCTGCATCGTCGCCGACTCGGTCGAGCAATGCGTTCCGATCCAGAATTTCGGCCGTGGAGTGCTCGTTCACGTCTCCCCTCAGCTCTCATCGGCCGCAGACCTCCTTGGCTTGAACGCGGTCTGCCTTCCATTCACTGGGGCCGGCGTTCCAGAAGGAAACGAATCTGCTCGAGCATGTTCTTAACCTGGCGCACTTCGTTTTCGATGCGAATGACCTTCCACATCACGAACGCCATGATGGCGTAAAAGATCACCGCCTGTACCGCGGTCATCACCAGACCGATCATCTCGCTCGGGGCCATTCTCTGCTCGCTCCTGCCAGAGGTCTTGCCGGCGCATCGGTTGCGCCTTCACGGCATTATCTCCGAAAAGCGTGCTTGCGGGCGCAGCGGCTGCCGTTCGTCGGGCGCCGAGAGAGAGTGCGCGATCAAACCACGCCCACGTGAAGGCACACGATGCCACCGCTCATGGATTCGAATGCGACACGAGAGAAGCCTTCCTCGCGCATCCAGCATGCCAGCTCCTCGGGCGTGGGGAAGCGGTGGACCGACTCCGGCAGGTAGCGGTAGGCGTCCGGATGACCGGAAATCCAGCCGCCGATGCAGGGCAGCATCCGCGTCGCATACCAGCGGTAGAGCGGGGCCAGCAAGCGCCCGGTGGGCTGCGAAAATTCGAGGATCGCCGCCGCCCCGCCCGGACGCAGGACGCGGCGCATTTCGGCCAGCCCGGCCCGGTAATTCGCCAGGTTCCGGAATCCGAAGGCGACGGTGAGCAGGTCGAAGGATGAGGGAGGCAGCGGGAGCTGCAGTGCGTCCGCTTCGATCAGATAAGCTCTGCGCAGCTTGGGCCGCGCCAGGATCAGCATGGGATGACAGAAGTCGCATCCGGCCAGCAAGGCCGCGGCGCCGACCCGCTCCGTTTCCAGCTCGAGCGCTCGCAGCAGGTCGCCGGTGCCGCAGCACAGATCGAGCACGCGCGCGTCGGGACGAAGCAACCATGGACGGACTCGCCGGGCTACGCGCCGGCGCCAGAGCCAATCGAGGCCGAAGGAAAGCAGATGGTTCAACAGGTCGTAACGCGGCGCAATCCGTGCGAACATGCGCCGCACCCAGTCGGCGACCTGCTGGGGTTCGCGGGCGCCGGGCGGGGCAGCCCCTGCCTTCACGAGAGTGCGGCCTCGAACGCTTCGCCCACCAGCCGCTCGTCCACTCCGGACAGGATGCGCACGCGGCCGATGGCCTCAGGCAAAACGAAGTGGACTTCGCCGCGGACGGTTTTCTTGTCGCTGCGCAAGCGCAACAACAGCGCCTGCACGGGAACATCGGAAACGGACGGGACAGGCCCGTACGCATCGAGCAGAGCGAGAATCCGCGTCGCAGCCTCGGAGGCGAGCAGGCCCAGCCGGCGAGCCAGCAGCGTGGCGGCGCGCATGCCCAGACCGACCGCCTCGCCGTGCAGCAGGCGCGCATAGCCGGTCTCTGCCTCCAGCGCGTGACCGAAAGTGTGGCCGAAATTGAGGATGCGCCGCAGATCCTGCTCGCGTTCATCCGCGGTGACGACTTCCGCTTTGACGCGCACGCATTCCGCGATCATGCGTTCCACGACGTCGGGCTGCCGGGCCAGCACGTCGTCGCGCCGCGTCTCGAGCAGTTCGAAGAGCTCGGGGCTGCGGATGATTGCGCACTTGATCACTTCGAACAGACCGGCGCGATACTCGCGTTCGGGCAGGGTCTCCAGAACTTCCGGGTCAATGAGCACGGCGAGCGGCTGATGGAACGCGCCCACCAGGTTCTTCCCGGCCTCCAGGTTGACGCCGGTCTTGCCGCCCAGGCCCGAGTCCACCTGGGCCAAGAGCGTGGTGGGAAGCTGGATCACAGGGACGCCCCGCATGAAGATGGCGGCCAGAAAGCCGGCGACGTCGTTGACGATGCCGCCGCCAAAGGCGAGCACGATGCTGGAGCGATCGCCTCCGCGAAGGACCATCTCTTCGGCCAGCGCCTCCACGGTGGCCAGCCGCTTGCGTTCCTCGCCGCCCGGAAAAAACAGAATCTCGTGAGAACGTCCGGCCAATCCGGGGGCCAGGCGCGCCGAGTGCGGCTGCCAGACGTCGGCTGTGGTCACCACGAAGATCTTGCCTGCACGCTCGGGCAGGAACTCGCCGAGACGCGCCAGGCAGCCGCGCTCCACCACCGCCGGGTAGGTGCGCTGCGGGGTCGTCACCACGAACGTGGGCATAACATCCCTTTGTACCACGCGACGCCGGCTGGATCCCTATCGGCGATAATGGTCGGCTATGAGATCGCTCGTTGCCATTCTCTTCCTCCTGGCGCCGTACGCGGCAGAGAGTGCGGATCCGCTCGCCACGCTGCGGCCCTCGCACCCTCGACTCATCGCGTTGAACGAAGACATACCGCGGATTCGCGAAACCATCCGCAGCTCTGCGCAGGCCCGCAAGATTTACGAGGCCCTCGTGGAAGAGGCCAGCCGCATTCAGACGGCTGCGCCGGTGGAGCATATCCTGATCGGCCCGCGGCTGCTGGCGCAGAGCCGGCGTTGCCTGGATCGGATTTACACGCTGGCGCTGCTTTACCGGCTCGACGGCAAAAGGGAGTATCTGGACCGCGCTTTGCGCGAGCTTCGCGCCGCTGCTCAATTCCCGGACTGGAATCCTTCCCATTTCCTCGACACGGCGGAGATGACCCATGCCTTTGCCATCGGCTATGACTGGTTGTACCCCGCTCTGAGCGAGGAAGAACGCCGTTGGATCCGTCAGGCCATCATCGAAAAGGGCATCCGTCAGGCCCTTCCTTTCTACGAGCAGCAGCGCAGCTGGGTCGTCAACCGCTTCAACTGGAATCAGGTCTGCAACGGCGGCATCGGATTGGGCGCCTTGGCCATCGCCGACGAGGAGCCCGAGCTGTGCCGGCGCGTTCTGAACTGGGCCCTGGAGTCACTGCCGCGCGCCCTGGCTTCCTATGCGCCCGACGGCGGCTGGCCGGAAGGCCCCGGTTACTGGCACTACGCGACACGGTACACGGTCTATTTCCTGGCCGGCCTGGAGACTGCGCTGGGCACGGACTTTTCGCTCTCCGCGCGTCCGGGATTCCGTGAGGCTGGACGCTTCCGCGTGTACTTTACCAGCCCTGCGGACAAGACCTTCAATTACGCGGACGCCAGCGACAGTGTGGGCGGCGCGGCAGAAATGTTCTGGCTGGCCCGCAAGTTCAACGAGCCCGTGTATGCGTGGCATCAGCAACGTCGCCTGGAGAATCCCAGGGTGAGGCCCGAGGCGCTGGACCTGGTGTGGTACCAGCAGGAAGGGCGTAGCCCGCAGCAGGCCGGATGGCCGCTCGATGCGCTGTTTCGCGGTGTGGAAGTAGCTTTCATGCGCAGTTCGTGGGAGGATCCGGACGCAATTTTCCTCGGCGTGAAAGCGGGTGACCTGAAAGTCGGTCATAGCCAGCTCGACTTGGGAACTTTCGTTTTGGACGCCGGCGGCACGCGCTGGGCCATGGACCTGGGCGCGGACGACTATAACTTACCCGGTTACTTTGGCAAGGAGCGATGGACTTACTATCGTAACCGCACGGAGTCCCATAACACGCTTCTGATTGACGGTGAAAACCAGGATCCCAAAGCCGAAGCAGTCATCATTCGACACAACTTCCGGCCGGAGCTGGCGTGGGTAGTTATGGATCTGAGCAAGGCGTACCCGGCGAGAGTGAAGCGGCAGTGGCGCGGGTTCGCTCTGGTGGACCGGCGGCACGTCGTCGTTGAAGACGAACTGGAAGCGCCGCAGCCGGTGGAGGCTCTGTGGGGCATGGTAACGGATGCGGAGATCAAAACCGAGGGCAGTCGGGCTGAGCTGAGCAAGCCGGGCTGGAAGCTTTCCGCTCGGATTCTGGCCCCGCAAGGCGCCGTCTTCGATGTGGTCTCGACGACGCCACCGCCGCCGCAAAACCCCAACCGCGGCACTCGCAAGCTCGTGGTGCGATTACCCGGAAAGACCGCAGATCTGAGGCTGGTGGTGGCCATGACCCCGCACCGCGCCAACGAGAGGGCGCCGGAACTTTCCTGGAAGCCGCGGCCGCTCTCGCAGTGGTGAGGCGGCCCGCGGTTTTCCCTCTGCCTGCCGCGCTACCGTAGGAGTTATGGGGCCAGCGGCGTGGCTGCTCGGGCTGGTGGCCTGGTGGGCGCAGGACGAGAGTCTGCATCGCGCTGTCAAGGCAGGGGATCGCGCAGCGGTGGAGGCGCTGCTCGAAGCCGGCGCTGATGTGAATGCGCGGGATTCGCTGGGCGGAACGCCCCTGCACGATGCGGCCTGGGCAGGGCACGAGGAAATCGTTCGTCTGTTGCTCGATCACGGCGCCGACATCAATGCGCGGCACCGCGAAGGTGGCTCGACGCCGCTGCATTATGCCGTGATCACGAACCGCCGTGGCGTCGTGAAACTGCTGCTCGAACGCGGGGCGGACGTTCATGCGCGCCACCGAGCGGGCGCCACTGCCTTGCACCTGGCGGCTGCACGGGGCTATCGCGAAGTGCTCGAGTTGCTACTGGACCACGGGGCGCGCGTCTCGGACGCCGACGAAACGGGCGCCACGGCGCTGGACGAAGCGGTCTGGAAGGGACATGCGGAAATCGTCCAGGCGCTGATCGCGCGGGGCGCCGATTTCCGCCGCCGCAACCCGGAAACGGGCAGCACGTTGTTGCATGCGGCGGCCGCCAAGGGTCACTTGGAAGTCGTGCGCGTCTTGCTGGCGGCGGGAGCGGATCCCGAAGCCAAGGATAACTACGGCGCCACGCCGCTGGATGAAGCGCTGCGATATCGCCACGGCGCGGTCGTCGAGTTTCTGCTGCGTCAGGGAGCGAAATTACAGGCCAGCAACGCGCTGGTGCGGCGTTTGCAGGAAGCGGTGCTGCGCGGCCAGCCCGAGGTGGTTCGCGTGCTGTTGGATGCCGGGGCAGACCCTGCCATGGCGACGCCTCAGGGCTCCACTTTGTTGCACGATGCGGCGCTGAAAGGCCATGCCGAAATTGTCGCGCTGTTGCTGGACCGCGGGGCTCCCGTGAACCTCACCAACAGCACGGGCGCGACTCCCTTGCACGACGCTGCTTTGGCGGGCCATGCGACCGTAGTGCGGCTGCTGCTCGAGAGAGGAGCGGATGTGAACGCCCGGGAGCGCGAAAAAGGCGCGACGCCGTTGCACCTGGCCGCTTCCTGGGGGCGCTCCGAGGTAGTCCTGGTGCTCCTGGAGCATGGCGCCGACGTCAACGCCCGAAACCACGCCGGTCAGACGCCTCTTGCGGTCGCCCTCGAGAACAATCAGGAGGAAGCAGCCGCCTTGCTGCGTGCGCGAGGAGCGCGTTGAGCTTGCCGCCCGCCCGGGGCCGCTCCCGAAACCCGGATGTTATCATCGAATCAAGTGAATGCCGTCGGGATGCATCGCTGCGCCTTCTTTGCAGCATGGCTGGCTTGCCTGGCTCTTGTGCTGCACGGGCGTTCCGGCGAGCCGAGCTTGCCGGTGAAGCAAATCCGGTTCGTACCGGAGGCGCAGCCTTTCCCGCGCGAACGCCTGCTGGAAATGCTGCCCTTTCGCGTGGGTGAGCCGATCCTGCCCGGACAAGCGCGGGCCGCGATCGAAAGGCTCTACGCCACAGGGCGTTACGCCGACATTCAGATCGAAGCCTGGCCGCTGGACGGCGGGCTGGAAATTCGCATCGTCACTGAGCCGGCGCAATTTGTGGGGCGGGTAACTGCAGAAGGTGCCCCCGACCCACCCAATGCCGCAGCAGTGGCCAGCGCCGCACGGCTGGATCTGGGTTCTCCTTTCGACCGCTCGGACTTGGTGGCCGCCACCGAGAACATCCGCCGCACCCTCGCAAATCACGGCTATTTCGAGCCGCGGATTCGGCATCGCCTGGAGTACGATCCCCGCACCCAGCAGGTGAACATCGTTTTCGAGATCGACCGTGGACCGCGAGCACGTTACGCCTCACCCGAGATCCGTGGTGATCCTGCGCGTTCTCTGAGAAGCCTGGTCAAAACGACGCGGTGGAAAGGGTGGTTCCGGTGGAAGCCGGTCAGCGAGACTCGGACGCAGGATGGCCTCGAGCGGTTGCGTCGGTCCTACCAGAAAGAGGACCGTCTGGCCGCCAGCGTCGTGCTGGCCGGGCTCAATTACCAGCCGGAGACGCGACGCGCCCAGCCTGTGCTGGAGATTACCGCCGGGCCGAAGATCCGGATCGAGGTGGAGGGGGCGAAAGTGTCGCGGAGCCGGCTGCGCGAACTGGTGCCTGTCTATCAGGAAGGATCGGTAGATCGTGACCTACTCGTGGAAGGCGCCCGCGAGCTGACCGAGTATTTTCAAAGCAAAGGGTACTTTCACACCCGGGTAGATTTCAAGACCCGGGCGGACGGCGACCGTCAGCTCATTATTTTCGACGTAGAGCGAGGTCCGCGGGAGAAACTGGTCGAAGTCACCATCAGCGGCAACCGTTACTTTGACACGGCGACGATCCGTGAGCGCATGGCGGTCCGCCCCGCGGCTTTTCCTTACCTCCGCTATGGTCGCTTCAGCGATCAGATGCTGCGCGACGATCTGGAAGCGATTGCCGCCCTGTACCGGGCCAACGGATTTCGCGACGTTCAGGTCCGTTCGCGCATCGAACATGGTTATCGCGGCAAACGCGACCAGATGGCGGTTCATATCGAAATCGAGGAAGGGCCGCAGTGGCGGGTCGGCTCTCTGACCTTGCGTGGCGCGAGCCCGGAACACGAGGCGGCGATCCGCAGCCTGCTTCAATCCGGCGAGGGGCAGCCGTTCAGCGAAGCCAACGTGGCCATTGACCGCGAGAACATCCTGGATTATTACAACGATCAGGGTTACACGGACGCGACGTTTCAGTGGAGCTGGCGACCCTCCGCTGACCCTCACCGGGTAGATCTCACCTTCACGATCCAGGAAGGGCAGCGGAAGTACGTTCGCGAGATTCTGCTGAGCGGCCTGCGCATCACCGATCCCGAACTGGTCCGGCGGCGGCTGCTGCTCGCGCCCGGCGATCCCCTTTCGCGGACCGCGCTGATCGAAACCCAGCGAAGACTCTATAACCTGCAAATTTTTGCGAGGGTAGATGCGGCCTTGCAAAATCCGGGCGGCCAGGAGCAGGAAAAGTACGTGCTGTTCGATTTCGACGAGTCGCGCCGCTACTCGTTGACAACCGGTTTCGGTGCGCAGATCGAGAAAATCGGGGGCGATGAGCTCAGTTTCGAGGCGCCGGCTGGCAAACCGGGATTCAGCCCGCGAGTTTCCTTCGATATCGTACGGAACAACATGTGGGGCAACGCTTATAACCTGAGCCTGCGTACGCGGGTTTCCACCGTGCAAAAGCGCGGTATCCTGAGTTATGAGGTGCCGCAATTCCGCAGCAGCGCAAACTGGAGTTTGCTGTTCAGCGGCATGTATGACGATTCGCGGGACGTGCGAACCTTTTCGGCGCGGCGGCAGGAAGGATCCGTGCAGCTCGGTCAGCGTCTTTCTCGGGCGAATACTTTGCTTTACCGCTTCACTTACAGGCGGGTGACCGTGGACCCCGAGACTTTGAAAATCAGCCCGCTGCTCATCCCGCTGTATTCGCAGCCTGCGCGCCTGGGCATTCTGGCGGGTAACTTCGTGGCTGATCGTCGCGACGATCCCACCAATGCAACGCGCGGAATCTATACGACGCTGGACGTCGGCTGGGCGTCGAGGACTTTCGGCTCGCAGGCGGATTTTACCCGCCTGCTGGGACAGAACGCGACTTATCACCGGATCGGCTCGCGCCACAACTATGTGCTCGCCCGCTCGCTTACCTTCGGCTGGTTGCACAACCTCCGCGCTGATGCCGAAATTCCCTTGCCGGAGCGCTTCTTTGCCGGCGGCGCGGAGTCGCATCGCGGCTTCCCGCAGAATCAGGCGGGGCCTCGCGACCTGCTGACCGGGTTCCCGCTCGGCGGGCGCGCGGTGCTGCTGCACCGGCTGGAGTTGCGCTTCCCTCTGCTGGCGGATAATCTCGGCGGAGTGCTCTTTCAGGACGCCGGCAACCTGTACTCCGGCCTCGACTCGATCTCTTTCCGGGTCCGTCAGCGCGACGTGACTGACTTCGACTATATGGTGCACGCGCTCGGTTTTGGTTTCCGCTACCGCACGCCGATCGGTCCCATCCGCGTGGATCTGGCTTACACTTTCAATCCGCCGCGCTTCGTGGGATTCAAGGGGACGCGCGAGGAGCTGTTATTCGGCGGCGGCGTGCGTACCTTGCAGCAGATCAGCCATTTTCAGTTTCACTTTTCTCTGGGGCAGGCGTTTTGATAGCAGGCATTCCAGCGCTGTGGCTGGCGGCGATTCTGGCGCAGGGCAAGGTATTGGACCGGATCGTCGCAACCGTGGACAACCAGGTCATTACCTTGCAAGACGTGCTGGAAGAGGTGAGACTGGCCGCCCTGCTGGACGGCCTGTCGCCGGAGTTCACGCCCGAAAGCAAGCGAAAGGCTGCGGAACGCATGGTGGAGAATCTGCTGTTGAGCCGGGACATGGAACTTACCCAGTTCCCGCTTCCTTCCGATGAGGAGGTTACAGAGTTCATCGCGCAGATCCAGAAGGCTCGCGGGCTCGACGAGCAGGGATGGAAAGCGGAGCTCGAGCGTTATGAACTGGCGCCCGGGCGCGTGCGGGAGCTGTTGCGGCGCAAGCTGGGCGTCCTGCGGTATATCGAGTTCCGTTTTCGGCCTCAAGTGCAGTCGGGCTTCACCGGTGCATCGCAAGCTTCCGCGACCGCCCTGGCCGGCAGCGACGCGCGTCCCTCGGCGCACCCGGAGCGTTTGGTGGAGATGGCACGGCAAACTGCGGAATCCGCTCTGGTCGCCAAACAGGTGGACGAGCTGGTGGACGCATGGCTCAAGGAGGCCAAGCAGCGGGCCCGCATTCGCTGGCGGGAGGCAGCCCTGCAATGACACGCAAACGTCGCGTTTTGTTCTGGCTGGCGGTCGCAGGGATCGCGCTGGCGGTGGTTTCGGCGGTTGCGGTTGCTGTCCTGCGTTCGGAATGGTTCCACCGCCAGGTCCGGGCGCGCGTGATCCACGAGATCGAGAAAGCGACCGGAGCGCGCGTCGAATGGGCGGGTTTCGATTTCGACCTGCGGGAGATGCGAATCCGCGTTCGGGACCTCGTGTTGCACGGCAGGGAAGATCCTCGCGAGGCCCCGCTGTTCCGCGCTGCCAGCGTGGAGGCCAACCTGAAGCTTCTGACCTTGTGGAAGCCTTCGGTGGATCTACGATCGCTGGTTCTGGAGCAGCCCCAGTTCCACCTGATCGTTTATCCCGACGGCAGCACCAACCTCCCGGCGCCGCCCGTGCCTCGCGTGCGCCGCAGGAACGCTGTGGAAGTGATGCTCGATCTGGCCGTGGATCGCTTGAATCTCGAAGAGGGGTTGGTGCTGTTCGAGCAGCAGCGGATTCCCTTGTCGTTGCGTGCGGAGCAGTTTCGCTTTCGCTGGAGCTACGATCTCGCGGGTCCCGCTTACGAAGGTCGTTTCTCTGCCGAATCTCTGGCACTGACGTTCGCCTCGTGGAAGACTATCCCGCTGGCTTGTGAAGCGGGCTTCCGCCTCGGGCGGCAGCGCCTCGAGCTGCGGCCTGTCAAGCTGCGGCATCGCGGCTCGTGGTGGGAAGGGACGGCGGCCGTGGAGCGGTGGGAGTCACCTCGCTTCAGCACGCGTTACACCGCGCACCTGCGATTGGATGAGCTCAGATCGGCCCTGGCAGCACCGGCGCTTCCTGCGAGGGGCACGGTGCGGCTGGAAGGGCAGGCCGAGTTGAGTGCGGAGGACGCATGGACGACGGGACGTTTACGGGTCGGCGGTCTCGCCCTCGACTACAACGGCGTGCGGATCGAGGGCATTGCCGGGGCGGCAGATTATGCCGTGCGGCGCGAAGGTCTGGAGTGGAAGAACCTTGCCATGAGCTTGTGGGGCGGGCGGGTGCGCGGGGCAGGCCGCTGGTCCAACTGGCAAGAACTGGATTTTACGGGCTTCTCGGAGAATCTCGCCTTGCAATCAGTGCTGGCGGCGACAAGCCAGCGTAGCGTCCCGTATACAGCGCGGCTCAGCGGACCCGTGCGCTTCGTTGCGCGGACGCGGGGTACCAGCCTGTTGAGCTGGCGGGCAAAGGCATCTCTCGATGTTTTGCCCGAAGCCGGCGAGCACGCGCTCGGGGGCAGGGTGGAGGCAGAGTACGACTCGCGCACGCAAAGCCTTTTACTGGCGCCCTCGCACCTGTTCACACGTTCGACGCGGGTGGAGTTCCGCGGCGCTCTGGGCAAGGAACTGTTCGTGAACGCGCAGACCAAGGATCTGGCCGACCTCGAGCCTTGGATGCCCCGCGAAACGCAATCCCGGCCTCGGGCGCCCATCCGGCTCGCCGCGGGCGGCGCCGCGACGTTCCGTGGCGTGATTCGCGGACCGCTGAGTAACCCCGAAGTGGATGGGCACGTGTCCCTGAGAGCATTCGAGGCGGAAGGCGTAAGTTTCGATTCCCTCGAAACCGAGATAGAAGCTTCGCCTTCCTGGCTGCGCCTCACGCAATTACAGTTGCGCGGCCAGCAGCTTTCCGCTTCGGGATCCGTTCATGTGGGATTGCAGAACTGGCGGGCCTCCGATGCGAGTGCATTGAACGCGACGCTTTCGCTTCGGGCGGCAGATGCATCGCTGCTTCTCGAGAAACTAACCGGGCAACGCCCGGTTTCCGGCGCGCTGAACGCTGGTCTCATGTTGTCGGGGACGATGGCGGCGCCCCAATTCAAAGCTCACTGGGAGCTGCGCCGGGGCCTTTTCTTCGAAGAATCCTTTGAGCGGCTCGCCGGTGAAGTCAGTTACCGCGACGGCACGCTCACAATCCGGCGCGTGGAGGCTGAGGCGGCAGGAGGCCGGGCGAAACTGGCTGGCGCTTATCGGCACGAGAAGGACGATCCCGGGCGCGGCCGGTTGTCTTTCGATCTCAGCGTTCAGGGCTTGGGGCTCAGCGATCTCAGCATCGTGCGCAAGGCCTTGTCGGGCGCGCATGCCCGCGTTTCCGCACAGGCCAGGGGCGAAATCCAGGTGACGAATCGCCAACCGGCGCTGGTAGCGCTGGCCGGCAAAGCTACGATCGCGAACCTCTCCTGGCAGCAAGTCGCTCTGGGCAGCATTACGCTGGAGGCATCCACCGCGGGCCCCGTTCTCGCGGTGACTGCGCGCGGCAAGCTGCTCGGGGCGGAGATACATGGGGAAAGTCGCTGGAACCTGGAGAAGGGTTACGAAGGCAGCGGCACAGTCAAGTTCGGGCGGATGCATATCTCGGATTGGCTCGCGCGGCTCGGCGTGGCCGGCAAGGAACGGGAGACTCAGGCGCGCCCGGAACTTCCGGTAGAGATCGTGACCGAGGGCAGCCTGAACTTTCAAGTTCCGTCGCTGCCGGCCCAAGCGTGGAAAGCTGCTCTGGAGCTAAGTTCTGTGGAGATCGCGCCGCGGGGCGCGGGCCCGAATGGCGCCGCGCTGACTCTTCGGAATCAGGGTCCGTGGCTGGTGGTCGCCGACAAGGAACAGGCGCGGATTCGTCAGGCGCGGCTGGTGGGCAAGGGTAGCGAGCTGGAGCTATCCGGCAGTTGGCGCTTTGTTTCAAAGTATCCCATGGATCTCAGGTGCCGTGGGGCTGTAGATCTGGGCTTGCTGGCATCGCTGGATCCCGAACTGCGCACCGGGGGCTCCATTCAGTTGGACGCCACTCTGCGCGGCGCCCCCGTTCGCCCCGATCTTTACGGCCGGTTGGAGATCCGCAACGCGTTCGTGAACTATGGCAACCTGCCCAACGGCCTTGACAAGCTCAACGGCGTCCTGTTCCTGTACCGTGACCGTGCGACCATCGAGAAACTCACCGCGGAGAGCGGAGGCGGTAAGGTCAACTTGCGGGGATTCGCCACCTTTGCTGCCGTGCCAACTTACTGGTTTCAGTTAGACGCAACCGAAGTTCGTGTTCGCTATCCCGAGGGAGTAAGTTCCACGGTGGACGCGCTGCTCACCTTCACGGGGAACCCGGCCCAGAGCGTGCTGAGCGGGGAGTTGACCGTGCGGCGCGCCGCTTTCCACCCGCAGACGGACCTGGGATCGTTGCTGGTGCGCAGCGCGCAGAGGCCCGAGCCGCCGTCGCAGCCGTTTCTGGAAAACGTGAGGCTCGACGTACGCATCCGCACGGCGCCGCAAGTGCGGCTGGAAACCTCGCTCACGCGGAGCTTGCAGGCCGAGGCCGACCTCAGGTTGCGTGGCTCGGCGTTGCGTCCGGCACTGCTGGGTCGGGCGCTGATCAGTCAGGGCGAAATTCTCTTTTTCGGGAACCGTTACACGATAGACTCCGGGGAAATCCTCTTCGTAAATCCCAGCCGCATCGAACCCGTAGTCAACCTGCACCTGGCGACACGCGTGCGCGGCGTCGAAGTGACATTGAATATCAATGGTCCTTTGAGCAAGACCACTGTTACCTACCGGTCGGACCCGCCTCTGCCTTTCTCGGACATCGTGGCGTTGCTTGCCACCGGACGGACTCCGAGCACGGCGCCGGGTCTGGTAGGCGCGCGCTCCGAGTTCGCGCAAAGCTGGGAGCAGGCGGGGGCCGGGGCTCTGGTGAGCCAGGCCATCACCAGTCCTTTGGCCGGGCGTCTTCAGCGCTTCCTGGGAGTGAGCCGGCTGAAAATTGATCCCACGGTGCGCGGCATCGAAAATACGCCGGAGGCGCACCTGACTCTTGAGCAGCAGATCACGCCCGACATCACCCTGGTTTACATCACCAACCTGGCCCGGGCGCAGCAGCAGACCATTCGACTGGAGTGGGACTTCACGCGAAATTTCTCGGCTCTCGCCGTGCGGGAGGCAAACGGACTTTTCGGTGTGGATTTTCTTTACAAGAAACGATTCAAGTAAGAGCGGGTTGCGGCCGCGCATGTCGCACGGGTGGATATAACTCGGACCTCGCTAAAATGGGGAATTTGTTCGCATGCCGGGACTTTTGGATGGCAAGAATGCGCTGATTCTGGGGATTGCCAACCGGTGGAGCCTTGCATACGCGATTGCCGAGGCGTTCCGCAGGGAAGGGGCGCGGCTGATGGTGACCTACCAGGGGGAGCGTCAGCGGCAAACCGTAGAGGGACTGGCGGCCGAGCTGGGGGCCGAGGAGGTGCTGGCTTGCGACGTCACGCAGGCTGAGGACTTGCAACGGCTGGACGAGGTCCTGAGAAAAAACGAGCGCCCCCTGGACGCCATCGTCCACAGCATCGCCTATGCTCCGCGTGAGGATCTTTCGCGCCCGTTTCTGGAGACGTCGGAAGCCGGTTTCCTTATTGCGCATCGAGTAAGTGCGTACTCGCTGGTCGCGGTGGCGCGCGTGGCTGCACCTTACATGACGCGCGGCGGTTCCGTGACCACGCTTACTTATCTGGGGTCCACGCGGGTAGTGCCCAACTACAACGTGATGGGAGTCGCCAAGGCGGCTCTGGAGGCTTGCGTGAGGTACCTGGCCAGCGAGCTGGGACCGCGGCAGATCCGCGTCAATGCAATTTCCGCCGGGCC
>JAPWUP010000030.1 GCA_028275505.1 Bryobacteraceae bacterium
CCAGCCTCGTCCACGGCGAGCGTGAGCACGCGATCGTTGCCAAGACCTTCCTTCAGCCCGTAGCGCTGAACGGCGCGCGTTCGCGGATCGAGCCGCGTGATGCCGCCGGGATCGCTGGCCGCCCACACGATGCCGTCACGGGTGATTTCGAGAGCTCGCACTTTGTTCCCTGCGAGGCCCTGGCGGGCGGTCCAGAGGCGCCAGGTCTTCTGGCCTGGCGGGCGCCAGTTCAGGCCGTAATCCGTCGCGACCCAGAGTCCGCCCCAGGGATCGCGTCGTACCGCCCAGACGGAATCGTTGCTGAGGCCATCGGCTTTCGTATAGGCCTCCCACTGGCGGTATCCGAGCCAGCGCGCCAGGCCTCCCCCATACAGGCCGATCCACAGGGAGCCTTCGTGATCCCTCAAGACTGCGGAGGTGGACTCGCTGGGCAACCCGTGGTCCGCGCCAATGATTCGCCAGCCATGCGGCTCCAGGATCGCGAGGCCCAGATCCGTGGTCGCGTAAAGCGTGCCATCGCGATCCTCGAGAAGGCTGGCGATCACGGTGCTTTCGGGAAGGCCTTCATGAGTCGGACGGAACCGTTGTTCGCCTCGCCTGCGCACGAGCAGACCACGGCTGCTGCGGATCCACAGGTTGCCTTCCCGGTCGGTCAGGATCGCGTCCCAGCGGTCCTCGGGGACTCCTGATGAGGGCCCCAGCAGTTGCCACAAGTCCTTGTTGCGGCAGTAGAGCCGATCGCCCCAGGCAACGTACAGCGCGCCATCCGGCGCCAGGTGAACTGCGTAAACGGGAGACGCGCCAGGCTCGGGCGGAGTGAGCCTTTGGGCGCGATAGTCCTGACCTTCGGGTTCCAGCAGAAACAACCCGGAAGCCACGCCCAGATAAATCCGGCCTTGCCGGTCGGATGCGATGACGGATCGCCCCACGATTTCGTGGGGTTCGGCAGGTCCATCGCGGCGGAAGCTGGATCCGGTCCAGCGAACCAGGCCGGCGCGCGTGCCCACCCACAGGTTGCCTCGCACGTCTACATGCAGGGCTTCGATGCGCGTGCTGGGCAGGCCTTCTGCGAGACCGAACCGTTGGAACTGCGACCCATCGTAGCGGAACAGCCCGTTTTGCGTGCCTGCCCAGAGAAAACCAATGTGGTCCTGAATCAGGCACTGCACAGCAAGGTTGCTGAGGCCGTGCTCGTGCCCGTAGAGCTTGAACACGTACTGCTGCGCCGAAGCCGGGCCGGGTCCGCCCAGCCACAGCAAGGCCGCCGTCCACGCGGCCCATCCCAGCCGCATGCGTGCGCGCATAGGGCCTGATGTTCGTATCGGCCGGCAGGGCCAAGTGCAATAGGAGGCCCGCCGTGCTAGGGTGGACAACAGCATGCGGAAGATTCGTGTAGCCGTCGTCGGCGCAGGCCAGTTCGGTCGCAACCATCTCAGGGTGCTGGCCGAATGCCCTGCTGCCGAGCTGGTGGCCGTGGTGGACCGCGATCTGGCTCGTGCCGAACAGGCGGCGGCAACTTACGGCTGCGCGGCGTTTTCCGACGTTCGACGGCTGGCCGGCGTGGCCGAGGCCGCGATCGTGGCGACGCCCACTACCACCCATGCCGAAGTCGGCTGCGCCCTGCTCGAGGCCGGGCTGGACGTGCTGGTGGAGAAACCCATTGCAGCCGATCTGGAGTCCGCTCAGAGGCTGGTGGATACGGCCGTGCGGGCCGGACGCGTGCTGCAAGTCGGCCACCTGGAGCGCTTCAATCCGGCCGTCCTCGCGCTGGAGCGCATCAAGACCGTCCCGCTGTTCTTCGAAATTCATCGCCTCAGCCCGTTCACGCCTCGCAGCCTGGACGTGGACGTGGTGCTGGATCTGATGATTCACGACCTCGAGATCGTTCTCGCGCTGGTGGGGCGGATGCCGGAGGAAGTCCGTGCGGCGGGCATTTCCGTGCTTTCCGACCGTGTGGATATCGCCAACGCGCGCCTGGCGTTTCCCGGCGGCGTGATCGCCAACCTCACGGCCAGCCGCGTTTCGACCGAACGGGTGCGCAAGCTCCGCATGTTCCAGCCCCGCCAATACATTTCGCTGGACTACACGCGCCAGGATGCAGCCGTGTTCGAGGTAACTGCCGACCGGCAAATCGCGTATAGCAGGTTGGAGGTCCAGCGGGCCGAACCGCTGCGCCTGGAGCTGGAGCATTTCCTGGAATGCGTGCGTACGCGCAGCGCTCCGCGAGTGGGCGGCAGGGAAGGATTGCGCGCGCTGGAAGTGGCGCTCCTAGTCCTTGCTAAAATCGAAGAGCATTCCCGCGCGGTGGCCGAGACGCTGGCCGGTCTGGAAGTTTCGCATGCAAGTCGTCCGCCAGGGTGTCAGCAATGAGCCGGTCGAAATCCGTCTGTTCGTGGAAGCCGGACAAGGCCTGGGCGGACCGCGCAAGCAGGCCTGGGCGGCTTCGCTGGCCCTGCACGCCGCAATTCTCGCCTTGTTGATGACGGTCTCGCCCGCGCGGACGACCATCCTGCGCGCCCCTGCGATTCTTCTGGAGCGCGCCACTCCCTTGGTAGCGCCGCCGCCCGAGACTGCGCCGTTGACGCAGCGCGCCCCGAACGTGGGCAAGGTAGGCCGGGAGTTCGATCTGGAGAGCCTGCTTCCGCGGCCGCAGCTGCGAATGCCTCCGGGCGGCTTCCGGTTGCCGCCCGGCCCCGCGGAACGGGCGGTCGCTTCTGCTGCCCTGCCTGAGCCTCCCGAATTGGCTCCGTCAGCGCCGCCTGTCGGTGGTCTGCCGATTCCCATTCCTGCCCCTCAGATCCAGCCCGCGGAGAAACCCAAGCTTGCGTTCGAATCGCCGCGGGCGGCGGCTGCCTCGGGGTCAGGTCCCGGCCAGCTCGCTCCACCCGCCAGTTCCGTGAGCGAGGCGGCGCGGGCAGCCGTGCGTACCAGGGGTGGTGGCGGCTTGATGGTTGGGGACGCTGATTTGGGCGCGGGCGGGATCGGCGAAGCTCTTAACCTTCCGCCTTCTCCCGGGCGTCAGGGCAGTGCGCTGGAGCTTCTGAGCGACCCGATGGGCGTGGATTTCCGGCCTTACCTCATCCAGATCCTGGCCACTGTCCGGCGCAACTGGTACGCGGTGATGCCGGAGGTGGCGCGGCTCGGACGCCAGGGCAAGGTCGTGATCCAGTTCGCCATCAACCGCGATGGCTCCGTGCCCAAGCTTGTGATCGTCAGCCCATCGGGAACAGAGGCGCTGGATCGAGCAGCGGTGGCGGGTATCAGCGCATCGAACCCGTTCCCGCCTCTGCCCGCGGAATATCGCGGATTGCAAATCCGCTTGCAGTTCACCTTTCTCTACAACATGCCGAGGCAGTGAGTCCATGGCTTCCGAGGATCCCGGCAGTTCGCCTCCCCACCTGTTGCCGCCCCCGACGACAGGCCGCCTGGCCGCGGCTCTTGCGGCTTACGCGGTGCTGGCGCTGGCTGCCGGCATCACTTTGGACGGGGTGTTTCGCTGGGCGGTGTGGATCTTTCTCGGTGGACTGGCCTTGAAAACCTGGATCGTGTGGCGCGCAGCGCGCCTGCCCTGACGGATCGCGGGCGCCTGCTCTTCGGCTTCCGCGGACTACCGGGACATCAGCGCCTGCCCTGTGGGGTCCCGTGGCATCACTCCAAAAACCGGCTGGCAAGCTTGGGACCCAGCCGCCGCGCCACCCACCAGACCACTGCCACGAAGAACAGCAGGCTCAGGGCGACCACGAGCGCACGGCGCTCCGGCGGCAGCTCCCGGGCTTCCCACGCATGGAAATTCAGGGTGACGCGCAACGCCACTTCGACGTTCTCCCGGGCGTTCAAACGATTATCCACCACCAGGGCGAACTGGCCTATGCCGAGAGCTTCCCGCAGGCTACCCTGCTTGTGGTGCGGCGATACCGCCAGCGGTCTCACCGAACGCCCGCGACGAAAGCGTTCCAGCTCCCTGATCTCCAGCAACCACACGCGCACCGCCGGTCCGCGCACCACCTGGTAACTGCACTCCACTACGGCCGGCCTTTGTCGCAGCGCCAGCGCCAGCGAGCGCCAGGCGCCCGGTTCGACAACGATGGTTTCTTCGAGCAACGGTGCGGCGCTGGTGATCAATCCCAGCAGAGCCAGAATCATGGCAACTCGGAATGCACGATCCGTCCCGCCACCACCGTCATGAGCACGCGGGTCTTCAGGATCTCGGCGGGCGGAACGCTCATGATGTCGCGGGAGAGAATGACGAAGTCCGCCATCTTGCCGGGCGTCAGGCTACCCTTGACTTTTTCTTCGAAGGCTGCGTAAGCGCCGCGGATGGTCCAGCTTTCCAGAGCTTCCTGGCGCGTCATGCGCTGCTCGGGGAACCACCCGCCGGGCGGCTGGCCATGGTGGTCCTGGCGCGTGATGGCGGCATAGAAGCCCCACAGGGGGTTGGGATCCTCGACGGGGAAGTCCGAGCCGCTGGCGATGGGAACGCCGAGGGCGAGGAAGCGACGCCAGGCGTAGGCACCTTTTACGCGCTCGGGACCGATGCGCGCCTCGGCCCATCGCATGTCGCTGGTGGCGTGGGTGGGTTGCATCGAGGCGATGATCGAATAGCGGCCGAATTTCTCGAAGTCCTCGGGCGCCACCACCTGCGCGTGCTCGATGCGAAAGCGGCGGTCGTTGCGCCCGCCCAGCACCGCGGCGTAAGCTTCCAGCACGATGCGGTTGGCGCGGTCGCCGATGGCGTGGGTGTTCACCTGGAAGCCGCGCTCGACGGCCTGGCGAGCCACCCGTTCGATATCTTCGCGCCGGAGCATGAGCAGGCCGGTGTTGCCGGGATCGTCGTTGTAAGGTTCGAAGAAGGCTGCGCCGCGAGACCCCATGGCGCCATCGGCCATCAGCTTGATGGAACGCACGGTGAGGCGCTCGCCGATTTCCGGGCCGCGTTCAAGGTACTCTCGCCACAGCTTGCCCTCGCCGCCGATCATGGCGTAGATGCGGATGGGGAGCTCATCGCGCGCAATGAGGTCGCGGTAGGCGGCCAGCACGTCGGCGCTGACGCCCGCATCGTGCACCGTGGTCAAGCCGAGGCGTGCGCATTCGCGAGCCGCACGGGCCAGGCGGCGGCGCAGGACCTCAGGGCCGGGTGGCGGGATTTTCGCTGCAACCAGATTCTGGGCGCGGTCAATCAGGATTCCTGTCGGCTGACCGGAGGCGTCGCGCAGGATCTTGCCGCCCGGAGGGTCAGGAGTGGCCGCAGTGATGCCGGCCAGCTCGAGCGCCTTGCGGTTGACCCAGGCCGCGTGGCCGTCCACGCGGGTCAGGTAGACGGGATGGTCGGGCACGGCGCGGCTGAGTTCGGCAGCATCGGGAAAGCGACCGCCCCAGTTGGTCTGGTCCCAATTGCGGCCCTGGATCCACTCCCCCCGCGGACGTCGGGCAGCCTCCTTGCGGATGGCTTCGATGATCTCTTCCGGCGTGCGCGCGTGCCGGAAGTCGAACGTTTCCAGCAGTTCGCCCAGCGCCTCCATGTGGGCGTGGGAGTCAATGAAGCCCGGCACGACGATGGCGTCGGGGACCTCGATCCGCCGCGTTCGCGGACCGGCGTAAGCGGCCAGATCATCCCCGACGGCTAGGATCTTACCGTCTCGGACGGCGAGCATGCGCGCTGTCGGCCGCGCCGGATCCACGGTGTAAATGCGGGCGGCCCGGACGATCAAATCCGCTGGCTGCCCCGCTTGCCCGGGCGGTTGGACAGGGCCAGAAAGCGCCGCCGAGAGAATTAAAATAAGGGGCATGGATCACAGTATGGCACAGGCCGAAGATGCGTCCGGCTTGCGCATACCGGCTGCCTGGAAATTTACGGTCGGTTCCATCTCCGCAGTTCTGCTCGGGTTGCTGTTCATCATTGCCGGGGTTTGGAAGATCACGGATCCGTTCGCTGCGGCGGAACGGATGCGGCAGGCCTTGGTCCCGGCGCCACTGAGCTTGGCGGCGGCTGTAGGCTTCGGGGCCGCGGAAACCGTGGCGGGCGCCTGGCTGATCGTGCCGCGTTTCCGGCGCTGGGGCGCGTGGCTCTCGGCGCTGCTTTTGGTCGCCTTCATGATTTACATCGCCGTGAACTACGGGCCGCTGCGCGGGGAAGACTGCAACTGCTTTCCGTGGGTGAGGCGCGCGGTGGGGCCTGCCTTCTTCATCAGCGACGCGATCATGCTGCTGATGGCGGTGGCGGGCGGCGTGTGGTCACGCCCGGCGTCGGGCCGTCGCAGCGCGGCGATGGTGGTTGGGGTGGTGGCTGTGTTCGCCCTGGTGAGCCTGGGTGTGGCGGCAGTGCGTCAGAGCACGGTGACAGCGCCGCCCTCCATCCTGGTGGAAGGCCAGCCGTTCTCGCTGGAGCGCGGGCGCGTGTTCATCTATTTCTTCGATCCTGAGTGTGGGCACTGCGATCTGGCGGCCCGACAGATGAGCCGCTACCGCTGGCGCAATGTCAGCGTGATCAGCGTGCCCACGGCGCAACCGCAGTTCGCCCGCGATTTCATCCAAGCCACGGGCTTCGCCAGCCGCATTTCGACCGATGTCCAGCGCTTGCGCGAGACGTTCCGCTTCCTCGACCCGCCCTACGCGGTGGCCTTGGAAAACGGTCGGCTGCGCGCGGCCATCAGCCGCTTCGAGGGCAACGAGCCTGAGCAGACGCTGCGTCGCCTGGGCTTCATCGAGTAGGGGCGAATTACAACAGCACGGTGTCCAGGCCAGCCGGACTCGGTCCCGAGTTTTCCTCCGGCGGGGATTGCTCGCGCAGGAAGGCAAGGAAGTCCGCGGTGGAGCCGTCGAAATAGTTCTCGATGAGATGCCGGAAGGCGGCGCGACGGGCCTCCGTGCGTGAAAGGGCCGGGCGGTAAGTGAAGCGGCGCCCGGTGAGTTGGCGCTCCACCAGCCCCTTGCGGGCCAGCCGGTCGAGCACGGTGAGGATCGTCGTGTACGCCAGGTTGTGGCGCGGAACGAGGGCGTCGCGCACCTGCCGCACCGTGGCCTCACCCAGGCGCCACAGCGCGTTCAGACACGCCAGCTCGAGCGGCGCGAGAAGTTCGCTTCGCGCGCGGCGTTTCTGTGGGGTGGGGGCGGTGGCGGTGCTCACTCTTGTCTTCGCAAGGCTTCAGCCAGCTTCTCGCCGAACAGGCTGAGAGTGGCCTTGTCTGTGCCCGCACGCGGGCCCGATCGCGGGTTGCCCGGCACGGGCTGGCCAGGCTTGGCCGGAGAACCCGGGGTGGAGGGCGCCGGTCGCGGGGATTCCTGGGACTGGCGCGAAGCGGCTCCAGCGCCGGTTGCGGGCTGTGCTGACGCGCGGGATGCCCCGCCCGTCTCAGAGCTCGCAGACGAAGCGAGCCGGCCCGGCATCTGCTCGTCGGGCTCCTCCTCGCCCCCTTCGGCCAGGTACTTGAGTTTCTTGAGAACCACGCGCTCCAGGCTCGAGCTGTAGCTGGTCCAGTGCCCTTCTGCCTGCCGGTCGTTTTCGATCAGCGCCCGCATGCACTCCATCTTCGAGTCCAGGTCGTCCAAGTAGTGCAGCAGCAAGGCTTCCGGGAACAGCGGCACTTTGGGCGAGCCAAACTCGAGCTGGCCGTGATGGCTCAGGATCATGTGCTCGATGAGAGTTCGCAGGCGCGGCGGGAAACCGGGCAACTGCGCCAGCTTCTGATCCAGCATGCGCAGGCCGATGGCGATATGGCCGAGCAGTTGTCCTTCCGTGGTGTAAGCGAAACTGCGCTCGTAACTGAGCTCGTAAATCTTGCCTATGTCGTGCAGCAGAGCGCCAATGACGAGCAGGTCGAGATCCACCGCGGGATAGTGGCCCGCCACGGCATGGGAAAGTTTGACCAGCGAGAGCACGTGCTCGAGCAGGCCGCCCAGATAAGCATGATGGATGTACTTGGCGGCGGGTGCGCGTTTGAAACGTGAGGCAATTTCGGGATCGTCGAGAAACAGATCGGCCAGCGCCTTCAAATCGGGGTTGCGGATCCTGCCGAGCAACTCGCGCAGCTCGGCGAACATTTCTTCAGGGTCGCGCTGCGAGGAAGGGAAGAAATCGGTGGGGTCGATCTCGGAGGCGTCCACCCGCTGCATCTTGTGAATGGTGAACTGCGGGCGGTTGTTGTAAATCTGAATGAGGCCCTTGACGCGGACAAAGTCGTCGCGGTCGAAAGTCTCCATGACCTCGGCCACGTTGTCCCACATCTTGGCCTCGATGTCGCCGGTGCGATCGCCTAGCAACAGCGACAAGTAAGGCTCGCCCGTCTTTTTCTGCCGGACTTCCTTGGCGTGGACGACGAATGTGGCTACGGCAGGTTTGTTGGGCTCGATCTCATTAAGATAGGGCTTCTTCATGAGCTGATCAATCCACGCGGATCAGCGGCGCGCCGGCCGAGATCCGGCTGCGCGGCACAGGCACGAGCGCCAGCAGGCGGCGCCGGCGCGTGCGCGCGGCAACCTCTTCCTTGGTGACGGTTTCCGGCTTGATTTGCGCCGGATCCGTCCAGGTGGTGTCCTTGCCAGGCGCTGCGCCCGTATCCACCCAGCCCGGTTTGATTTCCAGGAAGGCGTCCATGCGCAGCTTGGTCAGATAGGCGCGCAGGGCCGGCTCCATGCGCGGCTGGTAAAGCTTCTCCATGATTTCGTTTTCCACCATTTCCAGGGGCTGCAAACCCTTGGCGGAGCGGGCCTCCACTTTGAGAATCAGAAAGCCCGCATCCACTTTGATCGGATCCGTGACGTAACCCTTCTCCTGGTTGAATACGATGTCCTCGATATCTTTGCGCAGCTCGCCGCGCTTGAAAGCACCCAGTTCCCCGTAGTTGCGCGCAGTTTCCGCATCGGAGTAGTCGCGCGCCAGGTTTCCGAAGTTTTCGCCCTGGCGTGCGCGCTCCACCAGCTCCTTGGCTTTCTTTTCCGCTGCGGCGATGCCGGCGGCGTCCTTGCCCTGGGTGGAAATCAGGATCTCGCGCAGCAATACCTGCTCATCGCGGATGAACTCGTCCTTGTGCTCCTGGTAATATTTCTCGACCTCGCTGCGGGGGATGACGATCTTGGAGCCCACCTCCTGCTGGATCACCCGCCGCGTGAGAAAACTGTCCTTGATCTGCTGCTTGAAGTCCTCGAAACTCATCCCCGTTTGCTGGCGGATGAACTCGGCGAACTTGTCGGGATCAGAGATTTTTTGTTGCGCCTGGATATCGGCCAGATAGCGAGAGACCTCGGAATCCACGTTGATGTTGAGATCCCGCGCCCGTTGCAGCAGCAGCAACTGGTCAATCTTCTCCCGCAGCGCGTTGCGGTCGGCTTCCTCCAAGGCCTGCTTGATCTGGGCAGGCGTGGCCCCTTGCCGCCGCAGCGACTCTTCCAACTGCTTGCGCGCCCGTTCCAGTTCGCCCCGGGTGATGATCTCGTTGTTGACCTTGGCGATGATCTCCTCGACGACGCGGACGTCGCCTGCCGCAAGCGGAAGGATCGCCAGCAGTCCCAGCCACACGGCTTTCATGTCCACATTATGCACGATCGGAGTAGTGGGCGGCTACCGGAGTGTGACCCGGACCCAGGAGCTCGGCCAGACGGAGCTTGAGCGTGGCCAGCACCTGGGCCGGTTCCTGAGCGCCATCCAGCGGCAATTCGAGAACGCCGGCGGGAGTGAACCGCGCTTCCGGCAGCTTTTGCACGATCGCTGCCAGGCGAGCCGGATCCACGGGCGATTCGCGGTGGAAGCGCACCCGCAGCCTTCCTCCGCTGCGCTCAATGGCTTCGATGCCCAGCTTCTGCGCCATCCCTTTGAGCAGGGAGTACTCGAGCAGCCACTGCACCGGTTCGGGCAATGGGCCGTAGCGATCTTCCAGCTCCGCCCGCACCTGTTCGGCGCGCTCCGGCGTGGCCGCCTCCGCAATCTGCTTGTAGGCGCGCAGCCGCTGCCTCTCGTCGGCGATGTAAGTAGGCGGGATCCGCAGATCGAGGCCGAGATTGACTGCGGTTCGGACTTCGGCTTTGACCTGCTCGCCCTTGAGCTCGCGGATGGTTTCCTCGAGCAGGCGCACGTACATGTCGTAGCCGACGGCGTTGATGTGGCCGTGCTGTTCCCCGCCCAGCAAATTGCCGGCGCCGCGCAGCTCCAGATCGAGAGCGGCGATCTTGAAGCCCGACCCCAGCTCGCTGAACTCCTTCAGCGCGGCGAGCCGCTTGCGCGCCAGCTCGCTGAGCTCGTTTTCGGGCGGCACCAGCAGGTAGGCGTAAGCACGTCGGTTGGAGCGCCCCACGCGCCCACGCAACTGGTAAAGCTCCGCCAGGCCGTAGCGTTCGGCGTGATCAATGATGATCGTGTTGGCGGCGGGGATGTCCAAACCGTTTTCTACAATCGTAGTGCATACCAGCACGTCGTAGGCGTGCTGCATGAAGCCCAGCATGATCTTCTCCAGCGCGGCCTCGCTCATCTGCCCGTGCGCCACCGCGACTCGGGCCGAGGGTACGAGCTGCTGGATTAAGTTGGCCCGCTCCCAGATCGTTTCCACGCGGTTGTGCACGAAGTAGACCTGGCCGCCGCGCGCCAGCTCCTGCTCGATGGCGGTGCGGATGAGATCGGGATCGAAGTGGGCGACCGTGGTGTGGATGGCGAGGCGGTCCTTGGGTGGGGTCTCGATGACGGAGAGGTCGCGCAGGCCGACCAACGACATATGTAGTGTCCTAGGGATCGGCGTCGCCGTCATCGTCAGCACGTCCACGTTCTTCTTGAGCTGCTTGAGCTTCTCTTTGTGCCGGACGCCGAAACGCTGCTCCTCGTCAATGATGAGTAGCCCCAGATCGCGGAAGCGCACATCGTCCGACAGCATGCGATGCGTGCCGATAAGAATGTCTACCTTGCCCTCGGCGGTGTCGGCCAGAATCGCCTGGATCTCCTTTTTGCTCCGGAAGCGGCTGAGCATTTCGATCCGCACGGGGAAGGGGGCGAAGCGGCGTTTGAACGTCTCGTAGTGCTGGAACACGAGCACGGTCGTAGGCGCGAGCACGGCGACCTGCTTGCCGTCGCCAAGCGCCTTGAATGCTGCGCGCATCGCCACTTCGGTCTTGCCGAAGCCGACGTCGCCGCACAGCAGGCGGTCCATGGGCTGCGGGCTTTCCATGTCGCGCTTGATTTCGCGCAGCGCGGTGAGCTGATCCTCGGTTTCTTCGAACTCGAAGGCCTCCTCAAACTCCCGCTGCCAGTCACTGTCCGGTGAGAAGGCGAACCCTTCGGCCAGCTTGCGTTCGGCGTAGAGGCGGAGCAGCTCGTCGGCCATGTCGCGCATGCGGGCCTTGACGCGCCGTTTGGTCCGTTCCCAGGTGACGCCTCCGAGTCGGTCCAGCGCGGGCGGCTGCTCGCCCGCACCCCGATACTTGCTGACCAGATCCAGCCGGGTGAGAGGCACGTAGAGGCGCGCACCGCCGGCGTACTCGAGCAGCATGTAATCGCCCTGCTGATCACCCTGCTCGATCCTGCGCAGGCCGAGGAACCGCCCGATGCCGTGTTCCTCGTGAACCACGTAGTCACCCGGCTGCAAGTCGGCCACGTCGGGTGCGAACGCTCGTGCCGCCGCTCGCTGGCGCACCGGGCGCGTAGCCCATCGGGCGGCGCCGAACAGATCCTCGGAACCGAATATGGCCAGCCCGCTCTCGGGGAAGATGGCGCCCTGCGAGATGGCGCCCCTGGTGAGATATGTGCCCGCCGCGCCCGCAGTCAGCCAGGCTCGTTCCGCGAGGTAGGGCGGAACGGTTTCGCCCGGCTTCAGATCGAGCTGGAAGGGCAGTTCGTACTCGTTGAAGATTTCGGCGGTCCGCTCCAGCTCACCCGTCGTGGCGGCAAAGAAGATCACGCGGTGGCCGGTCTCGACCAGGTTCCTGGCCTCGGCAACCGCAACGCGAATGTTTCCCTGGAAGCTGAGCGCCGGGCGTGTGATGATCTCGAGTGCACCCGGCTTGCCGGCAACCGAGAGCTCGTGCAGCTCGATTTCGGGCGCACGCCCTGCTCTTTGGCAGAAATCCTCCCACGGCAGGAAAATCCGCTCCGGCGCCAGCGCTGCGCTGCGCGGGTCCTCGCGGAGTCGCTTCCAGAACCGTTCTGCTGCCGCCTCGAGCAAAGCTGGTTCGTCGAGCACTACGATCGGTTTCTCCACTTGCTCGACGAGCGAGCTGGCGCGCGGTTCCACGAGCGGGGCGAGCAACTCCCAACCGGGCGGCTCGCCGCCCTCCAGTCCGAGCATTTCCCGCAGTTGGTCCAACAAGGTCGGCGTGCGAGGCTGCTCGACCATCGGCAACAAAAGGCACTGGTCGGTTCGCACCACGGACCGCTGCGTTTCCGGGTCGAAACGGCGCATGGACTCGATCTCATCGCCGAAGAACTCGATGCGGACCGGATGCCCCGACTCCGGCGGGAACACGTCGAGGATTCCGCCTCGCACCGCATACTCGCCGACCATTTCCACCGGATCACGGCGCTGGTAGCCGACGCTTTCCAGGTGCGCGACGACGTCCTCCAGGCATGCCTCCTCGCCTACGCGGAGGCGCAGAGCGAGCTGGCGGTAGAACTCAGGCGGCTGGAGCCGCAACAGAGCTGAAGCGACCGGGGCGATGGTGATGGGGACCCGCTCCACCGAGAGCCTCCACAAAGCCAGCGCCCGTTGCTGACAAATCTCCGCGTGAGGCGAAAGCCCGTGGCCCGGCAGCACGTCCATGGCCGGAAGCAGTTGAGGACGCGGCGGCTCGCGATCTGCGAACAGGGCTTCGAAGAAGGCGCGGCTGGTTTCTGCGAGAGCCTCGGCGCGCTTGGGATCTTCGACTACGACAATAATAGGTCTGAGCTCGACCTTCCAGAGCAGCGTCAGGTAGAGGGCTTTGGCCGTAGGGGTCAGCCCGCACAGGGCTATCGTCTGCGGCCCGACGCCGCTCTCGACCTCTCGCAGGCGACGCAAAAGCTCCTGGAACGCGGGGTGCCTGCCCGGAAGGCTGAGCAATTCCGCGATGGCCGGATTCGTCACGTCAGATCAAGGGTGCAGAGCCAGGATCGCTTCAACGATTCCAGTAGTCGAATAGCCGGGCTCCAGCGGCAGCGCGTACACCTTCCCCCCTGCCGCTTCCACTTCCTCCCGCCCGGCGATGAAGTGCGCCCAGTCGGCTCCTTTTACCAAAATATCAGGCAACAGCGCCGCGATCAGCTCGCGGGGAGTATCTTCATCGAAAACGGTCACCGCATCCACGGCGGCCAGCGCCAGTGCGAGCGCAACGCGTTCTCGCTCGGGCATGAGTGGCCGGGTCGGTCCTTTGAGGCGGCGCACGCTGTCGTCGCTGTTGAGCGCGAGCACGAGCAGATCCCCGAGGGAACGCGCACGCTCGAGCAGGCGCACGTGCCCGGGGTGGAGCAGATCGTAGCAACCGTTGGTGAACACGACCACCTTGCCCTGGCGCTTCCATTCCTGCCGCGCCGCGAGCAGCTGGTCTCGCTGGTAGAAACGGCCCACCTCAAGGCATTGTAACGCTCGGCTGGATCGCTTCCGGTGATTTCAGCGCACCGGCTTTGCCCGCTGCCGTGCGAGAATGGACAACGGACCATGCGGACAAAGCCTTTATTGCTCTCGTTGGTTTTGCTGGCGGCTGCGCTTGCGGCCGCATCGGACCGCACGCCCCTGGACGAGTACGTGGCCGCGCCGGATCCGACTTTCCGTTACCAACTGGTGCGGACGATCCCGGGCCAGGGCTGGACCGCATACATTCTGGATCTGACCTCCCAAACCTGGTTGCGACCCGAGGAGGTGGATCGCACGCTCTGGCAGCACTGGCTGACGATCGTCAAGCCGGACAAGCTGACGACCAACATTGCGCTGATGCTGATCGGAGGCGGCAACAACGGTAGCAAGCCTCCGGAGCGGGTGGATCCGGCAGTCACGCTGATCGCCACCGGGGTCGGCTCGATCGTGGCCAGCGTGCAGCAGATCCCCAACCAGCCGCTGCGCTTTGCGGGCGAAAGCGAGCCGCGGCGCGAGGATGCCCTGATCGCTTACACGTGGGACCGGTTTCTGCGCACCGGGGATGCCCGCTGGCCTGCGCGGCTTCCCATGACCAAGGCCGTGGTGCGCGCCATGGACGCGGTTTCGGCTTTCTGCGCGGCGCTCGACAACGCGCCTGTGAAGATCGAGGGATTCGTGGTTTCGGGCGGCTCCAAGCGGGGCTGGACGGCCTGGACCGTGGCCGCTGTGGATCGGCGCGTGGTCGCCGTGGCGCCGGCTGTGATTGACGTCCTCAATCTCGAAAAGTCCCTGATCCACCAGTTCCGTTCGTACGGCTTCTGGGCGCCGGCGCTGGCCGACTACGAGCGCATGCGGATCATGGACTGGTTCGGCACGCCCCAGTTGCGCGCGCTGCTGAAAATCGAGGAGCCGTACGAGTACCGCCACCGGCTCACCATGCCCAAGTACATCGTCAACTCGGCCGGCGATCAGTTTTTCTTCGTGGAATCGAGCCGGTTTTACTTCGACGATCTGCCGGGTGAGAAGTATCTGCGCTACATTCCCAACACGGACCATTCCCTGAAGGGTTCCGACGTTTACTTCAGCCTTGCGGCTTTTCACGATGCGATCGTGCACAACCGTCCGCGCCCGCACCTCTCGTGGAAATTCGAGCGTGACGGTTCGATTCGGGTTCAGACCGTCGAGCGCCCGGCGGAGGTGAAGCTGTGGCAGGCCACCAATCCCAAGGCGCGCGATTTCCGGTTGGAATCCATCGGCCCGGCCTGGAAAAGTGAGCCGCTCGAGGACCGGGGCGGCGGCGTTTACGTGGCGCGCGTCAGCAAGCCGGCTCAGGGTTGGACCGCGTTTTTCGTGGAGCTGACCTACCGGCTGGGCGGCCCCGCGCCGTTCAAAGTGACCACGGGCGTCCGCGTGATTCCCGAGCGCCTGCCGTTTCCGCCGCCGCGGCCGGCACGGCGTCCGCCTCCCGCGTCATGAGAATCCTGGTGCGCGCGCCGAACTGGCTGGGCGACGCGATCCTTTGCCTGCCTGCCGTGCGCGCCCTGCGCCGGCATGATCCCGCGGCCAGACTGGTCGTATTGGCGCGCCCTTGGGTGGCCGGGCTCTACAGGCGTGAGACCTGGGTGGACGAGGTCGTCGTTTATCCCTCCGGCAACGGCCTCGATGCCTGGCGTCGAAAATTCCGTCTCGCTACGGCGCTGCGCGGAAACTTCGACTGGGCGGTCATCCTGCCCAACTCCTGGGAGTCCGCGCTCGTGCCATGGCTGGCTCGCGTTCCGCGGCGAACCGGCTACGATCGAGGCGGACGGGGCTTGGTGCTCACGGAAGCCGTGCCGGTGCCCTCTCACGGCAGCATCCCGGCGCACGAATCCTTTTACTATCTGGAACTGTTGCGACGAGCGGGGATTCTCGCGGCGCTGCCTGACCCTTTCCCCATACTGCTTGGCGGCATCGAGGAAGCCCGCTCGCGGGGACGCGAACTGTTCGCGGCGATGGGCGTGGAGGGTCAGGTGGTCGGGCTGAGCCCCGGCGCGCAAAACAGCCGGGCCAAACAGTGGCCGCCGGAGCGCTTCGCCGAGGCGGGCGCGCGTCTGGCGACCGAACTCGGGGCGTGGGTTGCCATTTTCGGGTCCTCGGCTGAGCGCGAACTCGGCTGGCGCGTGGCCGCGGCCTTGCGGCGCGCGGGGGTGCACGTGCTCGATCTGGCCGGGGAGACGGGCTTGGAGGACTTCATTGCCCTGGCCGCCGCATGCGAAGTTTTCGTGAGCAACGATACGGGCGCCATGCATCTGGCTTCCGCCCTGGACGTCCCCACGGTGGGAATTTTCGGCCCCACGGAATGGTACGCCACGGGACCGGCGGGGCCGCGATCCGTCATTGTGCGCGAGCCGGTGGAATGCAGCCCCTGTATGTTGCGGGACTGTCCGACGGATCATCGGTGCATGCGGAAGGTAACGCCGGACCGGGTGGTGCGGGCGGCGCTCGGTCTGCTCGAAAGGAGGCACGAGGAACGTGGACACGCGTACCAAGATTCTCAGTCCTGATTCGCTGGACGCGGTGCGATCGGCGACCCGTCGCATGAAAGTGGTGATCGGCTATTTCGATCCCTTGCTGGCGGCGCACGCCCGCCGTCTCGCCGAATTGCGCGAGCCGGATCAGGCGCTGGTGGTGATCGTGCGCCAACTGGAAGGGTCCCTGCTGCCCCTGCGGGCCCGCGCGGAATTGGTGGCGGCGCTCGGCGTCGTGGACTGGGTGATCCCTGCCGAGGATCCTGAGGCTGTCATCGAGGCGCTGGCGCCCGAGGAGGTCGTGCGTGAGGAACAGGCCGATCTGGAGCGACGTCAAGAGTTGATCCGCCACGTGCGCGCGCGATGCGGTGCAGGCTGATGGCGGGAGATTCGTTCGGCGGCGGATCGGGCGAGCAATGAAGGCAACCCGCATTCTGGTCGTGCGGCTGGGTTCAATGGGCGACGTGATTCACGCCCTGCCTGCCGTGGCCAGTTTGAAGCACAGTTTCCCGGGTTGCCAGCTCTGGTGGCTGATTGGCGCGCGCTGGGTTCCGTTGGTAGAGGGCAACCCGTTTGTGGATCGCATCGTTCCGCTGGAATCGCGTCGTTTGCCGGCGCTGGTGGGGGCGCTGCGGCAGTTGCGCGGCGCGCGTTTTGACCTGGCGGTAGATTTTCAGGGATTGATCCAGTCTGCGCTGCTAGCCACGCTGGCGCGGCCCGAGCAGCTTTTCGGCTTTCACCAGTCCCAGGTGCGGGAGAGACTGGCCGCCGTTTTTTACTCGCGCAGGATTCGCACTTGCTCTGATCACGTAGTGGATCGCAACCTTGAGCTGGCGGCTGCGGCCGGGGCGAACAACATTCTTCGGACGTTTCAACTGCCCCCAGGGGCGCCGGAAGGCGAGTTGCCAGAAGAACCGTTCGTGCTGGCGAGTCCGCTGGCGGGCTGGACTTACAAGCAGTGGCCGCTTGAGTACTATGCGTTGTTGGGTCGGTTGCTCAAGCGGCGGTTCCGTATGCCTCTTGTGCTTTGCGGCCCGCCGAGTGCGGCCGAATTGCTGGGGGACGTGGATCACGTGCGAGTGCTGCTGACGCGGATTCCCGGCCTGATCTACGCGACCCGGCGTGCGGCGGCGGTGGTAGGCGTGGACAGCGGCCCGCTCCACCTGGCCGCCGCGCTGGGCAAATCCGGGGTCGCGATCTACGGTCCGACGGACCCGGCGCGCAACGGCCCGTATGGCGGCAACTTCACCATCCTGCGGAGTCCCGACGCCGTCACCACGTACAAGCGGCGACGCGAAATCAGCCCGTGGATGCGCGCCATCTCGCCGGAAGCCGTTTTCGAAGCGCTGGCGCCGAAGCTCGAGCAAGGACAGTGCGGATGAGCCGGGCGTGGTTCCCCAAACGGTACGCCGATCTGGCGGCTCGCAGCCGGGTGCCCGCAGGCTTTGCCGTGGCTGTCGCTTGTTTGTGGCTGGCCCAGCCTACGTGGAACTCCCTGCTGGCCGGCTTGCCTTTCATGTTGGGCGGCTTGGTTCTGCGGGCCTGGGCGGCGGGGTATCTGGCCAAGA
Organism: Bryobacteraceae bacterium; assembly: GCA_028275505.1. GTDB lineage: Bacteria > Acidobacteriota > Terriglobia > Bryobacterales > Bryobacteraceae > DTHT01. The sequence continues at coordinate 17,596 of JAPWUP010000030.1, forward strand.
ACCAGCGGCTGGTGACTTCCGGGCCTTATGCCTGGGTGCGGAACCCACTTTACGCCGGCACCGCGCTCGTTGCCGCGGGCCTGGCCATCGCTTCGCGGCGATGGCTGGCGGCGGCCTTGCTGTCGGCGTTCTTTGTGCTCGTGTATCTGCCGGTGGTCGAGCAGGAGGAGCAGCACCTGCGCAAGCTGTTCCCCGAGTACGAAGAATACGCGCGGAGCACGCCGCGCTTTTTGCCGCGCCGCAGCAGGCTCTCCGGGCGCGAACATTTTTCCTGGGAATTGTACTGGCGAAACCGCGAGTATCAGGCGGCGCTGGGCTGGCTGGCGGGCTTGCTCGTGCTGCTCGCGAAGATCAGGGCTTGACGGGTGGGGCGGCCGGGCCTTCCTCGGGCATGCGGAAGATCGCGTCATCCAGAGGGATATTGTTGCGAATTTCCTGGAACTGGATGACGATCCGGCCTACGGGCAATTCCTGCTCGATGCGAAAAGGCGTCTTGACGCCGCCGACGTCGCGGTAATCGGAAAGATAGGCTCGCACGAAGACGGGACCCTGAGGAGTGTCCTGGACCAGGTCCTGGCGCACCAGCAGGAAGGTTTCGGCGTCGTAGTAATGGAGCGCGGGCTTGCCTCCTTTAGGCGTCAGCCGCAACACATAGGCGCGGCGCCCTGCCACCTGCTCTTCGCCGGCCGGCTCGATGGCGCTGTAAAGTTCGCGCCACTTGAGCGTGCGGTGAAACTCGGCCTCCAGACGCACGCGCTCCAGATCGCGGCCTTCCAGGCGGCGCAAGCCCCCGATGGGATCCTCGATCCAAGCCACTTTGCCGTCGAAGCCCTGGCGCATCCGGCCGACGTGCTCGAGGTCGGTGACGAGCAGGCGCTTGTTGGGCGCCTTGGCGTACAACTCGATTGCGCCGTGCAGATGCTGGCCGATGAACTCGATGACGCCTTTGGCGAAGGTGGAGGCAAGTTGCGCGTACGCCTCGCGCCCGCCTGTGGCGGCGACGGATTTCTCGAGGATTTCCTCGGCCGACAGCGCCGGCTTTTGCAGTTTCTCCTGCCCCGGCAATGCGAAAAGGCCCAGTGTGGTGATCGTCGTCGCAGTCATGATTCGCGTAATTTTCATGGCAGGTTTCGAGGCGCCCCCGACGCCTGTCCTCAGCTTAGCAGGACCTCTCGGAGCGCCGCCGCGGGGCGAGATTCGGTCTTCCGATCTTCTGCGCGACGACGGCCCGCTACAGACTCCGGCAAGTGATCCGGAAAGTGTAGGCGTACTTGCAAGGTCGCCGCGAAGGTGGCTGGATGACGAGCGCGTCGGGCTCCGCCTTCCAGGCGATCGGCTCCGAGGATCCGAGCAGTTCGACTTTCAGCACCGGCTTGCCTGCCAGCGAGGTCAGCCGCAGTTCTTCCTCGGGCCACTCCAGGGCAATGGCGTAGAGCGTGTTGCCCTTGCGGGTAAAGCGAACGTTACCGTCCTTGAAGGTTTCCCAGGGCCGGGTTCCGTAGATCGCTTCGCCGTTGACGCGCAGCCATTCGCCTACGCCGCGCAAAGTTTGTTGCATGACCGGGGGAATGACGCCTTCAGCCGTGGGACCCACGTTGATCAACAGGTTGCCGTTCTTGCTGACCACATCCACCAGGTAGTCCACGAGCTCGTTGGCCGTCATGTACTGGCTGATGGGAAGGCGGCGGTTGTAACCCCAGGAGGTGGGGTCGAGCGAGTCGCAGGTTTCCCACTTTTCCAGTGAGATTCGCTGCATGCGGGTGCGCTCCGGCGTGTGGAAGTCGCCCAGGATTTTGCCGTCCGTGTCCAGACCCCAACGGTCGTTGGCTACTACTTCCTCGGGATTGGGCGAGTGGTTGTAGAAGTAAGCGAGCACTTCCTTGCTGCCCCAGTAATCAGCGGGCAGCGGGTTGCCGCGGGCGTCGCGGACCGGGCCTACGCGGACGTCGCCCCAGAGAATATCGGGGTGGTACAGGTCAATGAGTTCCTTGATCGAGTTATTCATGTACTGGACCCAGTCTCGCCCGGGATATCTGGGATCCCAGAAGGTATAAGTCGTATTGTGATAGAAGCCCATTTTCAGTCCCAGCTTGCGCACGGCGCGCGTGAGATCGCCGGCCAGGTCGCGGTGCGGTCCCATTTCCATGGCGTTCCGTTTGGTGAACTTGGAAGGCCACATGGCGAACTCGTCGCCGTGCTTTGCGGTGAAGACCACATAGCGGGCGCCGGCTTCCTGGAACAGGCGTGCCCAGGCGTCTGGGTCGAACTTTTCCGCTTTGAACATGGGGATAAAGTCGTCGTAGGCAAAGTTGGGTCCCCAGTTTTGCAAGTGGTAGCGGTAGGCCTCTTCGCGGATGCCGGCGCGGAACAGCTCTTCGGGCAGGTTGTCGCGAGTGGCGGTATAAGGCGGCCCGCCGTACATGAAGCCGAACTGGGCCTTGGGACTGATGAACTCGACATACCACTCGTGGAAGGCCGGAACCGCGTACGGCCCCCAGTGGATGAAAATGCCGAACTTGGCGTCCTCGAACCACTGGGGCGCCTTGTGTTTGCGCAGGGATTCGGTGGTGGGCTGGTAGGGCTGGGCGGCAGCCAAAGCTGCGGTCCAGACGGACACAACAATACCGCACAGAAGGGCTCGTCGCATCATCGGACCTCCCTTGGAGCCTTTTGTCTTGGTGCCTGGTATCAGAATGTGAATCGCAGAGAGCCCTGCATCACCCGCGGGGAGCGGGCTGAGATGACTTGCCCGAAGCGGGCGTTGACCTGGTTGCCCTGCGGATCGAAGCGCGCCGTCGCGTCCACATCGGAGTACTGCGTGTGGTTGAAGGCATTGTACATTTCCCAGCGGAACTGGAAGTAACGTTCTTCGCCTTTGACGGGGATTTTCTTGAACAGGGACAAATCCCAGTTGTTCACGCCGGGCAATCGGAAGACGTCTTTGGGCGCGTTGCCGTAATCTCCACGGGGCGGCCGCCGGAAGACGGAGGTCTCGAACCACTTTTCGAACTTGCGCTGCCCATGAGGCAGCGGCGCCTTGCCTGTGACGATGATCCGTGCGCCGTCGCCGCCTCCGGTGATGTCGGCGCCGTCGGTGGTGCTGAAGCCCACGCCGCTGGGCTGCCCGCTCACGAAGGAAGTGATTCCGGAGAGCTGCCAGTTATCCAGCAGGTGACGGGCCACGGCGTGGTTCCATACGCGGCTGACCTTAGGAAGATCCCAGGTGTAATTGAGCACGAAAATGTGGGTCTGGTCAAAGCCCGCCTTGCCGTAATTCCAGACGCGGAGCGGGCGGTACACAGCAACGCCGCCGCCGTCCGTATCCGTGTAATCCATGGCTTTGGACCAAGTATAGGCCAGGCCGAACTGGAAGCCCCTGGCGAACCGCCGGTTGGCCGTGACCTGAAGCGAATTGTAGTTCGAGGTGCTCACATTTTCGTACCAGGAGATGTTCGTGTACCCGGGGTAAGGCCGGAAGAAGTTATCGGGCAAGGGCCGCCCCGGGCTGGTGCGGTCTTCGTTTTGAGGCAAAAAGCGCGCCCCGTAAGGCACCGTGTTGATGTTCTTGGACTGCATCAGGTGACGGCCCAGGGTCCCCACGTAAGATACGTCCAGCACAGTGCCGAAACCGACGTCCTGCTGGATGCCGAACATGTAATGGTAGATCGTGGGCGTCGGGGCGTGCCGCTCGAACCCCAGCACGGAACTTGGGAAAAGCACCCCCGCGCTGCCCAGGAAGGTGTTCAGGTTCCCGTAATAGATCACTGGGTTATACTGAACCGGGGGATTGGTGGGCAGGTTCCAGAGCGTATTGCCTGAAGGCCGGGTGTTGTAAAAGATGCCGCCACTGGTGCGGATCGCGGTCTTGCCGTTGCCGAAGACGTCGAAAGCTATACCGAGACGCGGACCAACTTGTACGGGTTGCTGGTCCTTGAAGCCCCGCGGATAGGTCTTGTCCGTGGCCACCACCATGCCGGTTACCGGATCGCCCACGCCGGGCACGAAAGCGCCGATCAGCACTTGCGGACCCAACTCCCCGGTCACGGGGTTTCTGGCCACGCGGCGGCCACTGGGGTCCAGGGCGGGCCAGAACAGCGGAGGTACCTTGTCAGGCTGGTAGCGGGCGATCACGAAGGAAGCCGCCTTGCCATCGTTCTGGTACCAGGGAGTGTACCAGGAAAACCTCACGCCATAGTCCAGGGTAACCCGCCGGGTTACTTTGAAAGTATCCTGGGCAAACCACTCGATCGTAGTCTGGCGCCCTTGTGTCCCGGGACGCGAGCTGGCCTCGGTGTACGAGGTGAAGTTACCGAGCAGCGTGTTCGCGAAGGGATGGTTGGAATCGAACGGGTTATTCGTATCTCTGCCGAAATTGATGTTGCCGGCAAAATTGCCACGTTCGCCTTCGTAATTGCGGACCCTTTCGATGAAGATCCCGAACTTGAAGGTGTGCTTGTTCCGGATCCAGGTGAAGTTGTCGCTGAAGTCGAAGACGGTGTCGGCCCCGCGGAGCGGGAAGCGACCGTCGTAGGAAAGCGACGGGGCGCCGGGGATGCCGCCGAAGGAAGCCATCGGGACCACGTTGTAGGGATTGTTTTCGGGATGGAACTGACCGACGCGGAAGCCGACCTTGTCGCGCATCATGCGCTCGAGGTCCGCCTGGCTCACCGGCGGCCCTTTCTCGACGCTGTGACGGGCCCCGCCGTTAAATTCGTTGACCACGGAGGCGCTGAAGACACGGGTATAGTTCAGCACCACCGCGTTGTCCGTGAACGTGTAATGCAGCCGGGCCCAGGGCCAGCCGGATCCGCCCGTCCCGGCTGCCACGCCGTAACCCTGCTGATCGGACCACCAGGCCGAAAGACGAACAAAGATGCGATCCTTTTCATTCGGCAGGTAGTCGCCCCGCCCCAGGTGCTGGCGCTTGGGCCAGTTGATCGTCTCCTGATAATTGTAGTTGTAATTGCCGCGGCTGATCGTGCGATCGAGGAAGTTGGGCATGGGGAACATGTTCAGCAAGGCTTGCCCATTGCGGTCAATGCGGGAAGGCGGGATGCGGTTGCCCGGAAACGGCTGGTTGGCCAGTGGGTCGCGGATCACGATGAGCTGATTGTTGGTGTCGAGCGAACTGGAGAAGTCCCCCTGGCGCTCGGCTTCCGTCGGCAGGTTGCGCTGCCACAGGGATCCGGGGTTCTTGATCTTCCAGTCCTCCAGGGAGTAGAAGAAGAAAGCTTTGTCCTTGCTGGGATTCAGCTTGCCGGGAATGTAAAACGGGCCGCCCAGCGTGAAGCCGAGGGTATTGTAGCGGTACCTTGCTTTCGGGACGCCGTTCAGGTTGTTAAAGAAATTGTTGGCATTGAACATTTCGTGGCGCTTGTACCAGTAGCCGGTGCCGTGGAACTCTCGGGTGCCCGATTTGGTGACCACGTTGATCATGGCTGTGCCATTACGCCCGTACTCGGCCTGATAACTGTTGAGGAGAACTTTGACTTCGGCAATGGCATCCATGTTGATGGTGCTCGAATTCACCGGGGCGTTTCCGAGGTCATTGCCTGTCAGGCCATCCACGGAAAAGGAGTTCCATTGAGCGCGTGTGCCCTGGATATTGGGCATGCTGGTGCCGTAGGCGCCGCCGGGAGCTTCCGGGTCACCGGTGTACTGAACCCCGGGCAAAAGTTTGAGCAACGAAATCACGTCGCGTCCGCGCACCTGGATCATGCTGACCTGAGTGGCGGTGAGCAGCGCCGAGTGTTCCGAGCTGGTGGACTGCACCAAAGCCCCCTGAGCTTCCACGCGCACGGTCTCCGTGACCACGCCCAGCTCGAGCCTTATTTCTCCCACGGACAGCCTTTCGTTGGCCGAGAGTACGAGCCCGCGCCGCTCGTAAGTCTTGAACCCGGTTTGTTCCACCTTCAGCGAGTAAGTGCCCGGCTGCAAGGCAGTGAAAGCGAACCCGCCCGCCAGGTTCGTGGTGGCGGTCCGGCTCTCCCCGGTGCTTTCGCTGGTGAGTGTCACCTTTGCCCCTGCGATGACTTGCCCGGACGGGTCGGTAACGGTGCCGACGATGGTCCCGGTAATCGTTTGGGCGTATGCGGAAACGGAAACGATCGCGGCAATCGCGAGGATCAAAAGCCCGCTGGCCAGGAGGCGGCAGACGGACCCGGCGTTTCCCGGAGCGGGTTTCTGGAAGCCCGACATGTTCACCCTCCTCGGCGGGATTCTATCGCACCGGCGCCAGGGCGTCAAGGGGTAGGGCCGCGTCGCAGAACGACTCCATATGCTCGGATTTCTGGGGAGGCGGGACTGGTGGCCACCAAGCCTTTGCGGGTGCCACCCTCGCCCTGACCGCCTCGATTGACATGCAGCCGTGGGCTTTGCTATTAGTTGCACTATCGCCACCTCGGCCGGGTCGTTCCGGGCAGCGTGTGGCGCTAAAAAGGGGGTTTCGATGAAGCGACTCGTCAGCATCTGGCTTTGCCTGGCGTGGGCGGTGGTCGCCTTCGCCCAATCCACAACCTCTCTGACCGGGACGGTGACCGACCCCACCGGGGCCGTCATCCCCAACGCCACCATCACGGTGGAGAACGTGGACACCGGTTTGAAGCGGAGCACCACGACCGATGCGACCGGCAGCTATTCCTTCCCGCAGATGCCGCCCGGTCTGTATCGCGTCACAGCGGCCGCCGCCGGATTCCGGACCACCACCATCCCGGATGTGCGGTTGCTCGTCAACAATCCGGCGACGCTCAACATCCGCATGGAGGTCGGGCAGATCACTGAAACCGTAGCCGTGACGGCAGAGGCCGTCCAGGTCAACACCACGGACGCCTCCATCGGCAACGCCATCGGCACCAAGCCGGTGGTCGAGCTGCCGCTCAACGCGCGCAACATCATCAGCCTCCTCGCCGCCCAGCCGGGCGTCGTTTTCACCCGGGAGGATGACACCGACTCGCGCAACGGTGCGGTCAACGGCGGCAAGAGCGACCAGGCCAACGTGACGCTGGACGGCGTGGACGTCAACGACCAGATGGACCGCTACGCCTTCACCAGCGTGCTCCGGGTCACTCCGGACTCGGTCCAGGAATTTCGCGTCACCACGCTCAACGCGAACGCCGATCAGGGCCGCACTTCCGGGGCGCAGGTGGCGCTGGTGACCAAGAGCGGCACCAACGAACTGCACGGTTCGCTTTATCACTACCACCGCAACACGGTTACCACGGCCAACAGCTTCTTTAACAACCTTTCGGGCGTTGAGCGCCCCAAGCTGATCCGCAATATCTTCGGCGGTTCCGCGGGCGGCCCGCTCAAGAAGAACCGGCTGTTCCTGTTCGGCAACTTCGAGGGCCGGCGGGATGCGCGCGACGGCTCGGCCGTGCGTTACGTGCCCTCCATGGACATGCGCCGCGGCATCCTTCACTACCAGCGCCGCGACGGTACGATCGCCACCATCACCCCCGAGGAAATCGCGGCCAAGCTGGATCCGCGCGGCGTCAACCAGGCCGTGCTGAAGCTGCTCCAGACTTATCCTGAGCCGAACGATTACACGGTCGGCGACAACCTCAACATTGTCGGCTTCCGTTTCAAGGCGCCCACGCCCCTGCGCTGGAACACTTATATTTCCCGTTTGGATTACATTCTGGACTCGGCCAGCAAGCACAACCTGTTCGTGCGCGGCAATCTCCAGAACGACAACGAGAAAGGGATGCCGCAGTTCCCGGGCCAGCCGCCGGCGTCCGTCACCCTGCGCAACAACAAGGGACTGGCGGTGGGGCTGACCAGCACGTTCCGTCCCGACCTGATCAACAACTTCCGCTGGGGCATTACGCGCGTGGGTTGGGAGGCCACGGGACTGGCCAAGTTCTCGCCCGTTACGCTGCGTGGGTTGGACAGCCCGGTGGCTTTGACCCGCGGATTTGCCGCGATCATTCCCACGCACACGGTGGCCAATGATACGAACTGGATCAAGGGCGCTCACAACCTCCAGTTCGGCTTCGTCATCCGCTGGACGCGCAACCAGCGCAACACCGATCAGAACTCCTGGTCCAGCGCTGTCGCCAATGCCTCCTGGCTGGTGGATTCGGGCGCGGAGTTGAACCGCCCGTGGCCCGACATGGCGACTTCCCAGATTACTTACTTCCGCTATGCGATCACGGACGTGATGGGCCTGGTCACCCAGGGCAACGCACAATACAACTATAAAGTGGACGGCACGGTGCTCAAGGAGGGCGAGCCCGTCTTCCGTAACTTCGCCAACGAAGAGTACGAATTTTACGTCCAGGATACCTGGCGAGTTACTCGCGGGCTGACCTTTACCGGCGGGCTGCGTTACTCGCTGATGCCTCCTTATTACGAAAAGAACGGGCAGCAGGTATCTCCCAACATTCCCATCGGCCAGTGGTTTGATATCCGTGGCGGTCTGGCCATGCAGGGTCGCTCGCAGATGGAAGCGGGCCGCATCAGCTTTGTCCCGCGGGACCAGGGCGGCCGACCGCTCTATGCTTTCCACAAGAAGAACTTTGCGCCCCGGCTGGCGCTGGCGTACTCGCCCCAGGCCACGAGCGGTCTGAGCAAGTTCTTCTTCGGTGGTCCGGGCCGCAGCTCGATCCGGCTCGGCTGGGGGATGTACTACGACCTGTTCGGCAGCGGCCTGATGCGGGCTTATGATGCGACCGCATTCGGCCTTTCCACCCGGCTGGTGAATCCCTCCGCCGTGCTCACCGTGGCCACCGCGCCTCGTTTCACGGCGATTGACCAGATCCCGCCGGGGCTGCTTCTGCCCGCGCCCCCGGCCAAATTCCCGGCTCAGTATCCCGACGTCTTTGCCATCACCAACGGCCTGGACGACACCATTGTGCCGCCTTACAACATGAGCGCCAATTTCTCGGTCGGGCGCGAGTTCCGGAATGGCTGGTTTGTCCAGGGCTCTTATGTGGGGCGTTTCTCCCGTCGTTCTCTGGTGCGGCGCGACGCTGCCATGCCCACCAATATCTGGGATCCCAAGTCGGGCATGAGTTACTTCGAGGCCGCCACGATTCTGGCGCGCCAGGCTGTGGCCGGCGTGCCCGTCTCTGCCGTGCAGAAGGTTCCTTACTGGGAGAACCTTTACAGCAAGGCCGCGACGGCGACCATGACCGCTACCCAGGTGGTGTACGCGCGGTACGCAGCGAACCTGTACGACTGGACGTACGCCCTCTACCAGCTTGACACCGGCCCCGGGCAGGGCAACTGCGCGGCGCGCAACCGGTGCAGCGACCTTGGCCCCTGGGCGTACTTCCACCCGCAGTTCTCGTATCTGTCGGTGTTCAGCTCGATCGCCGGCGGCAACTATCACGGCATGCAGTGGACCCTGCGCAAGCGTTTCGCCAACGGCGACATGGTGGACGTCAACTACACCTGGTCCAAGTCCATTGATCTGCGCTCGCACACCGAGCGTGTGGGCACCGCTACCGGCGTGATCTGGAATCCGTGGTATCCCGGGCTGCACAAGGGCGTTTCCGATTACGACAACACGCACCTGTTCAACATGCTGGGCGTGTACAACCTGCCCTTCGGCAAACGCGGGCGCTATCTGACCCAAGCGCCGGGCTGGCTTAATGCCCTGGTGGGCGGCTGGCAGATTGCCGGCATCTGGCGCTGGTCGAGCGGCTTCCCCATCAGCGTCTTTCAGACGGGCGTCTGGCCGACCAACTGGAACAACAACAACTGGGCGGTCTGGAACGGCAAGCCGTTCGAGCGCAAGCAGACCAAAAACGCGCCTGCGGTAGCCGGCCGCGGCGGCCCCAACATGTTCCCCGATCCCAAGAAGGCGCTGGAGGCTTTCGACTACGAGATGCCGGGCGGCATCGGCACGCGAAACTGCATCCGCGGCGACGGCATTTTCAACGTGGACGCGAGCCTCTCCAAGCGCTTCACGATGCCTTATGCCGACGGGCGTCATTCCATCCAGATCCGCTGGGAGGTGTTCAACGTATCGAACACGGTCAAGTTCGACGTGGCCGATGCTTCCCTGGATATCTCTACGGCGGGGACCTTCGGCAAGTACAGCTCGCAACTGACTTCGCCGCGCGTGATGCAATTCGGGCTGCGCTACGAGTTCTGAGGCCGGCGTGGCGGAAAGGGGCGCTGTGCTAAGATAAAACGGTTCAGCGTCCCAACGGGCTTTGCGCAGCGCAGAGCCGCCCTGTTTGACGCCGGCCGGGCTGAGCCGGCGCGGGCGATCCCGAACCGGTCAGGTCAACCGAGTTGATACGAGCTGTCAAGGGAACACGCGACCTGTTGCCGCCTGCCACCTCGCTGTGGAATCAGGTCGAGGAGACGGCGCGGCGCGTGTTCCGCCGTTTTCACTACCGTGAGATCCGCACCCCCATCCTCGAGCCCACGGAGCTTTTCGCCCGCGGCGTTGGCCAGGAGACCGACATCGTCACCAAGGAAATGTACACCTTCCAGGACCGCGACGGTTCTTCGCTGACGCTGCGGCCAGAAGCCACCGCCTCCGTGATCCGCGCCTATATCGAGCACCGGCTGGACCAGAAGCCCGGGCTGCAAAAGCTCTATTACATCGGCCCCATGTTCCGGCGCGAGCGCCCGCAAAAAGGACGGTATCGGCAGTTCTACCAGATCGGCGCCGAGGCCATCGGCTCGGAATCGCCGGCCGTGGACGCCGAGGTCATCGAGCTGGTCGTCGAGCTGCTTGGTGAACTGGGCGTGGAGAACTTCCAGCTTCTGCTCAACTCGGTCGGCTGCCCCGAGTGCCGGCCGGCGTACGTCGAGCGGCTGCGCTCGGAGCTGCGGGGCCGGGCGAAGGAGCTGTGCGCCGACTGCCAGCGTCGCCTGGAGACCAACGCGCTGCGGGTGCTGGACTGCAAGGTCCCGGAAGACCAGGCCGTCATCGCCTCCCTGCCTTCGATCCTCGACCATCTGTGTCCAGCCTGCCGCGCACATTTCGAGGCCTTGCGCCGGATGCTGGACGCGCGGGGGATCCGCTACGAGCTGACCCCGCGGCTGGTACGGGGGCTGGATTACTACATGCGGACCACGTTCGAGGTCCTCCACGGCGCGCTGGGCGCCCAGAATTCCGTGCTTGGCGGGGGCCGCTACGACGGGCTGGCGCAGGCCTTGGGCGCCAAAATCCCCGCCCCGGGCATCGGGTTCTCGATCGGGGAGGATCGCCTGGTGCTGACGCTGGAGCAGGCGGGCAAGACGCCCCCGAGCTGTGAGCTGGATGTCTTTATCGCCCCCGTAGGGGAGGCCGCGCTGGAGCACGCAGCGCTGTTGGCGAGACGGCTTCGCTCGGCGGGGGCCGCTGTGGAAGTCAGCTTCGACGGGCGGCTGAAGCGATCGCTCGAGATCGCCAACCGGCTCGGCGTGCGCCGCGTGGTGATCGTCGGGGAAGAGGAAATCGCCGCGGGACGCTATACACTCAGAGATATGCAGACCGGCGAGCAGGAGAGCCTGAGCGAAGAGGCTCTCGTGGCACGCCTCGCCGGCGGGAATTGATATGCCGGAAGCGCCTGAGACCACCAAAGCTGCCGCTGTACCTCTGGATTTCCTTGGCGATCTGCGCCGGACGCATTCTTGCGGGGAGTTGCGCGCCTCGGACGCCGGGAAGCGCGCCCTGCTGATGGGCTGGGTCCACCGCCGACGCGATCTGGGCGGCGTGATTTTCCTGCACCTGCGGGATCGGGAGGGCGTCACGCAGGTGGTTTTCCACGCCAATCTCGACCCGGAGGTGCATCGCAAGGCCGAGCTGCTGCGCCTGGAGTACGTGATCGCGGTGGAAGGCCGGGTTGAGAAACGCGCACCCGAGACTGTCAATCCCAACATTCCCACGGGCGAAATCGAGCTGGTGGCGGAGAAGCTGTGGATCCTGAACGATTCGCGTACACCTCCCTTCCCGCTGGAGGACAACGTAGACGTCAGCGAGGAAGTCCGGCTCAAGTACCGCTACGTGGACCTGCGCCGGCCGCGCATGCAACGCAATATCATCCTGCGTTCGCGCGTCTCTTTCGCGGTGCGCGAATTTCTGACCTCCCAGGGGTTCCTGGAAATCGAGACGCCTTTCATGACCCGTTCCACGCCTGAGGGGGCGCGCGATTTCCTGGTGCCGAGCCGCCTGCAGCCCGGTTGCTTCTACGCCTTGCCACAATCGCCGCAACTCTTCAAACAGTTGCTCATGATCAGCGGCATGGAGAAGTATTTCCAGATCGTGCGCTGCTTCCGCGATGAGGATCTGCGCGCCGACCGCCAGCCCGAGTTCACGCAGATTGACCTGGAGATGTCCTTCCCCCAGCAGGAGCGGATCTTCGAAGTGATCGAGCCGATGCTGGAGAAGGTGTGTGCGCTCGTCGGTCGCCAGATCCAGACGCCCTTCCCCCGCCTCACCTACGCCGAGGCCATGCGTCGCTACGGCACGGACAAGCCGGATTTGCGCCTGCCGCCCCTATGCCCTGTCGAAGATCTGTTCCCGCGCGGCGTACTATCGGCAGACGGCATGCCGCTGGTGGCCATCCACATCCCCAAAGTGGGCGCCTTGAGCCGCCGAGAGCGGGACGAGCTGAAAGCTTTCGGCACGGAGCGCGGCCTGCGCGTCTACGACGACCTGAAGCGCATCGAGCGCGATTATCCGCAGGCCATGCAGGCGGTGCGCGAGCGAACCGGCGCCTCGGAAGCAGACCTGCTCTTGATTGCCGGCTGGGCCGGCCCGCCGCAGGGTCACCGCCCCGAGGAGACTGCCCTGAGCGCCTGCGGTCAGCTTCGCCTCTTCGCGGGCCAGAAATACAACGACCGGCACGGCCTGCTCGATCCTCGCGATTTCCGCTTCCTTTGGGTGACCGACTTCCCGATGTTCGAGTGGGACGAACAGGAGCAGCGCTGGACCGCCGCTCACCACCCGTTCACTTCCCCGCACGACGAGGACCTGGACAAGCTTCTGACCGACCCGGCGGCCTGCCGCGCCAAGTCCTACGATCTGGTCCTGAACGGGATCGAACTGGGATCCGGCTCCATCCGTATCCATCGCCGCGATGTGCAAGCCCGCGTCTTCGATGCCTTGGGATTCAGCCGTGAGGAAGCCATGGAGCGCTTCGGATTTCTGCTCGAGGCGCTCGAGTA
>JAPWUP010000158.1 GCA_028275505.1 Bryobacteraceae bacterium
AGATGTTCTCGGCGATGCTGAGCTGGGGAACGAGGGCCAGTTCCTGGTGAACGAAGGCAATGCCCAGTTGGCGTGCCTTGCGGGGATCGAGCTCGGGCGCCGGTTGTCCGTCCCAGAGGATGCTGCCGGAGTCGGGCTGGAGGACGCCGCTGGCGATGTTCATGAGAGTGGACTTGCCGGCGCCGTTTTCGCCGACGAGGGCGTGGACCTCACCGGGAAGGACCTGGAAGCTGACGCCGTCCAGAGCAGTGACGCCGCCGAAGCTCTTGCGGATGTCGCGCAACTCGAGCAGAGGAGCGGTCATCGGGACTCCGGAGAACGGGGTGGCGCGGTGGACTCGCGCAGGATGAGTTCGCCGGGGACGCGAATGAGTTCTTCGGCGCCGGCGCCCTGGATGAGCTTGAGCAGGATCTCGGCGGCGAGGCGTCCCATGTGGCGGCGCGGCTGGCGCACGGTAGTCAGGGGCGGCTCGCAATATTCGGCGACGAAGAGATCGTCGAAGCCGACCAGCGAGATGTCGCGGGGCACGCGCAGGCCGGCCTCGCGGATGGCTTTGAGAGCGCCGAGGGCGGACATGTCGTTGTAGCAGAAAACGGCGGTCGGTGGCTCGGGCAAGGTGAGCAGCTTTTTCATGGCCTCGTAGCCGCCTTCGGGCTTGCCGTCGCCGTGGGAGACGAGTTCGGGCAGGAAGGGGATGCCGGCGCAGTCCAGGGCCTCGCGGTAGCCGGCGAAGCGCTCGGTATCGGACTGGTAGCCGAAGCGGTCGCCGAGGTAGGCGATGCGGGTGTGGCCGAGCTGGATGAGGTGTCGGGTGGCGTCGCGTGAGGCTTCGAAGTTGGCGATCATGACGGAGTGGACGAACTGGCCGGGGTGCTGGTTGTTGACGAGGACGATGGGGATCTGGAGGGAGGAGAGCATGGGGGTATAGAGGGCGCCGACGCGGGAGGAGGTGACGATGATGCCGTCCACGCGTCGTTCGGCGAAGGACTGGGCGACTTTGAGTTCACGTTCGGGTTCGGCGTTGGAGTTGGCGAGGAAGACGGAATAGCCGTGGTCGTTGGCGGTTTGCTCGATGCCGGAGACGACCTCGGCGACGAAGGGGTCGGCGATGGTGGTGACGACGACGCCGATGGTATGGGTGCGGCGGGTGACGAGGCTGCGAGCGACGGCGGAGGCGGTATAGCCTTTTTCCTGGGCGATTTTCTGGATGCGCTGGATGGTTTCGGGTTTGAGGAGGGGGCTATTGCGTAGGGCGCGGGAGACGGTGGAGTGAGAGACGCCGGCGGCGGCGGCGATGTCTTTGATGGACGGTTTCCGCAAACGTGTCCATTATAGGTGAAGCGGGCTGGCGGGGTCAAGGGGGAGGCGGGAACGGGGGAGCGTAAGGGGCTTGACAGGGGGAATCGGGTCGGATTATAGTGGCCGAGGCCTGAACACGTATGCATGACCGCAGCCGAGGGCGCCGTCACCGGCTGGTCACGCGCCCTTTACCGGGCATTCATGCGGGGCGGGCATCCTGAAACAGGAAGGAGAAGCGAACGGTGAATCCAACGGGCAGAAAAATCGCGCAGGGATGGCTTGGGATCGCGCTGGCGGCGCTGTGGCTGGCGCCGGCGGTGCGAGCGCAATTCGAGACGGCGACCGTGCTGGGGACGATCCGGGATCCCAGTGGGGCGGTGGTGACCGGCGCCAAGGTCACGCTGGAGAATCTGGGCACCGGGATCGCGACCACCACGCAGACGGACGAGATGGGCAACTACTACTTCTTCAACGTGCGCGTGGGGACGTACCGGGTCAAGGCCGAGGCCCCCAGCTTCAAGCTTGCGGTGGCGGATGCGTTCACGGTGACGGTGGCCGCCCGGCAGAGGGTGGACCTGACGCTGGAGGTGGGAACGGCGAGCGAGAGCATCACGGTGACGGGGGCGGCGCTGACGCTGGAGACTGAGACGAGCTCGCGCGGCACGATCGTGGGCACGCAGCAGGTGGTGAACCTGCCGTTGAACGGGCGGGCCTACGCGGATCTGGCGCTGCTGGCGCCCGGCGTGCGGCGGAGCGTGATCGCCAGCTCGCGGGACGCCTCGTTCAACGTAAACGGGATGCGCAGTTCGCAGAATAATTTCCTTCTCGACGGCGTGGACAACAACGCCTACGGGACTTCGAATCAGGGCTTTTCGAACCAGGTGGTGCAGATTACCCCGGACGCGATGGCCGAGTTCCGCCTGGAGACCAACAACTTCAGCGCCGAGTACGGTCGCGCGGGCGGGGCGGTGATCAACGCGGCGGTGCGCAGCGGGACCAACGAATTTCACGGCTCGCTGTGGGAGTACCTGCGAAACACGCGTCTGAACGCGACGGGGTTCTTCAAGCCGGTACAGAACCGCAAGCCGGTTTTGATCCAGAACCAGTTCGGCGGGGCGCTGGGCGGGCCGATCCGGCGCGAGAAGGCGTTTTTCTTTGCGGATTACGAGGGGTACCGGAGGGTCTCGCGCACGGTAAGGTTTGCGACTATTCCGACGCTGGAGATGCGCAAGGGCATTCTGGGCGTGCCTGTCATGAACCCGTACACGGGCGAGCGTTACATGGACGGGGTGGTGCCGGAGCGCGTGATCACGCGTTTCGCGCGGGAAGTGTTGAACGATTTGCCGGCGCCGAACCGGCCAGGACTGGCCAACAATTTCCAGAGCGAACCGCGGCGGACGGAGCAGACGGACAAGGGCGACCTCCGGCTGGATTATTACTTCAGCTCCCGGCTGACGGGGTTCCTGCGGTACAGCCACCGGTTGATGAACAACTTCGAGCCGCCGGCGATTCCGGGGCCTTCGGGCGGGGACTCGAACGCCGACGTGAGGGTGATGAACTGGCAGTGGGCATACGGAGGCACTTACACGGTGAGTCCGACGATGCTGCTCGAGTTTCGCATGGGCGTTTCGCTGACCGAGGGCGGCAAGTTCCCGATGTTCCGCGGCACGCAGACAACGGGCGAGCGTTTCGGGATTCCTAACGTGCCGAAGGCGACACGTTATTCGGGCGGCATCAGCAAGCAGAACATCAACGGTTTCACCGGGCTGGGCGTGCAATCGAGCAACCCGCAGTTCCAGGATCCGTTCGTGGTGAATCCCAAGTTCAATTTCTCCAAAGTGGCGGGCCGGCACTCGTTGAAAGCGGGTTACGAACACCAGCGGATCAACACGGAGATTGACGACTTCCACCCCAAGTACGGGTCGGACAGCTACGCGGGGCGGTTCTCGCGCGTTCCGGGGACGCCGACCTCGGACATGCAATTTCTGGCCGATTTTCTGTTCGGGGCACGCTCGCAGTACCAGTTGTCCAATGATCCGGTGATGCACTACCGGCAGCGGATGCATTTCTGGTATTTGCAGGACGACATCAAGCTGACGCCGAGGCTGACGTTGAACGTGGGGACGCGCTACGAGTTCGCGACGCCGCAGTACGAAGCGGAGAACCGCATTTCGAACTTCGATGCGGTAGCCATCAGGCTGGTGCAGGCGCGCAGCGGGTCGCTGTACGACCGGGCGCTGGTGCATCCGGACAAGACCAATTGGGCTCCGCGGGTAGGGCTGGCCTGGACGCTGACGCGGCGGACGGTGATTCGCACAGCCTACGGCATGAGTTACATGCATTTCCACCGCATGGGCGGTGAGAACATTCTGGCCTACAATTTGCCGCACGTGCTCAATCCTGTGATTGACCAGTTGGCGCCGACCGTGGCGGGTTCGGGCCTGCCCTTGTGCACGAGCACCAAGCAGAGCCCGTTCGAGTGCTTCCGCACGACGGAGATGGGTTATCCGGACAATTTCCTGTCGCTGGCCAACATCAAGCAGATTGGGGTACGCACGAACCACATCCCGCCCAACACGCCCACGGCGTACACGCAGAGCTGGCACTTCACGATTCAGCGCGAGCTGGCGCGGGATCTGGTGCTGGATCTGGCGTACGTGGGCAACCGGAGCGTGCACCTGCCGATCCTGGGCGATTACAACCAGGCGCGGCCGAACCAGCCCAACGAGAATCTGCCGATCCAGGCGCGGCGGCCGATCCAGAGCTTCGGCTACATCCAGATCTGTTTCAATGGCGGGTTCCTGAACTATCACGCCTTCCAGGCGAAGCTGGAGCGGAAGTTTTCGGGCGGCTTCTATCTGCTGAATTCATTCACGTGGTCGAAGGGGATTGACAACGCATCCGGTCACCTGGAAGCGCACAACGGGGACAACTCGCGGGTGAACTACCGGGATCTGAAGAACGAGAAGGGCGTGTCGGGCTACCATCAGCCGTTCATCAACGTGACCACGGTGCTGTGGGATCTGCCTTACGGCAAGGGGCGGCGTTTCGGCGCCTCGGCGCATCCGGCGCTGGAGGCGGTGCTGGGCGGGTGGCGGCTGGCGGTGATCAATTTCGCGTACGCGGGCATGCCGGTGAACCTCACTTACAGCCCGGCCTCGCAGTTTCAGGTAAGTTCGGCGCCGACGTACCGGCCGAACATCACGGGCGATCCGATGATGCCGGAGGGGCAGCGGCGCGCCGAGCGGTGGCTGAATCCGGAGACGGTGCAGATTCCGACGGATCCTTCGCGGCCTTTCGGCAACGCGGGGCGCAACATTGCGGTGGGGCCGGCGCTGCACCAGATGAACTTCGGGTTGCACAAGGATTTCCGGGTGCGCGAAGCCTCGCGGATCGAGGTCCGGATGGAGGCGTTCAACTTCCTGAACAAGACGAACCTGGGAACCCCGAACTCGAACCGCTCGAGCGCGGCGTTTGGTACAATCACGTCGCTGACGCAGCCGGCGCGTGAGATCCAGCTGGCTGTGCGGTACGCGTTCTAAGCAGGATTCAGCCTCGCGGGGCGAGGCCAATGAAGAGGGAGGTCGCGATGAGGAGGGAGAAACTCAGACTGCTCCTGGCGATTTTGTTCGCAGCGGCGACGCTGCGCGGGCAAGGCAATCTGGCGACGCTGAACGGGACGGTGACGGACCCGACCGGCGCGGTCATCGCAGGGGCGACGGTCGCGGCCGAGCACGAGGAAACGGGGCTGAAGCGTCAGGTGACGACGTCGGCCGCGGGCACCTACGTACTGCCGCAGTTGCCCATCGGGACGTGGCGGGTCACGATCGAGGCGCCCGGGTTCCGTCCGGTGAGGTTCGAGAAGATCGTCTTGCAGGTGGGGGATACGCGCACGCTGGATGCGCAGTTGGAGGTGGCGACGATCCGCGCCGAGGTGGAAGTGCGGGAAACGCCCGTGCCGCTGGAGCGTACGACGGCGGCGCTGGGAACGGTGATCGCCTCGCAACAGGTGCGCGAGATCCCACTGAACGGGCGGCACTGGGCGAGTCTGATGGCGCTGGCGCCGGGCGCGATCAACACGGGCGACGGCAGCCAGCAGACGATTCGCTTTGTGGGCCGGGCGCGGGATGACAACAACTGGACGTTCGACGGCATGGATGCCACGGGGGTCAAGGACCCGCGGCAGGAGGCGGCGCTGCGGCTGGTGATTTCGACGGACTCGATCGCGGAGTTTCGCGTGAACGCCAGTTTGTACTCGGCCGAGCTGGGCGGCGGCGCCGGGGCCAACGTGAGCCTGGTGTCCAAGTCCGGGACGAACGAATTTCACGGCAGCCTGTTCGAGTTCGTGCGCAACGACAAGCTGGATGCGCGGAATTTCTTCGACGCGGCGAAGCCGGCGTTCCGGCTGAACCAGTTCGGGGGGAACCTGGGCGGACCGATCGTGCGCAACCGGACGTTCTTCTTCGCCAACTATGAAGGGCTGCGGCAACGGCTGGGACAGACGCTGTACGCCAGTGTGCCGAGTGCGGCGTTTCGGGAGCGGGCGCTGGCGGCCTCGCCGGCCGTGCGGCCCATCATCGAGGCTTATCCGAAGGGGATGCGGCCGCTGGCGGATCCCAACATTGACGAGCTGTGGATGGACCGCCGGCAGGCCTGGACCGAGAATTCGGGCACGCTGCGGATAGATCACTGGTTCTCCGACCAGGATCTGATCTTCGGGCGCTACAACGTGGATGACGGGCTGATTGACGCCCCGCGGAGCGTATTGCTGGCGGACCGGGAGGAGAGTCTGTTCCGGCCTTCCAATTTCGCGTTTCAATACCAAAGGATTTTCTCGCCCACGGTGATCAACGAGTACCGGGCAGGTTACAACCGCTCGGCGTTGACGCGGTACAGCTACGGGCCGCTGGGGCCCTCGATCAGCGTTCCCGGTTTCATGACGCTGAACAGCACGAGCATGTTGCTGGAGAGGCCGACCTCCTACTCGATGATTGACAACGTCACCGTCACCAAGGGGCGGCACACGCTGAAGATGGGTTTCGAGGCGCGGCGGGTGCACGTCAACGTGGCGGATCCGGCGGTGAACACGACCTCGATCAGCTTCGCCAGCCGGGATGATCTGATTCGGAACCGGGTGGATTCGTTCAGCATCAACGCGGGCAGCCCGGTGCTGGGGGCGCGGCGCACCTGGTACATGGCGTTCTTCCAGGACGACTTCAAGGTGCGGCGGAACCTGACGCTGAATCTGGGCGCGCGCTACGAGTACTACTCGGTACCGCACGAGGTGAACCACCAGGAGCGGGTTTTCGATATGTGGGCGTGCCAGGGGTTCTGCCCGCCGGGCGCGCCGTGGTTTTACCCGGACCGCAACAATATTGATCCGCGCGTGAGCCTCGCTTGGGCGCCGGCGAAGCTTCGGGACAAGACGGTGTTCCGCATCGGGGCCGGAGTCTTCCACGGGCCGGGGCAGAATGACGATGTGAACGCTGCGCTGGACAATATGGCGGAGCGCTACTCGCTGACTTCGCGGGACGTGACGGGCGGACTGAGCTTCCCGATTGACCGCTTCGTGCCGCTGGCGCAGTCCGGCGGCGTGACGCCGCGCTCGCTCCAGCGCGACCGCCGGGACATTTACAGCATCCAGTGGGGGTTCTCGGTGCAACAGCAGTTGCCGGCGCAGTTCGTGATGCAAGTCGGCTATGTGGGCAACGAAGGGCACAAGCTGTTCGCGCGGACTTACATCAATGTGATCGAGCCGGCGATTGGACGGCGACCGCTGCCCACGTTCGGGCGGATTGATGAGAAGCGCAACGACGGCAATTCGAACTTCAACGCCTTGCAGGTCTCGTTGCATCGGGCGTTCCACCGCGGGTTCCTGCTGGGCGCCGAGTACATGTGGTCGCACGCGATCAACGACGGCAACCTCGGCGGCGGGGAAGGGACCGCGCCGCAGAATGTGAAGTGCCGGGCGTGCGACCGGGGCAACAGCGCGCAGGACATTCGCCATACGTTCACCAGCAACTGGGTGTGGGAGCTGCCGTTCGGGCCGGGCAAAGCTTATGCCACGAACGGGGTGGCGGCGAAGGTGCTGGGAGGCTGGGAGCTGAGCGGAATCTGGACGGCGCGCACGGGCCGCGCAGTCAATATTTCGGTGTCGCGCAGCTCTTCTGCCGTGCCTGACGGCAACACGTCGAATCAGCGCCCGGACGTGGTGGCGGGCCAGCCCCTGTACCCGGCCAACCGGACCAAGACGGAGAACTGGCTGAACATTGCGGCGTTTGCGGTCCCGCGGGCCGGCACATGGGGGAACGCAGGCCGGCACATCGCGCGTGGTCCCGGCATGTGGCAGACGGATCTGGCGATTCACCGCAAGTTCCGGCTGAGGGAGAACGCCAATCTTGCCTTCCGGGCCGAGGTGTTCAACCTGTTTAACCGGGCGCAGCTCGGCGATCCGAGCGCGAACATTTCGACGCCGGCGACGTTCGGGCAGATCCGGAGCCCGCTGAACCGGACGATCGGGACGGGGACCTCGCGGCAGATCCAGCTCGCTTTGCGGCTGAACTTCTGAGCCGGGCGACAAGAACCGGTTAAGGGAAGGAGCGCGAACGATGAGTGTGTGGGTGCTCGTACTGTCGCTGTGGCTGGCGATGCAGGGGAGGATCGAAGTGAAGCCGGTGCTGGCAACCGAGCCGGTCAGCGACGATCCGGACGATCCGGCCATTTGGGTGAACCCGCGGGATCCGGCGCAAAGCCTGATCATCGCGACCAACAAGGTGGCGGCGCCGCGCGGAGCGCTGTATGTGTACGGGCTGGACGGCAAGATCCGGCAAGTGATTGACAAGCTGGATCGGCCGAACAACGTGGACGTGGAGTACGGCCTGATGCTGGGCGGGCGGCGGGTGGATATCGCCGTGACGACGGAGAGGATGCAGCGGCGGCTGCGCGTCTACCGCATCCTGCCCGAGGGCAAGCTGGAGGATGTGTCGTCGCCAGAGGGGCTGCGTGTGTTCGAGGGCTGCCCCGGCGAGCAAGGGGCACCCATGGGGATTGCCTTATACAAGCGGCCGCGCGACGGGGCGATCTTTGCGATCGTGAGCCGAAAGGAGGGACCGCGGGAAGGATACTTGTGGCAGTACCGGCTGATGGACGACGGCCAGGGCCGGGTGCGGGCGCAGAAGGTGCGTGAATTCGGCCGGTTCAGCGGGACCAAGGAGATCGAGGCGGTGGCGGTGGATGACGAGCTGGGCTACGTGTACTACGCGGACGAAGGGGACGGTATCCACAAGTACCACGCCGACCCTGATCATCCGGAGGCGGCGCGCGAACTGGCGCATTTCGGCAGGGAGGGCTTTCAGGGGGACCGCGAAGGGATCGCGATTTACGGGCTGGCCGGCGGGCGGGGGTATATCGTGTGCACGGACCAGCTTCCGGGCAACACGAAGTATCACGTTTACCGGCGCGAGGGAGCGCCCGGGCGCCCACACGATCACAGCGAGCTGCTCAAGGTCTTTTACGGCGGGGCGGACGAGACGGACGGCATCGAAATCACTTCGACGCGGCTGGGGCCGCGTTTTCCCAACGGGCTGATGGTGGCGATGAACAGCGGCCCGAAAAATTTCCTGATTTACCGCTGGGAGGACATCGCGAACGCGGGCCAGGTGAAGCTGGTCGTGGCGGGCAGGCGGTGAGAGCTGGCGCCGGGGGAGCGCACGCCTCGGGGCGGTAGAATGGTGGGTTCGATTCTGCCGCATCGAGGAGTGCGAAAGCTATGGGCATGTTGTGGACCGCCGGATCGCCGGACGCGGAGTTAACGAGCGAGCAGCTTCGGGACGGCTTGTTCGAGGCGCTGGGCAAGCTGGGGGAACGGCGGAGGGTGGTGGCGGTACCGCCGGACATCACACGATTGCACTCGCGCGCCGGCGAGCTCACCCGCTACCTGCGGGAATATTACGGCGAGCGGCTGACGGCCGTTCTGCCCGCGCTCGGCACGCACGTGGCGATGACGCCGGAGGAGATCCGCGAGATGTACGGGGATCTGGATCCGGGTTTGTTCCGCGTGCACGACTGGCGGCGAGCGCCGGTGACGCTGGGCGAGGCGCCGGGCGAATACGTAAAGGAGCTCTCCGGCGGGCTGCTGGATTATGCCTATCCGGTGCAGGTAAACCGGCTGCTGGTGGAGGGCGGCTTCGACCTGATCGTGTCCATCGGGCAGGTGGTACCGCACGAAGTGAGCGGCATGGCGAATTACTCGAAGAACCTGCTGGTGGGCACAGGCGGCGCGGACGCAATCAACCGGAGCCATTTCCTGGGCGCCGTCTACGGGATCGAGAGGA
>JAPWUP010000159.1 GCA_028275505.1 Bryobacteraceae bacterium
GAAGATCCGGACCTGCCACGGCCGGTAAGCACGGGCCACCGTGTCGGCATCCGCAGAGCGCGCGATCTCCGCGAGAGCTGACTGCCTGCGCGCCGGGCGATGGACCATCCCTCGCATTCTCGCACAAAGCCGGGGTGGGGCCGCCGTGCAGTCGCGTCCATGATCTGATACTCTGGCCTCTCTGAGCAGGAGGCAGTGATGTTTCGTGGATTGAAGTGGCGTTGGGTCGCGCTAGGCGCTGCAATGGCAGTGGGTCTGGCGACGTTCGGAGCCGCCGCGCAGCGTCGCGAGCGGAAAGGGGAGCGAACCTCACCGCCCGGTTACGACGATACGCCGTTTTTGCCCGGTCAGCCGTGGCGAGTGCACGACATCAAGCGTCCGCAGCCGCCGCTGGTGCGCCCGGGGACGAATCCCGGCGATCCGCCTTCGGACGCCATCGTGCTGTTCGATGGCAAGGACCTTTCCCACTGGCATCAGGAAGGCCGGGGGCCGGAGCGCGGCAAGATCCTGCCGCCGCGATGGAAGGTGGAAAACGGCTACATGGAAGTCGTCGGCGGCACAGGGGACCTGGTGAGCAACGAGAAGTTCGGCGACGCGCAGTTTCACATCGAGTGGGCGGCGCCGCCCAAGATCGAAGGCTCCGGCCAGTGGCGCGGCAACAGCGGTGTGTTGATCATGCAACGTTACGAAATCCAGGTTCTGGACAACTGGGAGAACCCCACCTACGCTGACGGCATGGCCGGAGCCATTTACGGGCAGTATCCGCCGCTGGTCAATCCGGCGCGCAGGCCGGGCGAGTGGCAGGTCTTCGACATTGTCTTCGAGGCGCCGCGCTTTGAAGGGGAGAGACTGGTCAAGCCCGCATACGTGACCGTGTTCCTGAATGGCGTGGTCGTGCATCATCGCCAGGCGATCATCGGGCGCATGGCTCACCGACGCGTGGGGACCTATGCGCCTCACGGGCCCGAGGAGCCGCTTGCCTTGCAGGACCACGACACGCCCGTGCGCTACCGCAACATCTGGGTGAGGCGCCTGAAAGGCTACGACCAGCAGTAGGGCAGGGGCTCACATCCGTCCGGCGCGGGGACACTGCACGAGACGGATAAGATCCCTGCGCTCACCGCATGTTTCCGGCCGAGGGATGCGCGCTCCGAGCTGCGACGCAGCTCTCACTCCCTCGTGGTCTCTATCCCACCAGACCCCGGAACGACACGTGCGCCGGACGTCAGCCTGGCTACCAGAGAAGCTTGACAGCCAGCTGAACCTGGCGCGGGTAATTCGAGTTCGGGGCGCTGATGGCTGCCTTGTTCACCGTCCCGAAGTTCGGGTTTTGGGGATCGTTAGTGAACTGCTCGCGCACGTCGAAGAAGGAATTTAGCAGGTTGAAGCATTCGGCGCGGAACTGAAGCCTCCAGCGTTCGGACAGGCGGGTAGTCTTGCTAAGCGAGAAATCCATCATTTTGACCGTTTGCAAGCGAATGCTCGGATCCCGATCGGGCAACAACCGAGGGGCCGTGTAAGGAGGCACGATCAGCCAGTTGGGTTCCGTGCAGCCGTAGTCCAGACTGTACTGCATCCAGGTAATCGTATTGTCGTTGTTCCAACGGATCACGCAGGGCTTGATGGCGCGCACCACCGGCTGGCTCCAGTCTATGGGGATCCGCGCGTCTTTCAGAAGGATCACGTTGGCGGGAGGCTGCCAGGGCTGGCCGGAAAACACCTGCAAGATGAACGTGCTTTGCCACCCACTCACCACCCGATTCAGTGAACCTCTGGCGTGGCTGAGGAAGCGGCGGCCGCGGCCCAGCGGCAGCGGCACGATGGCGCTGGCAACGAAGCGGTGGGGCTTGTCCCAGTCGTACACCGCGCGATACATCACGTTCTTTACCGGGTCCATCCACCCGGTTTGCCGCAGGTTTTTGGCGAACGTGTAATTCACGTTCAGATTGGTCCCGTCGGGAAGCCTCGCCCTGAAACTGGTCTGAAGCGAGTTGTACCAGGAATAGCCGTCATTGCGCATCAACTCAGTGAAGGTGCTGAACTGGGGGAACGGACGTAACAACTGGGCTCGACTGAACGTGTTGCTGGTGTAAAAATTCGTACCTTCGAAAGGCGGGAGGTTTTTGAAGGGGTTGGGAAGCTGCGCGTCGCAATAGCGCCGGTCCCCTCCGAGCATGTAATTGCAATTGTCGCGAAAGGAAGCATCCTCCACGTCGTTGTACGGTTTGGTAGTTTGTAGACGTTTTCCGCGGCTGCCCGAGTACGTCAGATCGAGGGTGGAACGTGAAGTGATAGCCCGCTGGATGCTGAACGAGAACATGTCCACGTGCGGGATCTCAAACTTCGGGTTGACGAAGTTAAAGCTCCTGCCCACGTAGGTGAGCAGGCCGTCGGCACTTCCGCGAGGTTTGAGGACGACCGGGAACGGGTTCGAGATCTTGTCCGGAACAGGCGTCCGGTTGCCATCCAGGGACCAGGTGCCCGTGGTCGTTTGCGAAAAGCCGTAATTCTGCTGGAAGTCATTGGTCGGGTTCATGTAATAGCGGCCCCAGCCCCCACGCAAGATGGTGCGGGCCGTGACCGCATAGGCCAGCCCGAGCCGCGGTTGCCAGGTTCGCTTGTAAAGATCTGCCGCCTCTCGCGGCAGCCCATTCACTCCGGCAAACAGCAGCCCGCCCCGGATCGTCGGAAAGTCCGGGAAGGCCGTCCGGTCAATCATCGCGTCCACCGGATTGATGACGTTTGGATCAAATCCCCGGTTCATCCGGTTGAAGCGCTCGTTGGGAGGCCAGTTGAAATCCATGCGAAATCCGGCGTTGAAGGTGAGCCTTGGGGTTAGCTTCCAATCGTGCTGCACCCATGGCGCCATGTACCGGTACATGTAAATGGGCATCACGTTGTACTGGACGCTGCCCCCGCTGGGCGTGCCGAGCAGCCAACTTGCGATCGCATTGCCGCTGGATTCGTCCGCCCGGTTGTAAACTTTCTGGGTCCACAGCTTGCTGCTACTCAGGCTGAAGACGTTACCCTGATTTTGCAGTGCGTACTGAATCCAGCGCATATCCATTCCCGCCTTGATGGTGCGGCTTCCGCGGGCCCGAGTAAGCGAGGGGTGGACAGCGAAGGTGTTCGTGAAGTTGTAGTTTTTGTACCGCCCGAGGCTGATGTAGCTGAAGGCCCCGTTGTCGAAGGTGTACCGGCCGAAGCGGGGTCCGTAAGGAAGCTGCTCCGCGAGTTCCTTCGGAAAGCCCAGGCTGGTGAGGTCAAAATTGCTGTTGGCCACGCCATCCGAACCCTCGACATAGCGGCTGAACGAGACGCGGACATTCGCCAGGCTGGCGGGCGATAGCGTGCCCGTCCAGTCGAGCACGTAGGCGTCGTTGATCCGTTTGAGCGGCTGCGGCCCGTCCGCGCCCGGCTTGTTGCGAATGCCATTGCTCGACCGCCATTCCGTGCGGTCGTTGCTTCCGTGGCGCAGAAAGAGGCGGTGACGATAGCCAATGTTGTGGTCAAATTTGAACACGAGATTGTAAAAGCGGTCTTTGGCCGGGTTCATGCCGCCTGCCACAAAGTAGTTCGATTGAGAATAGGCCTGGCCTGGCGTCACCGTGTTCGGGCGCGGGAAATAATCGAGAATTCGGCGCGCTACCGGGTTGATCCGGTCCTTCGGAATCATGTTGCCCGGGAAGGGATCCCGTGTCCAGGTGCCCTCCACGCTTCGCCCGGTGTACGGGTCGTAGATGGTAATTCTGCGCCCACGGGCGTCGTTGAGCCGGGAGAAGTCGCCATCGCGCATGTCCATCTCCGGTACGCTGAGCACCAGCGGCTGCGGGCTGCCCTCCCGGTAGCCCTCGTAGTTAAACAGAAAGAAGGTCTTGTCCCTCCCGTTGTAAAGCCAGGGCAGATAGACGGGTCCGTCCAGTTGGACGCCGAACTGGTCCAGATAGTGGCCATCCTTGGGCGCCCCGCGCGCCTTGTTTTGAAAGGAATTGGCGTCGAGAGCGTTCCGGCGCAGGAATTCGTAGACCGTTCCGTGCAGGTTGTTCGTGCCGCTTTTCAGGACCACATTCACGATCCCGCCCCCGGTCTTGCCGTACTGCGCATCGTAAGCATTGGTGTGAATTTTGAACTCCAGCACGGAATCAACAGGCGGCACGTAAGCGAGGTTGTTGCCGCCGGCTTGAGCATTGTTCGGCGCGCCATCGAGCAGGAACTCGTTGTTCCGGTTTCCACTGCCGTTGATGCTCCAGTCGGCAATGGCCCCGTTATCGAAAGGCCGCTGATAAGCCAGACTGCCGTTATAATCCACCCCCGCTACGAGCATGGAAAGCATGAATGGATTGCGAGCGTTCAGGGGGTATTCTTTCACGGCTTGCCCGTCAATCAGCGCGCCCCGGTCGGCGTTGGCCTGCTCCAGTAACGGAGGTTCGGCGGTTACGGTCACCTGCTCGGTAACCGTCCCAAGCTCCAGCTGGAAATCGAGCGTTGCAGCCTGGTTGACGCTGAGTTCGATCCCGGTGCGGGTCACCTTTTTGAACCCCGCCATTTCCACGCTGACCTCGTAACGGCCAAGCGGAAGCAGTGGGATAACGTAGGCGCCGTGCGTGTCTGTCTCGCTCGAGCTCCGCTGGTTAGTCCCCGTATTGATAGCGGTCACGAGGGCCCCTGCAACCGGGGCCCCACTGGGATCCACTACCCGCCCTGTCAGAGTGGCGCGAAACTCCTGGCCGAGAAGGCACCCCATGGCCAGGATCACAGCCAGCGTTGTCCTGATAGCCGTGCTCCTCCGTTCGATCCTGCGCCCCTTGCGTCCCTCCTGGGCGCGATCGGCGGATATTGTACGACCGCCCTCGCCGGGCTTGACGGGGCAGGCCGGGCTGATGTATACGTCTGGAGACAGGTCGCGCATGCTGCGGGGGAGGCCCGGGCCAACCGAGGCCCCGCCCAACGGTTCGAAAAAATCGCAAAGGAGGCCTGATGAAAAGGCTCGTTTCGTTCGTGTTGTTCCTGCTGGCAGCCCCGGCGCTGCTGCTCGCCCAATCCACCTTCGGCTCCATCCTCGGCACGGTGACCGACTCCAGCGGCGCCGTCATACCCAACGCCAAGGTGACCATCACCAACCTGGCCGAAAACACTTCCATCACCTTGCAGACCGACGCCCAGGGCAACTATGAGGCGCCGAATCTGAAGGCGGGCGTCTACCAAGTGGTGATCGAAGCCGCCGGCTTCAAGACTTTCCAGGCCGCCAAGGTCGAGCTCGCTGCCCGTCAGGTTGTGCGCGTGAACGCCACCCTGGAGGTCGGCGCCGTTACCGAAAGCATCATGGTCCAGGCCGTGGCCCCGGTGATCACCACAGACACCCAGACCATCACCGCCAGCCTGGACACGCGCCGCGTGCTCGAACTGCCCGTGAACTTCCGCGGCGCGGGTAGCACCAGCCCCTACCGTTTGCTGGCTTTCCTGCCCGGCGTGCAGAGCGATGATGGCTTCAACTTGTCGGTCCAGGGGGCCATTCCTGCGCAAAGCGAGTTCACGCTGGACGGCATCTCTACGGTGAGCGTTACTGGTCACAGCCCGCTGCCCGAGATCTATCCCTCGGCGGAAGGCATTGCCGAGATGAAAGTGCAGGGCGTGGGCGGCAACGCCGAGTTCGGGCAAATTGGCGACGTCACCACCACCTCACGCGGCGGCAGCAATGAATTTCACGGCAGCCTTTTCGAGTACTTGCAGAACCGCGCTCTGGACGCTACGCCCTTCGGCGCCACTTCCAAGCCGCCCAAGGTCGCGAACACGTTCGGGGGCAGCCTGGGCGGCAGGCTGGTCCGCAACCGGACCTTCTTCTTTACCGCCTTCGAGGAAATGCAGTACCGCCGCTCTGCCGTGTTGCAAGCCACCGTGCCCACCACGGCCATGCGGGCGGGCGACTTCAGCCGTGAGTCTTACACCGTGCGCGATCCGTTCACCGGCCAGCCCCTGCCCGGCAACAAGATTCCGGCCGCGCAGATCGGCAATGTGGCGCGCAAGGTCTTCGAATTCTACCCCGAGCCCAACTTCGGCCCGACCGACATGCAGCGCTCGGCCAACTTCCGCAAGAACGAAGCCGCGCCCATTACCTCGTCGCAGTTCGACGTCCGGCTGGACCATGTGCTCACGAGCAAGCAATCCTTGTTTGGACGGCTGAGCTACAAGAACATTTCGAGCACCTCGCCCAACTGGGCGCTGCTGCCGGCCGATACTTCCTACACCCATGCACGCAACTTCGTGCTTTCGCACAATTACACCATCAGCCCGCGGCTGCTGAACGAGTTCCGTTTCGGCTTTACCATCAATGATGGCGCCACCAAGTATCACTTCGACGGAAAGAAGATCGTGGGCGAAATGGGTTTGCAAAACCTGCCGCCGCTCACTTACAACGGCCTGCCTGCTTTCAACTTCAGCCAGGGAACCAGCAGTTTCGGCAAGGGCAAGCCGGGCTTCAGCTTCTCGCACCTCTATCAGTGGAACAACAACCTGACGTGGGTGCGGAATCGGCACACCTTCAAGTTCGGCGGAGATGTCCGCAAGATTCACGCTCAGTCCGCTCTCAGCTTCATCAGCACCGACAACTACGGACAGTTCAACTTCGACGGGCGTTTTGCCGGCCGCGACGTGGCCGATTTCCTTTACGGTCTGCCTTATTACTCGGCTTTCGCTTCCACGAACATGGACAACGACGGCGGCACCTGGCACTACGCCGTGTTCGCCCAGGACAGCTTCAAAGTAACTCCGCGACTTACCCTGGAGTACGGCTTGCGCTGGGAGTATCATCCGGCTTACGAGGACGCTAACGGCGACATCACCAACTTTGACCGCAGTGTGCCGCGCACCGGGCGTGTGATCATTCCGTCGGGTAAGCGGGCTCTGGAGATCACCGCTCCTGGCTTCCTGCTTTCCATCAACGCCTGCCCGGCGCCGGCCTGGCAGGGAATCCCCTGCACGCCGTTCCTCCAGGCTGACCAGGCCGGCTGGCCGGACTCCCTGCGCTTCGCCCAAAAGACCGATTTCGCTCCCCGCTTCGGCTTCGCTTATCGTCTGTCCGACGATGCCAGGACGGTGGTGCGCGGCGGTGTCGGGCGTTACTTCATGGTCCCGCTCGGATCGGTTTACTACGGGCTGACCGGCATCCACTCCTCCGACGTGCGCGAGTTCAGCAACAGCATCACGGGCGGCCAGCCAGCCTTCCGGTTACCGCAGATTTCACCGGGCGGCAGCGGCGTGCGCGCCGTCTCTTACGGCAACGCCTACTTCGGCACCTCCGAGGATCCGTACTACAAGGACCCGTACGCCATCCAGTGGCACCTCACCGTGGAACGGGACATCGGCTGGGACACGGGTGTGCGCCTTTCCTACATCGGGCAGCGCTTCATCCAGCAACCTTGGGCGCCCGATCTCAACCAGCCGCTGCCTTCCACCATCCCTTACACCCAGCGCCCGCTCACCGATCGTCCCTTCCCTTACTGGGGCCGCGTCTACAGCTATGACACCGGCGCCAACAGCATTTACAATGCCGGCCAGGCGGAAGTCACGCACCGCTTCCGCAGCGCCCTGAGCTTCAACTCGGCCTGGACCTGGGCCAAGCACCTGAGCGACGCCGGCCCGGCGCCGACTGGCTTCGGCGGCGAAACTGGCAACGGGCGCGTGACTGACTCACTCAATCGCCGCTCCAACCGCGGCAACGTGGCGCCCACCCGCCGGCACCGCTGGATCACCAATGCCATTTACGAGCTGCCTTTCGGCAAAGGCCGTCGCTACATGACCAGCGCCCATCCCCTGCTGCAAGGCCTGGCCGGTGGCTGGCGCATCAGCTCCATCCTGCTGCTCCAGACCGGACCCTACCTGACCGCCGTCTTCACCGGCGGCGATCCCTCGGGTACCAACGCCCCGGCCCGCGGCGCCCAGCGGCCCGACGCCATCCGCTCCGGCAACATTCCCAACCCAACCGCCGATCGCTGGTGGGATCGCGAGGCTTTTGTCTGCCCCGGCCGCCTGCCCGGCTCGCCCGACCAGTTCAACTGCAACGTGCCGCCCATCGGGCGTTTCGGCAACGGCGGGGTCGGCACCCTGGTGGGCCCGGGAACCATCAACCTCTCCATGGGCATCGGCAAGCAGTTCCCCATTCGCGAGCGGGCGACCCTGAAGTTCGAGGCCAGCTTCACCAACTTGCCCAATCACCCGAACCTGGCCAATCCGGGCAACAACATCACCAGCATCGCCTTCGGGCGGACGACCAGCGCGCGCGGGGCCGACAGCGGCGGCAACCGCATCGGCCAGATGGCGCTGCGATTGGAATTTTGAACGGCACTGTCGGGGCAGGCGGGTCGGGTGACCCGCTGCCCCGCTTTGCTTGTGCAGCCCATGAGCCATCTCAGCCTGGAAGAGCTGGAAGCCCGCGTACGAGAGGGCGAAATCGAAACGGTAATCCTGGCGTTCCCTGATCTTTACGGGCGGTTGATGGGCAAACGCCTGGACGCGCGCTTCTTCCTCGAAAAAGCCACCGAGGGGATCCACGCCTGCAACTACCTGCTCACCGTGGACATGGGCATGGAACCCGTGCAGGGATACCGTTTCGCCAACTGGCAGACCGGCTACGGCGACTTCCGCCTCGCGCCCGACATAAGAAGGTTGCGCAGGGCGGCGTGGCTGGAAAAGACGGCCATCGCTCTCTGCGACCTGACGACGCCCGAGGGCGAAGAGCCGATACCCATCGCGCCGCGCTCGATCCTGCGGCGGCAAGTGCAGCGGGCGGCGGAGATGGGATACCAAGTGATGGTGGGATCCGAGCTGGAGTATTACATCTTTGCCTGTTCATACCGGGAGGCGGCCGCGGCTGGCTACACGAACCTGGAGCAGGCGGGATGGTACCTGGAGGACTATCACATCCTGCAAGGCACGCGCGAAGAAGAAATTCACGCAACGGTGCGGCGCTTTCTGAACGAGTCGGGGGTGCCGGTGGAATCCACCAAGGGCGAGTGGGGCCGGGGCCAGCACGAGCTGAATCTTCGTTACGCCGACGCGCTGGAAATGGCCGACCGCCACGTGCTCTTCAAGCAGTGCCTGAAGGAAACCGCCGATCGCATGGGACTGAGCGTGACCTTCATGGCCAAGTTCGATGCCGCGCAAGCCGGCTCCAGTTGCCATGTCCACACCAGCCTGTGGCGCGAAGGGAAAAACGCATTCGCTGGCGATCGCAACTACGGCCCTGTGCAGGCGAGCGACCTGTTCGGCTGGTTCCTGGCCGGCTGGATCGAGCACGTGCCCGAATTCATGGTGTTCTACGCGCCCACCGTGAACTCCTACAAGCGGTACCGAGCCGGTTCCTGGGCCCCCACGCGGCTGACCTGGAGTTACGACAACCGCACGGCGGCCTTCCGCGTCGTGGGCCGTGGCCAGAGCCTGCGGATCGAGTGTCGGATTCCGGGTGCCGATTGCAACCCGTACCTGTGCTTTGCCGCTGCCATCGCTTCGGGACTGGACGGAATCGAGCGGCGGCTGGCGCCGCCGCCGGCGTTCAGCGGGGACAGCTACGGCGCAGCGGGACTGGCCGCGCTGCCCCGATCGCTGCCGGAGGCCGTGGAGCG
>JAPWUP010000032.1 GCA_028275505.1 Bryobacteraceae bacterium
TTCTTTCTACCTCCTTGCTGACTTGGGGCATCACCTTGCTGCCGGGTGCGGTGAGAGAACCCGCGTCTTCCCGGCCGCATCCGACAAGACGAGCCGCGCCGAACCGTCATGGACAAGGGTAAGTGCAGCGCGCACCTTCCCGTCACGGGCTATTAGCTCGGAACTCTTCGCTCTTACTAGGGTAGTGCACGGTCACATTCCGCGCTGCCGCCGCGGGTGGCTCCAACCACCGTCCGCCAGCAGCACAAGTCCCAAGGTCAGACCGCCAGTCGCGCCTTGTGCAGCCGCCTTCGCCTACCACTTCACGGTTCGGTTACCTCCTTTCGCTTCAGCCCCCTCATCGGTACAAACTCCCTGCGGCACCACCGTGGCTCTTCGAACCCCTGCCGGCTTTGATTTCAGCGTAACGAGCGCTCACGTCAACGCGAGCTTCGCCCCACTGGCCCACCCGGCACAAGTCCTCGCCATCGCGTTTCGGCACGGCAGGCCGTGCGCCACAGACGGCAGATTGTAAGCGATCCCCCGCAGCGAGGCCCCTTTTGGAACGCCCCGCGAAGCGATTGCGGAAGCCAAGTGGGCGGCGGAGTTGGGAACGCAGGAGCAGTAAGCTCTGGTACGGTGGTCCCAGTGAGCGGCGGCTTTTAACCGCGGCTTGCTGGCCGGCCCGAAGAAGACGGGGGTGGCGCGGTGCCGCCCCTCTGTGCCCCGCCTTGACTGCCGCCCGGGCCCAGCCGTGCCGCCGGCGGGCCGGCAGCGAGCCTGACGTGGCCGCGCATTGCTTCCGCCCGGGCCGGCCCGTGACGGGGCCGCATCGGGCAAGCGCAAGCGGGCGGCGCTGGCTCTCATATGCCAGGCGGGCGCGGGTAGTGAGTGAGCGGGCCGCAGGCGGCTTCCTGAGGCCGGGGGCGGCTTGCGTGAAGTGCGTTCCCGCCCGCTCAGGACTTGCGTTTCGGGCCGGGACTTCTGCCTCTCAGGGCTTCGGAAGCGCCTTTTTATGCGGGTTTGGCGCGGCCAGAGCTTCTTCTCCGGACCGTCTCCCTTTTGGTCTCCCCCAGTTTTCTGGGTTGTGTCCGTAAGCCGTTGATTCTGAATGGTGAGCCGGGCGGGACTCGAACCCGCGACCCTCTG
This sequence comes from Bryobacteraceae bacterium, assembly GCA_028275505.1. GTDB lineage: Bacteria > Acidobacteriota > Terriglobia > Bryobacterales > Bryobacteraceae > DTHT01. The sequence goes on from JAPWUP010000032.1 coordinate 1,129, forward strand.
CTTAAAAGGCAGATGCTCTACCGCCTGAGCTACCGGCTCCCGCGGGAAACAGCTTCCTCGAACCCACGATACCACATCCACGCTCCCACGGTGTCACAATAAAGACTTATGCCGGAACCCGTCATTCTCATCGCAAGCGGCGATCTTCGCCTTTCCGCCAACCAAGTCTGCTGGCCCGCCCAGCAAGAGGTCGAGGAAAAGGTCATGGAGGCCATCCGCCGGATGGGCCGTGCCGTCCGTCGAGGCCATCCCTACGACCCCGAAAAAGGCCATGGCTTCATAGACAGCCAGAAACGCGGTCTGGAGGTTTTCCGCGAAATTCCTGCCGACGCGCCTATCGTGGTGGTCGAGGCCGTCTGGCAATACAGCCATCACGTCTTCCCGGGCCTGCTCACCCACCGCGGCCCCATCCTCACCATCGCCAATTGGAGCGGCCAGTGGCCCGGCCTGGTCGGCCTGCTCAACTTGAACGCCTGCCTGACCAAAGCCGGCGTGCGCTACAGCACCCTCTGGAGCGCCGATTTCACGGACGATTTCTTCCTGGACGGCCTTCGTCGCTGGCTCGACGGCGAAACCCTCGTGCACGACACCAGCCACGCACGCCCGCTCAAGCAGTTCAAGCTGCCGCCGCGCCCGGCCAAGGTGGGACGCGAAGTGGCGCGCGAGCTCAAAACGCGCAAGGCCATCATGGGCATCTTCGACGAGGGCTGCATGGGCATGTACAACGCCATCATCCCCGACGAGCTGCTCCACCGAACCGGGGTCTTCAAGGAGCGGCTCAGCCAGTCGGCCCTCTACGCCGCCATGTTGCGCGTGCCCGACGAGGAGGCGCGCGAAGTTCGCGCCTGGCTCGAGGACAAGGGACTGCGTTTCATCACCGGCCCCAACCCCGAAACCGATCTGACCGATGATCAGATCCTGTGGCAGTGCAAGATGTACATTGCCGCCGTGCGCATCGCCGACGAGTTCGGCTGCGACACGATCGGCATCCAGTACCAGCAGGGGCTGAAAGATCTGGCCCCGGCCTCGGATCTCGTCGAAGGGCTGCTCAACAACGTGGACCGGCCACCGGTGCGCGATCCCAAGACGGGCCGGATCCTTTACGAAGGCCAGGCCCTGCCTCACTTCAACGAAGTGGACGAGTGCGCCGGACTGGACGCGCTGGTAACCAATCGTGTCTGGCGTCGGCTGGGCTTCGACCCCGAGACCACCTTGCACGACGTCCGCTACGGAGAGCCGTACAACGGCGAGTTCGTCTGGGTGTTCGAGATCTCGGGCGGCGCGCCTCCCGCGCACTTCATCGGAGGCTATCGCGGCGCAGTGAGCGAGCGCCAGCCGCCGATGTACTTCCCCATGGGTGGCGGCACCCTGAAGGGCGTTTCCAAGCCGGGCGAAATCGTCTGGAGCCGCGTCTTCGTGGATAACGGCAAGCTGAAGGTGGATCTCGGCCGCGCCAAGGTCGTCGAGCTGCCGCCGGAGGAAACGGAACGGCGCTGGCGCATCACGACCCCGCAGTGGCCGATCATGCACGCCGTCACTTACGGAATCACGCGCGACCAAATGATGGCGCGGCACAAGTCCAACCACATCCAGGTGGCCTACGCGCCGGACGCCGAAGGCGCCAACATGGCCCTGGCAGCCAAGGCGGCCGCTTTCAAGGAGCTGGGCCTGGACGTTTTCATCTGCGGCGACAACCACGGCCTGTAACCGCCGTCGCCGCCTGCGATATACTGCCAGTTCGAAGGTGGAGCCATGTCATTGCGAGTAGGAATCATCGGAACCGGGGCAATTTCCCACAAGCATGCCCAGGCTTACGCCAACATCGGTTACAAAGTCACGGTCTGCACCGATATCAATGAGCAGGTGGGCCGGCAATTCGCCGAGAAGTACGGCGCCCAGTTCGTGCCCTCGTACGAGGATGTTTGCCGGCACCCCGAGGTGGATTTCGTGGACGTCTGCACGTTCCCGGATTTCCGCCTGCAACCTCTGAAGATCTGTGCCGAGACCGGCAAACATATCCAGGTCCAGAAGCCGATCTCGACCAACCTGGAAACCGCGCGCGAGATGATCGAAACCGCTCGCCGCGCGGGCATCCAGCTTGGCGTCGTGAGCCAGCACCGCTTCGACGACTCCAGCCAGTTCCTGTACAAAGCCATCCGGGCAGGCCGGCTCGGCAAGATCCTGCAAGCTGACGCCTATGTGAAGTGGTACCGCACGCCGGAATATTACTCGCGACCCATCAAGGGGAGCTGGGCGGTGGAAGGCGGCGGCGCGCTCATCAATCAGGCGATTCACCAGGTGGACGTGCTGCGCTGGTTGATCGGCCCGGTCAAAGAGGTATTCGGTTATTGGCAGCTCGGAGCCTTGCACAAGATCGAGTCCGAAGACGTGGTGTGCGCGGTGATGCGCTACGAGAACGGCGCCACCGGCGTCATCCAGGCCTCCACCGCCTTCTGGCCCGGCTACACGGAACGCATCGAAATTCACGGGACCAAGGGGACGGCCATCATTTCCGGCGACAAGCTCACGACGTGGGACGTCCGCGACGACGAAGGCGAGCCGCCGCCGCTGGCCAAAGACGTAGCCTCGGGCGCCTCGGATCCCATGGCCATCTCGCTCGAGCCGTTCGAGCGCCAGTTCCTGGATTTCGGCGAAGCAATCCGCACAGGACGTCCGCCGCTCGTATCCGGCGAAGAAGGTTACCGTGCCCTGGAGATCGTCCTTGCGGTGTATCGCTCCTGCCGTGAGGGCGTGAAGGTTACGCTGAGTTGAGTTCGCGCGTTGACGAGCGGCGGTGGTTCCGCCTGCGGGTTCCCGCCTCCAGCGCCAACCTCGGGCCGGGATTCGACGCCATTGGCCTGGCGCTGGAGCTGTATCTGGAGTGTCGCTTCCGGCCTTCCGACGCCCTCAGGATCCGCGTGGAGGGGCGCGACGCGGCTCAGATCCCGCAGGGGCCTGAGAACCTCATCTGGCAGACCGCGCTGGCGGTCGCGCAGGATGTTTCGGAAACCATGCCGCCCATCGAGCTGGAAATCCGTAACGAGATCCCGGTGGGCAAAGGCCTGGGATCGAGCGCGGCCGCGCTGACCGCCGGCGTGGTGATTGCGGATTGCGTTCTGGGCCTCGGCTGGAAGCCGCTGCGAATTCTGGATGAGGCGGCCCGCATCGAGGGTCATCCGGACAACGTGGCGGCGTGCGTGCTCGGCTCGATCGTGGCTGCGGCCATAGACGAAGGCGGCTGCACGCGCGCCGTGCGCCTGGCGCTGCCCGAACACTTCGCGGTGGCCGTGGTGGTTCCGGACTTCGATCTGCCCACCTCCAAGGCGAGGGCCGTCCTGCCGGAGAGTTATTCGCGCGAAGACGCCATCTTCAATCTCCAGCGGGCGGCTTTGCTGATCGCGGCGCTCGCCACCGGCTGCCCTACGGCTTTCCCTGCTGCGCTCGAAGACCGGCTCCATCAGCCGTACCGCATGCCGCTGGTGCCCGGGCTGGAAGAAATTCTGAAACTGCGCGCTCCCGGATTGCTCGGTTGTGCCCTCAGCGGAGCAGGCCCCTCCGTGCTGGTTTTCTACGAGAAGGGCCGTGATGAGGTGTGCGATCTGGTCCGGCAGGTCTTCGCGCTGCACGGGCACGACGCCGAAGTCTTGCGCACCGCAATCGCGGACAAGGGGTACGAACTGGAGCAGTGACGCATCGGCCTGCGCCCTATGGCGGGAACGCGGCCAGATATAATGGCGCTTCGCCCCCGAGGCGAAAGCAGGAGGTCCGGAGTGAGCAGCCACCAGCCGTGGAAGACAGATTCCTGGTTCACCAGCCCCTGGAACTGGCTGCCCGAAGTCCGGCAAGGAATGGCGTTCCCCGAAACGATCAAGATCCACGACGTCACCTTGCGGGACGGCGAACAGCAAACCGGCGTCGTCTTCCGCCGTCACGAAAAAGTGGCCATCGCGCGGAAGCTGGCCGAAGCGGGCGTACACCGGATCGAGGCGGGCATGCCGGCCGTATCGGCTGAAGACGAAGCGGCCATCAAGGACATCGTGGCCCTGGGCTTGCCTGCCGAGATCTTCTCCTTTGCACGGTGCCTTCCGTCCGACGTGAAGCTGGCCAAGGATTGCGGCGTCAAGGGGATCGTTACGGAGATTCCTTCCAGCGAGCACATCATCCGCCACGCCTACGGCAAAACGCTGGAATGGGCTATTCAGGCTTCCATCGAGACGACGCTGGCCGCCAGGGAAGCCGGACTTTACACGGTGTTCTTCACGATTGACAGCACGCGCGCCGATCTGGATCGCTACATGGATCTGGTGGAACGCGTGGCCACCGAGGGGCACATGGATGCGCTCACCGTGGCCGATTCCTTCGGCGGCTGCACGCCGCAGGCCATCGCACACGTCATCGGCAAGCTGCGGTCGCGTTTCCGCCAGCCCATCGAAATTCACTGCCACGAGGATTTCGGGCTGGGGGTGGCCAACACGATCGCCGCGCTGGCGGCCGGGGCGTCGGTGGCGCACGTCACGGTATCGGCGATCGGCGAGCGGGCCGGCAACGTGCCCTTGGAGGATACCGTAATGGCCCTGCTTTGCCTTTACGGGGTGGACACTGGCATCCGTACCGAGAAGCTCTATGAGCTGTCGAAACTGGTTCAGCAGATGGCGGGCGTGACCCTGCCGCCCAACCGACCGATCGTTGGCGACTGGCTTTACCGGATCGAATCCGGCATCGTAGCCATGTTCCATCGCCGCTCCAAAGACGTGGAGCCGTTGGAGTACATCCCGTTTCGCCCCGAGCTGGTGGGGCGTCCAGCAGTGGAAATCGCCCTGGGCAAGGGCAGCGGCCTGGCCAACATTGAGGAGCACCTGGAGCGGCGCGGCCTGACCGCGACGGCTGAGCAGGCTGCCGAGCTGCTGGCCCTGGTCAAGCAGCGGGCGGTGGAGAAGAAAGGTCTGCTGAGCGACGAGGAATTCGACGAGCTGGTGGAGCGCGTGTTTCGCAACGGGAGGAAGGGGAGCGATGTTTCGGCATCTGGATGAGCTGGTGGAGGCGGCCCGGGCCCTGGGACCGGTCCGGATTGCCATCGCGGCGGCGCACGATCCCGACGTGATCGAGGCCATGCGCAAGGCCCGGGACATCGGGCTGGCCGAGGGATACTATGTCGGCAACGCCCACAAGATCCTGGAGCTGGCGCGGTCGGTGAATCTGGAAATACCCAATTCCCGTCTGATCCACGAACCCGACGACGCGGCGGCAGCGCGCAAGGCGATCGCGCTGGTGCGCGAGGGCACGGCGAGCCTCCTGATGAAGGGAAAGATTTCGACCGCCACGCTGGCGCGGGCGGTGCTGGACCGGGAAACCGGCCTGCGCACGGGACGCCTGCTCAGCCAGGTCATCGTCTTCCAGGTCCCGGGCTTCGATCGGCTGATGCTGATGAGCGACGCGGCCATCAACATCGCTCCCACGCTGGAGCAGAAGGCGGAGATCTGCCGGAACGCGATTGAGGTCGCGCACGCCATCGGCATCTCGCGGCCGAACGTGGCCCTGTTGTGCGCGCTGGAGATGGTCAACCCCGAGATGCCGGCCACCGTGGACGCGGCGGCGCTCACCGTAATGAATCGTCGCGGGCAAATCAAGGGCGCTTATCTGGAAGGACCGATCGCCCTGGATGCTCCGCTCAGCCGCTTCGCAGCCGAGCGCAAGGGAATCGAAAGCCCGATCATCGAAAACACCGATATTTTCATCGCTCCCGATATCGAAGCGGCAAACATCCTCTACCGCGCCATCCTGTACTTCGCCAAGGGCGAATCCGGCGGCATCGTTTACGGTGCGCGCGTGCCCCTGATCTTGCTGTCACGCGCCGAGACGCCCGAAACCAAGATCCGCTCGATCGCCCTGGCAATGCTGGTGGAGGCTCATGGCCGCCAGCAAGCTTGAGCGGCTGCGCCAGTTTTTGCCCTTCGTGGGCATCGGGGCTGTCTTGCTGTCCCTGCTCATTGCGCTGCTGTTCTGGGTGCAGCGCGGGGCGCACCTGGAGCTGGAAGGCGCCATTGGCCGCGCCCGCACGCTGGGCCTGCCGGACGGCAGCACGATCGTGATCCTGGACTTCCGCATCAAGAACGTGGCCGATTATCCCTTCGTCGTCAAGAACGTCGAGGTCTTCCTGGAATCGCGGGAAGGCAAGACGTGGGAGGGCGCCATCGCTTCGGATCAGGACACCGCACGCCTGTTCGAGTACTATCCCGTACTGGGTCCCCGGTACAATCCCACCTTACTGGTGAGGACGCGAATCGAACCGCACCAGAGCCTGGACCGGATGCTGGCCGTTCGATTCGAGGTCCCCGAAGAGGCGGTGGAGCAACGCCGGACGTTGCGGGTGCGGATCACGGACGTGGACGGGGCGGTTTCCGAAATCGGCGAGCAGCGTCGCTGACACTTCCCTCCCAGGCCGCCACAGGCGGCGTGAAAGGCGCTACGGTTCCCGGAAGTCGGAAAATTCAAAAAACCGGATTCTGGTGTCGTTCGCATCTTGTAATTCGTTGAGAAAATGAGCTACTCTGGGGGTACGAAGGCGTCGAAGGGGTTGGCACAACAGTTGCAAGGGCCGCTGAAGGGAGTAGTGTAAGCGGACGGCGGAGACGGGTCGAATGCGGGAGTTGAGGTACCAATTCACGCGGGCGCTGCTGGTGGTGCTCACCGCAGCCGCCTGTGTGGCCGCATTCGTCAATTTTCAACAGCAGGCCCGATTCCGGCTTCCCGAAGACGGCGTGGTTTGGGTGGAAAGGCCGGAGGGCGTGCGTGCGTTGCACGTGCGGGCTGGCGGCCCAGGCGATCGGGCGGGCTTGAAAGTCGGCGATCTGCTGCGACGAATCAATGGCGCGCCGATCGAACGCGTTCAGGACGTCACGCGGATCCTGGTCGGGGTGGGAGCGTGGCGGCGCGCAAGTTACGCCGTCGAGCGTGACGGGATCCCGTTTCAGGCTCAGGTGATCGTCGGTGAGACGCGGCCCGACGCGTCGCTCTATCTGCAATACGCGGTGGGCGCCGCCTGGCTGGCCATCGGGTCCTTTGTTTTGTTCCGGCGGGTTGGGGCGCCCAAGGCCGTGCACTTTTACTGGCTCTGCCTGGCTACTTTCGTCCTGCTGAGCTTCCATTACACGGGCAAGCTGAATAACTTCGACAAGGCCATTTACCTTGGCAATGTCACGGCGGGTTTGCTGGCGCCCGTTCTCTTCCTGCATTTTTGCCTGAGTTTCCCCGAGCCGAAACGATCGCTCAAAGGTTGGCGCGCCGGCTGGCTCTATTTGCCGTCGCTCGCTCTGTTGCTGTTCTGGATCGGCCTGAGCTCGGGTTGGGTCCGCACCGCCATGCCGCTGAACGAAATGAGCTGGCTGCTGGACCGGGCCTGGATCGCGATGGCCACGGTGGCATGGCTAGCCGGAGGATTGGCTTTGGTGCGCGCGCGACGGCGCACCAGCGACCCGTTGACCCGCCAGCAGCTCAAGTGGCTGCGAAACGGGACCCTGGCCGGCTTCGGTCCTTTCGCCGTTTTCTATGCGATTCCCTATACGCTGGGGGCGCTGCCGGGGCCGTGGGCCAAACTGACGGTGGCGGGCTTGGTGCTCGTGCCGCTCACTTGGGCTTGGGCCATTCTCCGCTACCGGCTCATGGACGTGGACGTCATCTTCCGGCAGGGTTACGTCTACACGCTGGCGACCCTTTGCGTGCTGGGCCTGTTCTTCAGCCTGCTGTTTTCCCTCGGGCGATTCGAAGACATCGAGCCGCTTCCTGTGGCGATTTTGTTACTGCTGGCGGCTTTCGTGTTCCAGCCCATCCGGAACTGGATCGAGCAACTGCTCGACCGCCACGTCTTCTACCGGGAACGTTACGATTACCGGCGCACGCTGGCTGATTTTGCCCGGGAGCTGGGCGCCGAACTGGATCGCGACGCCTTGCTGGAGCGGGTCGCGGACCGGCTAAGGAGCACGCTGGGCATCGTGCGAGTGGCTTTCTTCCTGCAAGGCGATGACGGGCGGTTCTATCTGGAGAGGATTTTCGGTCCGACGCCTGCCGAGTCGGAGACCGGCGCCCGGCGCGATCTGGATCTGAGCTTTCTTGAGACCGAGCCGCGCAAGCCCGTGCTCTTCTTCGAGCGCACCGGGCGAAGCCTCGAGATTTTGGACCGCGATTACCCGCCCGCCGTCCGCCGTACGCTGGCCGAACTGGACTTGACTTATTATGTGCCGTGCTCCGTGCGCGGCCGCACGATCGCGTACCTGGGTTTGAGCCGGACCGACACAGGCGACTTCCTTTCCAGCGAGGACCTGGATCTGGTGATCATGGTCGCCGGCTACCTCGCGATCGCGCTGGAAAACGCCCGGCTTTACAGCTCCCTGGAGCGCAAAGCGCTGGAGTTTGAGCGCCTCAAAGAATACAGCGAAAATATCGTGGCCTCGATCCGCGTGGGCGTGGTGGCTGTGGATCTGGAAGGCCGCGTCGAAGGCTGGAACCCGGAGATGGAGCGGCTCACGGGGCTGACGCGCGAACAGGCCTTGGGCAGGCGACTCGGGGAGCTGCTGCCGCCGGATCTCGCCGAGCAACTGGAAACGGCGCTCCGGCAGGAGGGAATCCGGCAAATCTATCAAGTTCCCTTGCGCATGCCGTCTCCCAAAGTCATCGAGATGCCAGGACCGGGCGGCAATGGCAAGCAGGGCGGGCGCAGGGAACCGCCGAGGGCTGAAAGCCTCGTCAATATCGCGGTGACGCCGCTGGTGGGCCGGGACGGCCGGCAAATCGGGCGGGTGATCCTTTTCGACGACGTTACCGAACGGAGTGAGCTGGAGCGTCGGCTGGCGCAGGCCGAAAAGCTCAGCGCGATCGGATTGCTGGCGGCCGGGGTGGCGCACGAGGTGAACACGCCGCTGGCGGTGATCTCGACCTATGCGCAGATGCTGGCCCGGCAGGTTTCGGGCGATCCCGACAAGGCGCGCCTGCTCGAGAAGATCACGCGGCAGACCTTCCGTGCCAGCGAGATTGTCAATGCCCTGCTGAATTTTTCGCGCAGCGCTCCCGGCGCTTTCGAAGAGGTGGATCTGAACCGGCTGATTCGCGAGACCCTGCTGCTGCTCGAGCACCAATTCCAGCAAGCGGGCATCCGGGTAGAATTGGAATTGGAGGAGGGGCTCGGGCGCGTCCAGGGCGACCCGGGCAAACTCCAACAAGTTTTCTTGAATCTGTTTCTGAACGCACGGGACGCCATGGAAGGCGGCGGGGTGCTTCAGGTTCGCTCGAGCAGCGATGGCGGCCAGATCGTAGTCGAGGTGCGCGACACCGGTCCGGGCATTGCGCCGGAGCACCTCCACCGGATCTTCGATCCGTTCTTCACCACCAAGCCTCCCCGCCGGGGCACCGGACTGGGGCTTTCCATCAGCTATGGCATCGTGCGTGAGCACGGCGGCGAAATCGAGGTGGAAAGCCGCCCGGGCGAAGGCGCCCGCTTCCGTGTGACGTTCCCGCCGGCGAGGAAAGCGCTGCATGCCTGACAAGTCCGGGGCTGCCGCAGCAACGGCCACGACCGATCGGGGACGCATCCTGGTCGTGGACGACGAGCCGGATATCCGCGAATCCCTGTTCGAGCTACTTGCGGGCGAGGGCTACCGGGTAGATCTTGCCGCAAATGCCACCGAGGGGATCAAGCAAGCGGAGGCGCGCGAGTACGACCTGATCCTTCTGGACGTTCTCCTGCCCGATCGCAGCGGCATGGAAGTGCTGCGCGAGCTGCGACGCAGGGACCGGGAAACGCCCATCGCACTGATCACGGCCTACGGCTCGATCCCGCTGGCGGTGGAGGCCGTCAAGGCCGGCGCCAGCGACTTTTTCCAGAAGCCCTGGGACAACGACAAGCTGCTGATCGAAATCGAGCGCATGATCTCCAAGCGCCGCCTGGAGCGGGAAAACACCCAGCTCAAGCGGGCGCTGAAGCAGCGCTACGCCTTCCCCAACATCGTGGGCAAGAGCGAGCGCATGCTGCGCGTGCTCGATCTGGTGGCGCAAGTGGCGCCGAGCCGCTCCACGGTTCTGATTACGGGAGAAACCGGGACCGGCAAGGAGCTGATCGCCAAGGCCATCCATGCCAATTCGCCCCGCGCCGATCAGGTCTTCATCGCGGTGAATTCGGGATCGCTGCCGCCGGAGCTGCTCGAGTCCACCCTGTTCGGGCACGTGAAAGGATCCTTCACCGGCGCCATCGCCTCGCGCAAGGGCTATTTCGAAATCGCCAACCACGGCACGATATTCTTCGACGAAATCGGCACGATCAGCCTGGAAACGCAGGCGAAATTATTGCGCGTCATCCAGGAAAAGGAATTCATGCCGCTGGGGTCCGGCGAAGTGATCCGCGTGGACGTGAGGATTCTGGCGGCGACCAACTCGGATCTGTACAAGCTCGTCCAGGAAGGCCGCTTCCGCGAGGATCTTTATTACCGGCTCAACGTAATCAACATTGCGCTGCCGCCGCTCCGGGAACGCCGCGAGGATATCCCGCTGCTGATCGAACATTTCTTCAACAAATACTGCCAGGAAAACGACAAGTTCCTCGACTCGGAAGGACGTAGCATCCTGCGTTTCGACGCCGAGGCCATGCAGATTCTCATGGACTATTCCTGGCCCGGCAACGTGCGGGAGCTGGAGAACGTAGTGGAACGCGCAGTGGTGCTGGCCACTCAGCCCGTGGTGACGGCGGACGTGCTCCCCGACTACCTGTTGCAGCAGGCAGGCATGCGCATCCGGCGGGACGCCGGTGGCCGGCTGCCGCCCGATGCCTCGCTCTTCGAAATGGTGGCGGACTACGAGCGCCGGGTCATCATCGAATACCTCGAGAAGGCGAACTGGAGCCAGACCCAGGCCGCCGAGATGCTGCGGATCCCGCTCTCCACCCTCAATCAGAAAATCAAGCGCCTGCAAATCGAGATTCCGAAACACCGCGAAGCGACCCGGGCGGAGCGCACCTGACAGGCACGCGCGCACTTGCTCCCTGGTTTGCCCCATCACGACGCGCTGTGCTAAAGTCGTGGTCTTCGACCCCGGTGGCGAGGGCAGCGTCACGCTGGGCTGAAGCGCTGCCGGCGGCCCCGGGGCGTCGCCAAACCCCATGGCTGAACAAGCACCGGAAGGGAAGGCGCAAGCGGCTCCGAAGCCGCAGCCTGCCGCTAAACCTGCCGCGGCGATGGCCGTCACACCCTGGGAAGACGAGCTGACGCGGCAGTTACAGGAAAAATTCGGCGAGCAGATCCTCGAGTTCAGCTCGTACCTGGGACAGAACTTCCTCGTCGCGCGGCCCGAGGCGGTGATCCCGATCCTCGAGTACCTGAAGGCGGAGGCGCAGTTCGACTACCTGGTGGACGTCACCGCAGTGGATTACCCCGAGAGGCCCGAGCGCTTCGAGCTTGTCTACATTTTGTACAGCTTCGAACGCAACCAGCGCATCCGCATCAAGACGCGCATCCCGGAAGGCTTCCGCCCGGCCACGGCCGTGCCGGTCTACCCCACGGCGAACTGGCTCGAGCGTGAGGTCTTCGACATGTTCGGCATCGAGTTCCAGGGCCATCCCGACATGCGCCGCATCCTGTTGCCCGAGGACTGGACAGGTCACCCGCTGCGCAAGGACGTCAGCATTCTGGACATGGACCAGCGTTGGGTGCGGCAGCATCTGGGAATTGAAAGCGGGCAGTGAAGACCATGCCGGATTCCACTTTTCTGGACGCCACCGAGCTGGTCCTGAACATGGGGCCGCAGCATCCCTCCACGCACGGGGTCCTGCGCGTCATTCTGAAGCTCGACGGCGAAAAGGTTATCGGCACCGAATGCGTCATCGGGTACCTGCATCGGGGTATCGAAAAGATTGCCGAGAACCGCACTTACGCCCAGTTCGCGCCTTACGTGGACCGCATGGATTACGTCGCTGCGGTCTCCAACGGCCTGGGTTATTGCCTGGCGGTGGAGAAACTGCTGGGCGTGGAAGTCCCGCCGCGGGCGCAAGCGGTGCGAGTGATTCTGACGGAACTGAACCGGATCGCCAGCCACCTGATCTGGCTGGGCACGCACGCGCTGGATGTGGGGGCCATCACGCCGCTGTTTTACTGCATGCGCGAGCGGGAGGAAATCCTCAACATCTTTGAGAAGTATTGCGGCGCCCGGCTGACCACGCATGCTTTCCGCATCGGCGGTTTGCAATACGAGACCTACGACACCTTCGAGCAGGACGTACGCGCCTTCTGCGACATGTTCCTGCCCAAGGTGGACGAGTACGAAGAGCTGCTCACGGGCAACCGGATCTGGATCGGACGGCTGAGGAACGTCGGCATTCTCACTGCGGAGGAATGCAAGGCCTATGGCGTGACGGGTCCTCTGCTCCGCGCGGCCGGCGTCAAGTGGGATCTGCGCAAGGCGCAGCCCTACTCGGGTTATGAACAGTACGATTTCGAGATTCCCACGGGGACCATCGGGGACAGTTACGACCGGTATCTGGTGCGTATCCAGGAGATGCGGCAATCGGTCCGGATCATCCGGCAGGCGTTAGACGGGCTGCCGGGTGGTCCCATTATGGGCAAGGTTCCCAAGGTGATCAAGCCGCCGGTGGGCGAAGTTTACGTTTCCATCGAAGCTCCCAAAGGCGAGCTGGGCTACTACATCGTCAGCGACGGCTCGACGCAGCCGTATCGGGTGCGCGTGCGGCCGCCGTCCTTCGTGAATTTGCAGGCGCTGGATAAAATGTGCCGCGGCGCCCTGGTGGCGGACGTGGTCGTGGTCATCGGGACCATAGACATCGTGCTGGGGGAGGTGGACCGATGAAGCAGGGAGGGGCACTGCGCAGGTTTCTCCGCAAGGTCCTGTTCATTGATCTTATTGAGGGGCTTTGGGTTACTTTCCGGTATCAGCAACCGAAATATATTTACACCGAACAGTACCCGGCCGAGCGTCCCAAGATTGCCGAGCGGTACCGCGGAGCGCCTCGCCTCAACACCAACCCGGAAACCGGCGAGACCCTCTGCATCGCCTGCAACTTGTGCGCGCTGGCCTGCCCGGAAAACCTGATCGTGGTGGACAGCGAGCGGGACGAAAAGACGCGGCGCAAGGTCCTGACCACGTTCACTTACGATACCTCGCGTTGCATGTTCTGCGGGCTTTGCGAGGACGCCTGTCCCGTGGATGCGCTCGAACTCACGCAAGATTTCGAGCTGGCCAGTTATTCGCGGGAGGGCGCGATCTGGGACCGGCAAATGCTGGAGGAAGGGCCGCGGCCAACGAAATACGCATATTGAGCCTATGTGGGTGGATGCCTTCTTCTTTTATCTATTCGCTGCCATAACCCTCACCGGCGCGGTACTTACCATAACCCGGCGCAACGCCGTGCACAGCGCCATGTCGCTCATCCTTTCCCTGATCGGCGTGGCCGGATTGTTCTTGTTACAGCGGGCGGAATTTTTGTTTGCCGTGCAGATCGTGCTCTACGTGGGCGGCATCATGGTCCTGTTCCTGTTCGTCATCATGCTGGTGAACCTGGATCAGGCCGCCCGCATGCGCCAGTTCAGCGGGCAATGGTGGCTGGCGCTGGCCTGCGTGCTCGCCATCCTGGCCGAGATCGTCTACGTGCTCGGCCGGGGGTCGCGGGTTTTCCAGTTCGCGCCTCCGGCGCCGCCGGCACAGGGCGGTAATGTCGAGCAGGTCGCGGACGTGCTCTTCAAGCAATACCTGGTGCCGTTCGAGCTGGCTTCCATCCTGCTGCTGGCTGCCATCGTGGGTTCAGTCATCATGGCAAGGAAGAGGGTCTGATGCTCTACCCGATCACGGCTACTCACTACTTGGTTTTGGGCGCTGCGATGCTGGCGATCGGCACGATCGGCGTGCTGGCGCGGCGCAACATCGTCGTCATTCTGATGGCGATTGAACTCATCCTGAACGCGGTCAACATCAACCTGATCGCGTTCTCGCGCCACCTGGGCCAGGTTCATGGACAGGTCTTCGCCATCTTCGTGATCACGGTGGCGGTAGCCGAGGCGGCCGTGGGCCTCGGCATTCTGATCGCCTTGTTCCGCAACCGCGAGACGGTCCAGGCCGACGAGATCAACCTGCTGAAATGGTGACGCGGGGATGAACTTCCTGGAGCTGATCTGGCTGATTCCCTTGTTCCCGCTGGCCGGCGCGGTGCTGATGTTGCTGATCGGGCGCCGGCTCGACCCCCAGGGACCTTCCGAAGTGGCCGTGGCGCCGGGGATCGCACCGGAAGGCACGCCGGCGGCCCCCGCTCACCACGCGAGCCATCACGCCCGGCGATCCCGGGCCCTGATTTCCCTGCTCTGCCCTGGAACCGTCCTGATCTCGCTGATTTTCTCGATCGGCGCCGTCGCCCAACTGGCTTCCCTGCCCGAACGAACCTGGCAAGTCATCAAGTTCACGTGGGTGGCGGGCCTGCCCTTCTTTACCCAATCCGGAGCGCCTGCCCGTTTCACGGCCGACTGGGGTTTCCTGCTCGATCCGCTCAGCTCCGTGATGATCCTGGTGGTCACCCTGGTCGGGTTCATCATTCATGTGTACTCGGTCGGCTACATGGGGCACGAAGGAGGTTATTACCGATTTTTCGGGTATATGAACCTCTTCGTGTTCTTCATGCTCATGCTCGTGCTGGCGAACAATTATGTGCTGATGTTCGTCGGCTGGGAGGGCGTGGGCCTTTGCAGTTACTTGCTGATCGGTTTTTACTTCCACAAGAAATCGGCGGCAGACGCGGGCAAGAAGGCCTTCGTGGTGAACCGGATCGGCGACGCGGGATTCATCCTGGGCATGCTGCTGATGTTCAGCGTGTTCGGCAGCGTGCGATTCCTGGACGTCAACGCGGCTTTGTCCAGCGGGCGCTTTGCCGCGGAGACCACCGGCTTCGGCGTGCTGAGCGCCATGGCCTTGCTGCTGTTTTTGGGAGCGACGGGCAAATCCGCCCAGTTCCCTCTCTACGTCTGGCTGCCGGATGCCATGGAAGGCCCCACTCCGGTGTCGGCCCTCATCCACGCCGCCACGATGGTGACGGCGGGCGTGTATATGGTGGCGCGCTCCCACCACCTGTTCCGTCTGACGCCCGAAGCCTCGGCCGTCGTCCTGGCGATCGGCGCCTTCACCGCGATTCTTTCGGCCTCGATTGCGCTCGTGCAAAACGACATCAAGCGCGTGCTGGCTTATTCGACCGTCAGCCAGCTCGGCTATATGTTCATGGCCTGCGGCGTGGGCGCTTACTGGGTGGCGATCTTCCACCTTTACACGCACGCCTTCTTTAAAGCGCTGCTATTCCTGGGATCGGGTTCGGTGATCCATGCCCTGGGCGGCGAGCAGGACATGCGTCGCATGGGCGGTCTGAAAGACAAGATACCGATCACTTACTGGACGATGGTCGTGGGGGCTCTGGCCATCAGCGGAATCCCCGGCTTTGCAGGATTTTTCTCCAAGGACGAAATTCTGTGGCAAATTTATTCGAGCCCGCAGGGATCCCGGCTTATCTATGCCGTAGCTTTGCTGACGGCGGGCATGACCGCCTTCTACATGTGGCGGCTGATCTTCATGACCTTCCACGGCGCGCCCCGCATGGACGCCCACACGCTGGCCCATGTGCACGAATCTCCGCGGGTGATGACGGTCCCGCTGGTGGCTCTGGCTGCGGGAAGCGTCCTGGCCGGCTGGATCGGCGTGCCGAAGCTGTGGAGCTTCCTGCCTGACAGCTTCCGCCTTTTCGAACACTGGCTGGCGCCTGCGGTGAGCGCGGCGGCGCACGTCCACGTGGCCGAACACGCTCATGAGGCCGCGACGGAATGGCTTCTGATGGCGATCTCGGTGGCGGTGGCCCTGGCGGGTATTGCCGTTGCCCGTCACCTGTATGTGACGCGGCCGGAGCGTGCGGCTGCCCTCCGCCAGGCCGCTGGCCCGCTCTACACTGTGTTGGCCAACAAGTGGTATGTGGACGAGATTTATGATTTCCTGTTCGTCAACGGCCTGGGCAAGGGCGGCGGCAGCGCACTGGCGCGCTTCGACAGCCGGATCGTAGACGGCGGAGTGAACGGCGCGGGCTGGATCACGCGACTTACTTCCGCCTTGAGCATCTGGTGGGATACCTGGATCGTGGACGGCGCCGTCCGACTTACGGCCTTCCTCGTCAAGGCGGCTTCTTTCCCGGTGCGCCTGCTGCACACGGGTTCAGTTCAAGCCTACGCCCTGGTCATCGTGCTGGGCGCCACGGTGGTCTTTGCCTGGTATTTGATGCGGTAAGTCCATGAGCGAGCACTGGCTGAGCATCGTCCTGTTCACGCCGCTGGCCGGGATGTTGATCCTGTTGTTGATTCCATCCCGGCGCACGGATTTGATCCGGATTTGGGCGAACATTGCCGGCATCGCCGGTTTTCTGGTTTCCCTGCCGCTGCTCTGGCGCTTCGACAAGAACGCCTCGGGATTCCAGATGGTGGAGCGCCACGAGTGGATCCCGAGCCTGGGAGCCCGGTACATCGTAGGCATTGACGGCATCAGCCTGCTGCTGGTGATGCTGACCACGCTGGTGGGCGCGGTGGCCATTCTTTCTTCCTGGAGCGCGATTCAGGAGAAAGTCAAACAGTATTACGCCATGTTTCTCCTCCAGCAGACGGGCATGCTGGGCGTGTTCATGGCCCTGGACTTTTTCCTGTTTTTCGTGTTCTGGGAAGTAACGCTGGTGCCGATGTACTTCATCATCGGCGTCTGGGGCGGGCCCCGCAAGCTCTACGCTGCCATCAAGTTCTTCCTCTATACCCTGGCGGGCAGCGTCCTCATGCTCCTCGGCATCCTCACCCTTTACTTCCAGCATTTCCAGCAGTTCGGCTTCTATACCTTCGAGATCGCCGAGTTGATGAAGCTGGACCTCCCGCTCAGCCTGCAAAGATGGGTCTTCTGGGCGTTCTTCATCGGCTTCGCCATCAAGGTGCCGATGTTCCCCTTCCACACCTGGCTTCCGGACGCCCACGTGGAAGCGCCGACCGCAGGCAGCGTCATCCTGGCCAGCATCCTCCTCAAGATGGGCACTTACGGCTTCATCCGCTTTTCCCTGCCCTTGCTGCCCAAGGCCGCCATGGATCCCGCCATCGTCAAGGCGCTCGTCGTTCTTTCCCTGATCGCGATCATTTACGGCGCTCTGGTCAGCCTGATGCAGCAGGACTGGAAGAAGCTTGTGGCTTACTCCTCGGTGAGCCACCTGGGTTTCTGCACGCTCGGCATCTTTGCCCTCAACCCGAACGGGCTGGCAGGCAGTGTGATTCAGCAGATCAACCACGGCATTTCGACGGGCATGCTGTTTTTGATCGTGGGCATCGCTTACGAGCGGCGCCACACGCGTGAGATTGCCGAGTACGGCGGTCTGGCGCACGTCATGCCCAAGTACGCCACAGTTTTCGCTTTCGCCATGTTGAGCTCGGCGGGTCTGCCGCTGCTCAACGGGTTCATCGGTGAGTTCACGATTTTGCAGGGGGCGTTCGAGGCCAACCGCATCTGGGCCGCATTTGCGGCGACGGGCGTGATTCTGGGCGCCGCCTACCTGCTCTGGCTTTATCAGCGAACCATGCTCGGGCAGATCACCAATCCCAAGAACCTGCGCCTGCCTGACCTCAATTGGCGCGAGCTGGCAACGTTCCTGCCCCTGATTGCCTGGGCCATCTGGATCGGCGTCTATCCCAAACCTTATTTCGAAGTGCTGGAAAAACCGGTTACGGAGATTGTCCAGAGGGTGCGGCCTGAGTACTTCCGTCAGGCGCCCGTGATGGCCTCGGCCCCGCTGGAGGTGCTGCGGTGAGTGAGTTCTACACGTCGGTAGACCACTTCGCACTCATTCCGGCCCTCATGCTGGCGCTGTTCGGCTGCGCCGTGTTGCTGTTTGACTTTCTGGTCTTCCCGGAGCCGCGGCAACGCAAGTGGCTGCTGGTATTCGTGGCCCTGGGCATCGGCTTTGCGGGCCTCGGGCTGGTGCGCCAGCAGATGTTCCTGGCCGCGGAAGGCCTCAACGAATTTACCGCCTTTCGCGGCGCGCTCACAATTGACGGGTTCTCCATCTTCTTCAACTGGATCTTCCTGGCCGCCTCATTAATCGTGGCCCTGGTTTCCTACCGGTATCTGGAGATCGAAGGCGAGCACCACGGCGAGTATTACGGACTCATCCTGCTCGCCAACTGTGGAATGTACTTTCTGGCCGCCGGTTCCGACCTGGTCACCCTGTTTGTGGGTCTGGAGCTGATGGCGATCTGCTTTTACATCATGGTCGGGTTCCTGCGCTTCGACAAGCGCTCGAACGAGGCGGCGATCAAGTATCTGCTGCTGGGCGCATTCTCCAGCGGCTTCCTCGTCTACGGTTTTTCGGTCCTGTACGGGATTGCCGGCTCCACCCGTCTGGGCGACATCACCGCCGCCGTGGCGTCGCGCTCGCCCTGGGATCCGCTCGTGTTCCTGGCTCTCGCCACCACCTCGGTAGGTTTGCTTTTCAAAATTTCGGCCGTGCCGTTCCACATGTGGGCGCCGGATGCCTACGAAGGCGCGCCGACAACAGTTACTGCCTATCTGTCCGTGGCGTCCAAGGCGGCATCCTTCGCGTTTCTGGTGCGCATTTTCCTCGGGCCGCTCATTTCGGCGCGAGAAGTGTGGGCGCCGCTGCTCAGCGCGGTGGCCATCGCCACGCTGACGGTGGGCAACCTGGCGGCGGTAACCCAAACCAATATCAAGCGCCTGCTGGCCTACAGTTCGATCTCGCATGCGGGCTACATCCTGCTCGGTCTGGTGGCGGGCAATCCGACGGGCATCAAGGGCGTGGCCGTCTATCTGCTGGTTTACACCTTCATGAATCTGGGCGCGTTCCTCGTCGTAGTGGCGCTCCGGCGCGAGCATATTCTCGGCGAAGACCTGGAGGACCTCAGCGGACTCATGCAGAAGAGCCCCGTCCACGCCATCCTCATGCTGATCTTCCTGCTCTCGCTGGCGGGGATTCCCCCAACGGCCGGTTTCCTGGCGAAGTATTACATTTTCTGGGCCTTGATCCAGGCACGCCAGTATGTGCTCGCCGTAATCGCGGCTGCCTATGTTGCGGTGGCCATTTATTACTACTTCCGGATCGTCCGGAGCATGTTCATTTCCGAGGCGGTGGATCGGGAGCCTCTGGCCTCGAGCCTCGGCCTCAGGCTGGCGCTGGGAGTTACCGGAGTACTGACGCTGGCCATCGGGATCTACCCGCAGCCCTGGCTCGAACTGGCGCAGAATTCGGTCTTGTTGCGGTAAGCCACCATGCAGGAGATTCTCTCTCACCCGCTGACGATGCCGACGCTGATGGCCATCGTCATCATTGCCTTGTTCCCGCTGGTCGCCGGCTACATTGTCCTGCTCGAGCGCAAGATCCTGGCCGATTTTCAAGTGCGCTTGGGACCGATGCGCGTGGGTCCGCATGGCTTGCTCCAACCGATCGCGGACGCACTCAAGCTGATCATCAAGGAGGACGTAATCCCCTCGGCGGCGGATCGAGGGCTGTTCCTGCTGGCGCCGATCATTTCGGTGTTTACCGCCCTGACAGCCTTTGCCGTGGTGCCCTTCAGTGAGCAGTTGCGCATTGCGGACGTCAATGTGGGGTTGCTGGTGATCAGCGCGATGTCCGCGGTGGGCGTGCTCGGCATCGTGCTGGGCGGCTGGTCGGCCAACTCCCATTACGCGTTGCTGGGAGCGCTGCGCAGCGGAGCCCAGTTGATCAGCTACGAAGTGGCTTTGGCGTTTGCGCTACTTTCCGGCGTGATGGCCGCGGGGACGCTCAGCATGGTGGGCATCGTGAAGGCGCAGTACGAGCGGCAGATCTGGTTCGCGTTCGAGAATTACGGGTTGATGCTGATCCCGGCGACGGTGTATTTGATCGCCGCAGTGGCGGAGACCAACCGTGCGCCCTTCGACTTGCCCGAGGCGGAATCCGAGCTGGTGGCTGGGTTCCACACCGAGTACAGCGGCTTCCGCTGGGCGCTCTACTTTCTGGCGGAGTACGCGAACATCTTCATCGTTGCGAGCGTGATGGTGACGCTGTTCTGGGGCGGCTGGCTGCGGCCCTTCCCGAACGTGGCCTGGCTGGAGTACCCCTTGAACTACGCGTTTCCGCTGGCGCTGATGGCAGGCTCGGGAGTGATGTGCTTCCCGCTGGCCGCGCGTCTGAAAAGCAGGGCCAATGCGATCGGTTTGCGCGTGGTGGGTCTGTCGCTGGTGGGAATCGGCCTGCTGTTTCTCGTTCCCGCTGTGAACCGCGCCGTAATCGGGCCGTTCTGGTTCCTGTTGAAGGTGGCCATCGTCATCTACGCCTTCATATGGTTCCGGGGCACGTGGCCGCGCTTCCGTTACGACCAGTTGATGAACGTAGGCTGGAAGCGGCTGATCCCGGTCGGCATGGGCGCAGTGCTGGTGAACGCAGCAGTCGGTATGCTGAAGGGCTGAGCGGCGCGGGCGCCCTCAGCCGAGTTCCACCACTTTAGCCACCTTCACCGCAGGGTGCTGGCGAAGCTGAGCGAGCACTTCTTCCGATGCGGGCTCGTCCGTTTCCACGACCGCTAGGGCCTCCAGAGGACCGTCCGGGCGCGGGCCTTCGCGACGTCCCAACGAAAAGTTGGCAATGTTGATGTTGTTGCGACCCAGCACCGTCCCCACGTGGCCAATCACGCCCGGCACGTCCTGGTTCTTCATGAAGATCAGGTGACCGGAGAGCGGCGCCTCGCAGTAGATTCCGTCCACCTGGATCAGGCGCGGGCGATCGAGCACGACGGCGCCCTCCACCGTGGTCACGCCCGATTCCGTCTCCAGCTCCAAGCGTACGGAGTCCACGTGGCCGGTGCGCTTCTCGTGCCGCTCGGCTACGGCCAGGTTCCGCTGCGCCGCCACGTGCATGGCATTGACCAGCGTCACCCGTTCTGACAGCCAGCGATTGAGCAGGCCGACGAGACCCGCGTTGCGCACCAGGTGCGTGTTGGCCTCGGCGATGCGACCCGAGTAAACCACGCGCAGCGCACGCGGATGGCCAGGCGCGATCTGGGCGGCAAACGCACCGAGTCGCTCCGCCAGCGTGATGTAGGGAGCGACGACGCGGTACTGCTCGGGTGAAAGAGCGGGCATATTGCAGGCGTTGATCGCCACCCCGTGGCGCAGGTACTCCAGAATCTGCTCGGCGATGCGCACGCCGACGATCTCCTGCGCTTCCTCCGTGGAGCCGGCAATGTGCGGCGTGGCGATCACGGAGTCGAATTGCAGCAGGCGAAAGTCGGGCGGCGGCGGCTCGGGCTGGAAGACGTCCAGGGCGGCCCCGGCCACGCGTCCCGATTCCAGAGCTTCGCAGAGAGCGTCGTGATCAATCAGCTCGCCGCGCGCGCAGTTGACAATGCGGATGCCCGGTTTCATTTGCTCGAACGCAGCGCGATTGAGCATGCCGCGCGTCTCCGGGGTCAGGGCCACGTGCAGGCTCAGATAATCGCTTTCGGCGTACAGGCGCGCCGTGTCCACCAGCTCGACGCCCAGATCCGCTGCGGACTGCGGATTCACGTAAGGATCGCAGGCCAGAATCCGCATCTCGAAGGCGCGGGCCCGTCGCACCACCTCGCGTCCGATGCTGCCCAGCCCGAGGATCCCGAGCGTCTTGCCGCGCAACTCGCTGCCCATGAACTTCTTCTTTTCCCACTTGCCGGCATGCATGGAGGCATTGGCCTGCGGGATCGAGCGGGCCATGGCCAGCATCAGCGCGATCGTGTGCTCCGCCACCGAGACCGCGTTGCCGCCCGGCGTGTTCATGACCAGCACGCCGGCTGCGGTGGCAGCGGCCAGATCCACGTTGTCCACCCCGACGCCGGCGCGACCGATCACGCGCAGCCGCGGCGCTTTCTCCAGCACCTCGCGGGTCACCTTCACCGCGCTGCGCACGATCAACGCCTCGGCTTCAGGCAGGCTGGCGAGATAGTCCTTGGGATTGGAAACGATCACGTTCCAACCCGGCTGCCGCAGCAGCTCGATCGCCGCCGGGGCGATGCTTTCCGCGATGAGGATGTTCATGCCAGCGCCGCCTCCCGGGCGAACGCGGCTTCAGCGTAAACCTTCTGCGCTGCCGCCACGCCCGTTCCATAACGCACAGGGAATCCATGCGCGTTGAGGATGATCTCGAGACCCGCGATGATCGCGAAGATATCCGCGAAATCGAAGTAGCCCAAGTGCGCGATGCGAAAGATCTTGCCGCGCATGACGCCCTGGCCGTTGGCGATGATGGCGCCGAAGCGGTTGCGAAACTCTTTGACGATGAGACCCGAATCCCAACCTGCCGGGGCTTTGACCGCCGTGACCGAAGCTGCCGGCGTATCCTGCGCGAACAGCTCGAGACCGAGCTCGCGCACCGCCTCACGGGTAGCCCGGGCCAGGAGCTGAGCGTTCTCGATCAGCTTGTCCATGCCGATCTGCTTGATGTAATTGAGCGCAGCGCCCAGCGCCAGAAGCAGGGCCGTGGAAGGCGTCCAGCTCGACTCGCCTTTCTCGGCGTTTTTCTTCTCCTTCTTCAAGTCGAAGTAATAATGCGGCAGGTTGGCGGTCTCTGCGCGCTGCCAGGCCTTCGGGCTCAGGGTAATGAAGGAAAGCCCGGGCGGAATCATGAACGCCTTTTGCGAGCCGCCCACCACGACGTCCAGGCCCCAGCCGTCAATGTCCAAGGGCATGGTTCCGATGCCGGTGATAGCGTCCACCACGAAAATGGCCTCCGTGCGGGCCACCACTTCGCCCATGCCGCGCACATCGTGGGCCACTCCGGTGGACGTCTCCGATGCCTGCACAAAGACGCCGCGCGCATCCGGATGCGCCGCCAGAGCCTCCGCCACTCGCTCGACAGAAACCGCGCGCCCGTACTCGGCTTCCAGCACCACGGTCTCCAAGCCGAAAGCGCGCGCGATCTCAACCCACCGCTCGCCGAACTTGCCCGCCGAGCAACAGATCACCTTTTCGCCGCGCGAGAAGAGATTGGAAACGGCGGCCTCCATCGCGCCCGTGCCCGAAGAACAGAACACCAGCACGTCATGGGAGGTCCCGAGAACCTCCTTGAGATCCCTCAAAGCCGCCTGGTAGACGCGGCGAAAATCCTCGGTGCGGTGATGGATATCTGAGGCCATCATCGCTTGCAACGCGCCCGGATACAGGGGCGTTGGTCCCGGCGTCAGCAATCTCTGCTTGCGGATATGCATGGGATACAAGTCTCCTGTCCGATCCCTTTGCGGGGGTTAGTCAAATAGGATAGCAGATTTGTGCGTGAAGGTAGCCGATCCGCCAGCGGCTACAATGGTCCCGTGGTGACCTTCGAAGACATCCGGCAGGCGCATGCCCGCATCCGGGACCGAATCCGCCGCACCCCCGTCGAGCACTCGCGCAGCTTTGACGAGCGCGCGGGGCTGCACTGTTACTTCAAGTGCGAGAACCTGCAACGCGGCGGCGCGTTCAAGATACGCGGCGCCACGAACTTTATCCTGCAACTGGACGCCGGGCAACTGCGTCGCGGCGTGGTGGCTTACTCGTCGGGCAATCATGCCCAGGCGGTCGCACTGGCTGCCCGGGAAGCAGGGACCCAGGCCACGTTGGTGATGCCTGCCGACGCGCCGCGGTCCAAGCTGGAGGCCACTCGCGCCCGCGGCGCCCGCATTGTGACCTACGACCGGCAGCGCGAAAGCCGCGAGGCGATCGGCGAAGCGATCGCGCGCGAAACCGGCGCCACGCTGGTCCCGCCGTTTGACCATCCCTGGATCATTGCCGGCCAGGGCACTGCCGCCGTGGAGCTCCTGGAGGACGTGCCCGAACTGGACGCGCTGATCGCGCCGCTTGGCGGGGGCGGCCTGCTCTCCGGCTGCGCCATCGCTGCCAAGGCCCTGCGACCGCAAATCCGCGTCTTCGGTGCCGAGCCGGAGCGGGCCAGCGACTGGTATCTCTCGCTGGCGCAAGGCAGGCGCGTCCGCATCTCGCCACCGGACACCATCGCAGACGGCCTCCGGGCGCCCCAGCCCGGCGAACTGACATTCAGCCTGCTGCGCGAGCACCTGGAGGCCGTGCTGCTCGTCAGCGAGGAGGAGATTCTGGAAACCATGAGTTTCCTCCTGATGCGCCTGAAACTGCTCGTAGAGCCAAGCGGTGCAGTGGCCGCGGCAGCCGCCTTGTTCCGGAAACTGCCGCCGGAGTTACGCTCGGTGGGCGTGATTCTCTCGGGCGGTAACGTGGACTTCGACGTAATCCGGATGCTTCCCGATACAGACCGCCGGCAGGATGGTAAGATGGACTAAGCGCAGCTCCAGCCGGCAGTCGGATGTATAACGCATTCTTCGGTTTCAAGGAAAGCCCCTTCAACCTGACGCCGGATCCCGCGTTCCTTTACCGCTCGCGCCAGCACGAAGAAGCGCTCGCCAACCTCATTTACGGCGTACAAAGCCGCAAGGGCTTCGTGGTGCTTACGGGCGAGGTGGGGACGGGCAAGACCACCATGCTGGAATGTCTGCGGGACTTTCTCACCGCCCGGCGCATTGATTTTGCCTTCCTGTTCAACTCCCGGCTGACCGTAGACCAGTTCTTCGAACTCATCGCATACGATCTCGACCTGCGCTGTACGCGAACGTCCAAGACGGAAGTCCTGATCGCGCTGAACCAGCTCCTGCTGGACAACGCCAACAGCGGGAGCACGACCGTTCTGATCATTGACGAAGCCCACAACCTGGAGTGGGACGTGCTCGAGGAAGTGCGGCTGCTGGGGAATCTGGAGACGCGGCGCGGCAAGCTGCTTCAAATCATCATGGCGGGACAGCCTGAGTTGGACCGCAAGCTGGATGCTCCCAGCCTTCGCCAGCTCAAGCAGCGCATCGCTCTCCGCTGCACCTTGCGACCTTTCGAAGAATCCGAGACCATCGAATACATCCACACTCGGCTGGCGCGGGCGGGCATGAGCGAGCCCACCGTCTTTCCGCCCGAGGTCCTGCGCGAAATCCACATTCGTTCCCAGGGGATCCCGCGTCTGATCAACGCCATCTGTGACAACCTGCTGCTGACCGCATTTGCGCTGGAAAGCCGCGTGGCCACGCTGGAAATGCTCGACGAAGTAACGGAAGACATGCGGCTGGAATGGCCGGGGCGCAGACTCACTGCCGGCAGGCCCGGGTCCTACCGCACCCCGCACTCCAGCGAACCGGGAGGCTGAGCGCCGTTCCGCCGGCTCCGTCGTTCCCACCCCTTCCCATTGGCAAAGCGCGCAGGAATATTCTATTTTGGGAAAACCAAATGCCGGATCGTTTTGCTCGTTTCACACGCCGAAACTTCCTTGGGACCTTCGCGGCCCCCGCGGTGATCCGTTCTGCCGCCGCGCGGCGGCCCAACATCCTGATCGCGATTGCCGATGACCAGTCATACCCTCACACGGGCGCGATGGGCGATAAGGTGGTGAAGACGCCAGGTTTCGATCGCGTGGCCGCACAGGGCGTGCTGTTTCGGCAGTGCTACAGCTTGTCGCCCGGGTGCGCTCCAGCGAGGGCCGGTTTGCTCACCGGGCGTTACCCATGGCAGTTGGAGGAAGCAGGAACGCATGCCAGCCTGTTTCCCCGCAAGTTCACGGTTTTCCCCGAGCTGCTCGAGCGCCACGGTTACTTCGTCGGCCTCACAGGCAAGGGCGCAGGTCCGTGCAATTACACGGATGCAGGCTGGCCGCACAATCCTGCCGGGCCGAGCTTCGACAAGTACAAGGTCGCCAATCCTCCGCGCGGCATCAGTTCCAACGATTATGCCCGGAATTTCGAGGACTTCCTGAACGCCCGTCCCAAAGACAGGCCTTTTTGCTTCTGGTATGGCGGCCATGAGCCGCATCGCATTTACGAGAAAGGGGCGGGTCTCAAGGCAGGAAAGCGGCTGGAAGACGTTGTAGTTCCTCCTTTTCTGCCGGACTCCCCCGAGGTCCGCAGCGACATACTCGATTACTACTACGAAATCGAATATTTCGATTCCCACCTTGCTCGCATGCTGGATTTGCTGGAAAAGCGGGGCGAGCTGGAAAATACGATCGTTCTGGTCACCGCGGACAACGGCATGTCTTTTCCCGGCGCCAAGGCCACCATGTACGACTACGGCATCCACGTGCCGCTGGCCGTGATGTGGCTGGCGCAATGCAAAGGCGGGCGCGTCTCCGACGACCTGATCAGCTTCGCCGACTTTGCGCCTACCTTTCTGGAAGCGGCGGGCGTGCCGATTCCCGGCGAGATGGTCGGACGCAGCATGGTCAACCTGCTTCGCTCCGGCAAGTCGGGCGTCATCGAGCCGGATCGCCGGCGCGTGTTTTCGGGCCGCGAGCGCCACTCCCATGCCCGCTTCGACAACCTCGGTTATCCGGCGCGCGCCCTGCGGGAGGGCAATTATCTGTATGTGTGGAACATGAAGCCGGATCGCTGGCCCGCAGGCGATCCTGAGCTTTACGCCGACATAGATAACGGGCCCACCAAGCAGTGGATGCTGGAGCATCGGAACGATCCCAAGGTCGCTCCTCTGTTCGAACACGGTTTTGGCAAGCGGCCCGAGGAGCAGTTATTCGACATAAGCAAGGATCCCGGCTGTCTGAAAAACCTGGCTGGACAAGCGGCTTACGAATCGGTGCGGAAATCCATGCGCGCAGCTCTGGAAAAGGCCTTGAAGGACCACGGCGATCCCAGAATGCTGGGCAAAGGCGATATCTGGGAAAGTTACCCGCGCTTCTCCGAGATGCGTCCTGAGTTAGGCGGTTTCGCGGAACGCGGGAAGGTTAATCCGAAGTATCTGGTGAAATAAGTACACGAAGAGAACCGACCCCTCGTGATCCTGCGCTCACCGCAGTGGCTAACTCGACCACCAATCGGGGAAACTAGCCGAGCAGGGGGCTTCCGACCCGAGTTTCTCGATTTCCAGCGGGGCATCCGGGTAGGAAAGCTCGACGAGCATGAGCGCATCACCCGTATCATCAAGCGAGCTTTGGAAGCGCGTTACCGCCAGCCGTTCGTCACCGAGAAGTGGGGACGTGGCGCTTACTGGCGGTGGATCGGCTGGCTCCCACTGGCCAATCGTGCGGCCAAGCCACTTTCCAGCCACATCAGCTTTGGTTGCGCGAAGTTTTTCATCTATCTGGACACGGAAGAAAAGTTATTCCAGTGCGGAATGCAGGTGGAGCGGGGGTACATCCGTCCGCCGGCGGGCAACCGGGCTTGTCGCTTGCAGCCCGACTGGGACTGGCACCGTCTGATCGCCGGACTGAAGCCGCGTAGCCGGCTGGATCGGGAGTTGCGCCGATTGCTACGGGAAGGCTTCCGTGTTTTCGGCGGAGGTTGGGAATCTGGCGCGGCCGACTACGGAGCAGAAGATTTTCCGGGCGTGACAGCCCTGCGCCGGGTGCTGGAGAGCGCGCCGAAGAGTCAGTGGGCCGGCTTCCAGGTTTACTACCCCATGACCGAGGCGGACGTGCGAAGCGCAACGGGCGAGGATCTCATCGAATCCATCCTGGCCGTTTTCGATGAGACGGCGCCGGCAATGAATTGCGTAATGCAGATCTCGCTGGAGAGGGCCTTGGGGCACGAATGGGGCTGCGGGCCGGGATCGGCTTGAGCGGGAGGCAGTGCGCGGCACGCCATTTCGGGGAGGCGCCAGCCGCCAACTGAGCGCTCGTCAGCCAGATCCGTGCCGAGCGGGAACGGTGGCTCGCTGGCATGGCCCGGGCGTGGACGGATGCAGCAGCGGGCTTTCGCCGCGCCCGGAGTTGTGTTAGCATGAAAACTGAGCGGCCAACCCGGAGAGGTGGCTGAGTGGTCGAAAGCAGCGGTTTGCTAAACCGTCGTAGGGGCTAAAAACCCCTACCGGGGGTTCGAATCCCCCCCTCTCCGCCATCCTTGGTTTCCCTCCGAGTTTGCAATTACTTGCAGATTTGGTCTGCCGTTGGTGTCGGTGATTTTGCAGAAACCGATGCCGGGTGCGTGGTCCCAAGGGGCCGGAGGGTTGTCCACCGGATCCACAAATGCGGCCCAAGAGGGCTTGGGGATTAGCGCGGCAGCTTTGGGCTATCATCAAAGAGTCATGCGTCCATTCATCCTTGTTAACGTGCTTGCTCTATTGGCTTCGCTGACGCCCGCCCAGTCCGAGGACGAGTTGCGGCAGGCGGAGAAGGCCTGGGCGGCCGCCGTCACGCAGCGTGACTTCAACGCTCTGGAACGGTTGCTTCACGACGACCTCATCTACGCGCACTCGACCGGCGTCATCGAGACCAAGCAGCAGTACCTCGGGCGCCTGCGCACCGGCGCCCAGCGTTACGACCGCATCGAGCATGAAAAAATTACGGTGAAGCTGCACGGCAATGCTGCCGTGGTGCATGCCTTTGTCCGTATGACGGGCGAAGCCGACAAGCGTCCCTTCGATAACCGTCTCATGATCCTTCACTTGTGGGTGCGCCAGGGTAACCAGTGGCGCCTGGCGGCGCACCAGAGCACCCAACTGGCAAAATGAGCGGCGAGGGCGATGTCAACTCCTGTCGCCCCGGGGACGCACCGCCCGAGCGTCTCGCTGATCGTCCCCGTGCATAACGGCGAGTCGGTCTTGCGCGCCTGCCTGGAGCGTCTGGGCGAGCTGGACCCGCCGCCCGACGAGTGCATCGTGGTGGATGACGGGTCCAGCGATCTCTCGCGCTCCATTGCGCGAGCCGCGGGTATGCGGGTGATTTCCACCGGCGCTCCGGTCGGCCCGGCCCGCGCCCGGAACCTGGGAGCCCGGCACGCCACCGGCGACGTCTTGCTCTTCGTGGACGCCGATGTGCTCGCGCCGATTGATGTGGTGGCGCGCGTGCGCGAACTTTTCGCTGCGGATCCCTCGCTTGCCGCGGTGATCGGCTCTTACGACGACGCTCCCGCGCAGGATGACTTTTTCTCCCAGTACCGCAATCTCCTGCACCATTACGTCCACCAGACCGGCCGCGAGGAGGCTTCCACGTTCTGGTCGGGCTGCGGCGCCATTCGCCGCGAGGTTTTTCTGCGGCACGGCGGTTTCTGCGCCTGCTTCGTGCGGCCTTCCGTGGAGGATATCGAGCTCGGCGCGCGGCTGCGCCGGGCGGGCGAGAAGATCCGGCTGGTGAAGTCGCTTCAGGCAAAACATTTGAAGCGCTGGACGTTTTTTTCGATTCTGCGCACGGACCTTTTCGACCGTGCCGTCCCCTGGACGCGGCTGATCCTCCGCGAGCGCCGGATGCCCGCGGATCTCAACCTGCGCTGGGGTCAGCGGGTCAGCACGGCGCTCTGGAGCGCGGCCGCCGTCGCCCTGCCCGCCGCTCTCTGGCAGCCGGCGCTGGCCTGGGTAGCGGCCGGCTGCGCGGCTGTTGCCGTCGTCCTCAACG